>JAAYRD010000017.1 GCA_012518955.1 Tissierellia bacterium | reverse complement strand
GTTGCCTCCATATATACGGTTCCGATGCTATCTGGTTCCAAGATAGTGATTTCAGGCATAATATCTTCAGGGTTTATAGGTATTTCTTCATCCTTTGTTTCCACTTCATCATTTGCCTTTTCCTCAGCAATAGTTTCAGGTGTTTCTTCAATTTTTCCACTACTACATCCTATTAATGACATAGATATGATTAAAATAAGTATTAATATTGACTTTTTCACATAATCCCTCCTAATAACTCATGTAATAACCTAAGCTTCGCTACCCATATCTTTCATCTCAACCACATCATATTTAATAATCCCTATAGTCAATACTATAGATGCTACAATGAAAAGGTATAATCCAGCTCCTGCAGCATTTACCGTGCTACCAAAAAAATCTACACTTTTTGAACTAAGAAATACTATACCAAAAATGACTGCTAATGCACTACATATTACACCTATGACTTTGTTTAGCCGAGTACCTTTTAATAGTTTGTAAACTGGATATATGTATAGTATTAGAAACAAATATCCATCCTGCTGAAATCCTGAAACACTTGCTATCCCTAAATCTACCCAACTCATAAATAGTGATATAATGGCTATAATGGTGGAGATAAATATAAGTTTTCCTCCTATATTCCATTCATTAAACTTGATTTTCATAATCCATCCCCCTTTTATTTTCCTTACTCTTCTAAGTCGTCTGGATATACTTTTTTGTTTATCTGATCCCCTGTATCCACATCCTCTATTATTACAGTGGTATTATATTCCTTCCCTGAATAGGTTTGGTACATATTGGTTGGTTTCCTTCTTGCCACATCCTACTATGGTTAAATTCATAACCATAATCAAAATTAAAAATAGGTTAATTAATCTTTTCATTTTATCACTCCTTAATGTATTAAAATTTTTCTACAACACCCTATTCCATTGCTTCCAAATCCCATGGAATGAAAACATATTATACCTTTGTAATAATATGTTACATAATTGCCTGGATTTTGTCAATAGAGTTCGTATGTTCGTGGCTTTTTGTTACGTAGGTTATCCTTAAAATATAAAAAATCAAAGCCTAGTCAATAGGCTTTGATTTTTTATATTTTCTCGTATCCAAATTCTATAGGATCCAATCCAACAAATTCTAAACTCTCCCTCATATTCTCGTAGGATATTTTACCATTTTCATAATTAGATTTTACATATATAATATACTCCTTGGGTATATAGGTTTTTCTAGATGGAATTATTAAATCTATTGGATAGCCTTCCTGTTTTGTTAAGGATTGGAGTTTATCTTTATTTTCTAGGGAGCAAATTTCTACAAGTTGGAAATATTTATCTAATGAGCACAAGTTAAGTTGAATGAGTCTTTTAAGCATTGCTTTGTAGCTTACCTTAAAATAGTTATGCATTCGAACTACGTGTTTAGGTAGGAGTTTGTTTTTATCTAAGTTTACAAGCTTATAGAATACTTCCTTTACATAGTCTTCTGGCATTAAAAATTCAGCAGCAAATACATCTGCTTTTACCTCTTCTTCTTTATGCATTTCCTTATCTAGAAAAACTTTTTCTTTTTTCAAAATATCTTCATTATATATAATATGATATAGCTCATGGGCTGCTGTATATCGTTCATGGCCTAGAGTAAAATTGCTATTTAGATATACAATAAAACTATTATCAAAATAGGTAATAAAACCTGAAAGCTCTTCTATGTCCAGGGGCTTTCTTATCAAAAATGCTACTTCCGAAAGAATCTCAAATATATCTGAGATTCCTTTCTTAGCAAATTTCATCCTTACCTCTTCTGCCAACTCTTTCATCTTCAGTCTAAATAATTCCTCTGGAATATTTATATCATCTCTCAAAAAATTCACCTTCTCCCTGAATCCTATGACTTTAGTTCTTCTTTATATATCTTTTCATGTTTCATAAAAATTTTTACCATATTCTGCAGCTTGGCAATCTCTTTTAAGGTATTCTTTGAGGCGTTTCTCTTTCTAAAGAAAGTTACTAGATCTTCTGATTCTTCTTCAGGGAAAAATTCATTTATATCTACATCGAAAATATTGCATAAAGCCTTTAATTCTATGGCAGATAT
>JAAYRD010000117.1 GCA_012518955.1 Tissierellia bacterium | reverse complement strand
TATACCATGAAATATATATACTATAATCATCATGTTTATAGTTTTCTTAAATATGCTCCTAGCATGGAAAAGATTGTTTTGTCGTTGTGCTATCTCTATTCTATTGCCTATGGCTAGAGGACTTTTCCCTCCATTATTAGCAAGGAGTTCTACTGATATATCTTCTAGGGTTATAAATCCTTCTCTGTTGGTTGAAAGGCTTTGAACCATACCTTCACTATCTCCATTTATATAGATTATAGGTACTAGGCTTTTATTTATTATATACCTCATGCTTCGAGAAACATTTGTAGGAACTATTATAATATTAGCATCCTCCAACTCCTTAATATACTTTTCTAAAATATTAAATCGCTCTTTACTTCCTTCCATATCGTAGGATAGTATAAGGATATTTGAATTGGATAGATGATACTTTGTCTTTTCTATTAGCCACTTTCCATCATATCTTATCTCTATTTCCCCAGATTTCATCTTGCCATCATTATTTGCTCCAAGAATAGCTGAAGAACTATCCCCTATATAAGAGATACCTTTATCTCCTAATTTGCTTCCTAGTAGATCTACTTTTACATGGTTTTTTCCAGATAAATCCTCTAGCATATCCTTAAATCCTGCAATATTTATAGTTCTATCCATATCCTTATAAAGGCCTTTATAATGGTCTGACCCAACACCAACCTTTTTGCCCATTGCCATGGAAAAATATAAGCTTTCAGAAGAATAGGGACTTCTAGTTTTTAAATTTATAAATCCTATTCCATATTTCTCATCTGGAAGTATCTTTTCCACATCATCTAAGCTCAATTGGTCCAAAATAACTACAATAGATTTTTCATCCATCCCATAGGAGTTGTTGCTAATAAAAAGAAACAATATTAGGGTTAATATTATGATTAGAACATTTTTCTTCATCATGAACATTCCTTAAAAGATAATATAATTTGCAATACAAAATACACCTAAAATTATTGAAAATATACTCAATAATGCTTTATATCTGCTCAAAGTATCATGGTTTTTTTTAACCGTCTTTCTTACCATATTTCTTTTATTATCAATTTTTTCAATAGTATATCTTTCACTAAATATAATAAAAAACCCTAATAATAAAAATAATGTTCCCATTAATAGCAATTAAAACACCTCATTCAATCTATCTGGACTCTACCTTAATCTGAGTACCCTAAGGTAGCCGATAATGGTCCCTTTTGCTCTTTAATTCATCTATTCTAAATTACATAATATATTATATTTACAATTACTTTCACAATTTGTACTCTTTTCATACTGTTCAATGGAATTATGCGTTGTTACAAACTGAATAAACCTTTTTATATTTTCATAATTTTCCTTCAAAGCTCTTTTACTAATATCCACTTCTTCCAATTCCCCAGTTTCCAAAAATAGAATACTAGCACTTTTTACTTCCATATTACTTATTTTTTGAAAGGCATAGGAATATAGTTGTAATTGTGGTTCATATATCCTCAGTAAATTCTTCTTATTATAAACTCGGTTGGTCTTAAAGTCTATTATCTCCGCTTTTCCATCTTTTATATTTATTCTATCTATAATACCATTTATATAATTATCTCCAACCTTTAAATAAAAACTCTTTTCTATATAAAAACTGGTATAATCTTCCCTATAATGCTTTAAATAATTTTCTATATAAGGGTTTAATTCCTCTTCTATCTCTAAGCTATATTCCATACCAAAAGAGCTAACTATCTTCTTCATTAAACTTCTAGGTTCCATTCCTTTCCTGTAGTATTCGCAAAATCCATGAACTATATTTCCTCTAGTAGTAGGGCTCAATCTTTTAATGTCATTTAAATCCCTTTCAATAGTCTCTTCTTTCCTAATATTTTCAAAAGGTAATCTCTTATAATATCCCATGAAAAAACGTCTCCTACATTGACTGAATTCCATGTATTGGGATATGCTAAAGCTAGAAAAGGTTCTCTGATCATAGCTTGAAATCTTCCCTACCAAAGGAAAGGCCTCATGATTACATGTTTTAGACTTAAGTAAATCCTCATGTATTACTTTTACAGGCTTATTTAGATTTTCATAGCCCTTTATATCTTCTATAATGCTAATTTGATTTACATCTATTAAATCCTTTATCATCTTTTTAAATCCAATATTCCTACCTTGATTTCCAACTATCAACCTTTCCTTTGCTCTAGTCATTGCAACATATAATATTCTTTTATTTTCTTCATCTTCCTTCTGAGCTACTTCTTCCTTCATCTTCTCATAAAGAATGGCCGCATTATCATATTTTAAGCCAATTCCCTTCTCCTTGTTAAACAACGCGTAGGGCTGCTGATGGTTAAACCTTCTAGACATCTGTGGTATTATTACAACAGGAAATTGGAGTCCCTTAGATTTATGTATAGTCATTATCTTTACCACATTGGCATCTTCAGATTCAATCTTGGCCTGAGATTCATCTCTATCCTCTAGTGTATCCATATAATCTATAAAATCTTCTAAAGACCCAGCAATACTTTTATCAAAGTCTTTAGCTATTTCTAAAAGCTTATAAACATTTGCCACCGATTGTCTTCCTCCTCTATGGAGTAAAAGTGTTTCCAAGTAGTAGGTTCTGTCTATAAGTCTTCTTAGTAGATCATTAACTCCGTATAGGTCTTTTTTTATAATCAACTCATGTAAGATCCCTTTAGCTTTTAATATATTGTTTTTTTCCCTTTCCTCTATATGAGGTATATCCTTATCCATAGTTTCTAGTATATTGTTTTCTTTATACCTTACTAGCCAATATATTGTTCTATCTGAAAGGCCTATCATAGGGCTTCTTAAAAAACCTATGGTGGATATGGTATCGTACCTATTGCTTATGGCCTTCAATCCATTTATAATATCTATTATTTCTTGACTTTGATAAAATCCTCTGCCACTTATATTATAATAGGGTATATCATACTCTCTTAGGGCCTCCTCATATATATGAACCGATGTGGTAGACCTAAATAATAATACAAAATCGCCATATTCAAAGGTTTCATCGTCTACCAATTCTTTTATCCTACTAGCTATCAACCTGCTCTCATAATGCCTATGATAATCACTATCATTTATATTATCTGGTACTTCTAAATCCTTCTTTTCCAATATCTCTACATCTATTTTGTTTTGAGACTCATGATGGTTTGTTAGGCGAGTATATTTATTGGTCATTAACTTTTGAAACAATCCATTTATAAAATCTAGTATAGTATCTACGGTTCTGAAATTTTTATCTAGGGTAATGGTTTCCTTTCCTGATACCCTTTCTATATCCTCCATTACATCATAAAAAACTTCCAAGTCTGCTCCCCTAAACCCATATATGGATTGTTTTGGATCTCCTACTATAAAAAGATTTGATCTATCTAAAATTTCATCTTTGGTACACAGTTTGTAAAAGATCTTTTTTTGCAATTCATTGGTATCTTGAAATTCATCTACCATAATATATTTGAACTTCTTCTGATACCTTTTTCTAATAGCTTTATTATCAAGTAGTTTCAAGACTAAAATCTGTAAATCATCGTAATCCAATACTCCCTGTTCATCCTTAACTTTAGAATATTGTTCATCTACCTGAACTAATAAATCTAACAATGTCTTATATAACCATCTATATTCCTTTTCCTTAATAAGAAATATTCTATTGATTTTGCTCTTTAATTCTTCAATAGTTTCTTTTTCCTTAGCATTGGTGCCAATATTATCGTACAGATGTTCCAAAATAGGGATTAGGTCATCTTTATCATAGGAGTCATTATAGAAATCAATCCAGATTTGATCATCCTTTAATTTATATACCTTGGAGTTTTTTCTAGAATTATCCATCAAATAGATAAATTTATCTTTTATATGCTGAATTTTTTCTAAGTTAACCTCAATACTATCGATAGTATCTAAAGTCACCTTCTTTACTTCTCCAAAGGAATAACCTGTATTTCTAATTTCATAATATATGCTTTTTACTTCTTCAACTACATTTGTCAAATCATCTTTATTGAAAACCTTAACCATATTATATATATTTTCATCTTCTTCAATGCCTTTGAAAACTAATTTTAATATGATTTCCTCTAATAGCAAGTCACCTTCATCTCCATCAAGTACATTGAATATTGGATCCACATTTGCTTCTAGGGCATTATCTCTCAATATATTGCTACAAAAGCTATGTATGGTGGATATGTTAGCCTTTTCCATGTCCTTATAATATCTTCTCCATTGATTTCCTAAGGGAAACCGATTTTTTATCTCTTCCCTAATCCTTTCCTTCATTTCTTGAGTTGCTTTTTTAGTGAAGGTGATAGCAACTATGGATTCTACCTCTTTATTCTTCTCCAATCTCCCATTTTCCAATATATATACATATCTTTCAGTAAGGACTTTTGTCTTTCCCGTTCCTGCTCCTGCATTTACAGCAATATTTTCATCAATGGTGGTGATAGCTAATTCCTGTTGTTCTGTATTCTTCATTTATTCCACCTCCAATTTTTCTTCATATCTACATATGTTCTTATATATGCAAAATGGTGAACACTCCTTGGGATTAACAGAGAAATCCCCCTCATGAATAGAATGCATATAGGATTTTATTATATTTTTGCTCTTATCCAGCAGATCCTCCAATTCTATTTTGGTTATGGCTCCTTTGTTCCCCCTGGTTATCAAATGCTTCTCATCTACATTACCTATTCTTACTTTAAATTCTCCATTAGAGATTATCCCATATATACCAGCTACAATATTTTTATCCTTTTGGGATAAAATATATATTGGAAGTTGTAAGCTTAAACCAGCTTTCATATCGTCTATATCCCTAGCACCATAGACACTGTTTTTATAGTCTATTAATATATATTTGTCTTCATCTAAATATTTATCTATTCTATCTATTGCCCCTACAAATGGAATTTTAAAATCCCCTATATTTATTTCGAAAGAATCATTTCTTCCAAAGTCGATCTCAAAATCTACAGGTATAGCTTTTTTCTTTAATTTGGACAACCTGTCTAAATCAGCCTTCACAAAGTTGAGTATCTTGGTAGCATTGTTTTCAATACGCATCTGCCATAATCTACTCTCATATTCTAGTCCCATATGCCCCATAATTTGTTTCATCTTATTTATGATATAATCATAGGTTTCCTCTACCTGAAATACTTCCTCGCCTAGTATATGTTCTTTTATTTGTTCCTTATATTTATAATAATATTGTTTTA
>JAAYRD010000016.1 GCA_012518955.1 Tissierellia bacterium | reverse complement strand
CTATATCCCATTTCAACGGACCTGCTTTGGTACTAGCGGTGCCAGGAGCAGGTAAAACTACTGTTTTGATCCATAGAACTGCCAATCTAATTCTCAATAAAAATATTAGTCCTGAAAAAATATTATCGATTACATTTAGTAGGGCTTCAGCTAAGGATATGAAGGATAGATTTAATAACCTTTATGGGGACATATCCAATATACCCGTTCATTTCTCTACTATTCATAGCTTTGCCTATAATTTGATACGAGAATATGCATATAAAAATAGGACTAGATTCAGCCTTATTGAAGACAACAAAAAAGAGCCAAATAAATATAATATATTAACAAATATCTATTATTCTAAAAATAATAACCATATTACTGAAGAAAAGCTAGAGAATCTCATTAATTCCATAGGATATATAAAAAATATGCTTATAACTCCAGAAGAGTTTCTGTCTAATAATAAAATAAATATAAAAAATTTTGGAGAGATCTTCAATACCTATGAACAATATAAAAAAATAAATAATTTAATAGACTTTGATGATATGCTTACTATGTCATTGGAGATCTTTAAAAAGGATAGATACCTACTTCATAAATATAGGAGTAGATACGATTATATACAAGTAGATGAAGGACAGGATACTTCCAAAGTCCAGATGGAAATTATAAAAACATTAAGCTATCCGAAAAACAACCTATTCATTGTAGCAGATGATGATCAATCCATATATGGATTTAGAGGAGCCTATCCAAAAGGTTTGTTTGAATTCAATAAAGTATATGAAAATATAAAATTATTTTATATGGAACAAAATTATCGTTCTTCTAAAAATATAGTTTCTGTATCCAATAAATTCATTAAACAAAATAAATTAAGATATAATAAAAATATATTTACTGAAAACTTATTTATTGAGCCCATAAATATAATTAAATTAAAGAAAGCAGAAGACCAATATCAATATCTGATAGATGAACTTATTTCAAAAAAAGATTATAAAAATTCAGCTATTCTATATAGAAACAATATGTCTGCCATTGGGGTAATAGAATATCTAGAAAGGAACAAAATTCCTTTTCACATGAAAGATATTAAAATCAACTTTTTTAATCACTGGATAGTACAGGATATTTTAAGCTTTTTATTTTTAGCCCAAGAACCTTCAAACATAAAATACCTTGAGAATATATTCTTTAAAATGAAAGGATTCATATCCAATAGGCAGATTAGTTACATAAAAACATTAGACCGTAATATTCCTGTATTTGATAGACTTTTACAACTACCGGGAATCAATAGGTTTTATAAAAAGAATTTCCTAGAATTGAAGTTGGACTTTAAAAAACTATCTAAAATGGATCCCCATAAAGGAATTCATTACATAGATGAAAAACTAAAGTATGGAGACTACTTAAGAGAAAGCTGTATGAAATTTGGACATACCTTAGACTCATTAAAAGATATCCTATATTTCCTAAAAATGATATCTTCTAAAACTAAAGATCTAAATGAGTTAATTGGACGAATAAAATATTTAAAATACCTTACCCTTCAATCTAAAAATATTAAAAATGGAGTTAATCTATCCACTATACATTCTGCAAAAGGCCTGGAGTTTAAAAATGTTTATATCATAGATTTAATCGAAGGTGACTTCCCCAATGCAAATAGCATTGATGACTATGACAAAGGGAATATAGAAACTTTAGAAGAGGAAAGAAGGCTTTTTTATGTAGGAATGACGAGGGCAAAAGAACATTTAAGCCTGATTACATTAAATAATAGAAATGATAAAAAAGTTAATCCTTCTAGATTCTTGATTGAGTTGGAAAAGCTAACTAACTAAGGTTAATGTACTACATTAACCTTAGTTAAACTAATTAATAAGCCATTTAACCCTTAATGTTAAGCTTAACATTAAGGGTTAAATAATTATATTTCAGTTCCATATATTATAAATATTTTCTTAAATAGACTATTTTTTATATTTTTTTAAGATTCTATATTATTTTTTGTAAAATGAGGAATACTACCTACAGAGGAAAATATTAAAGATAATAAATCTTTAGTAATACAAAAGAATGAAAGGTGGTGAATTTCCTGGTTTGATACTTAAACCAGAAAAAAATGGCTAACAATAAAAATAAAAAGAATGTTAACAAGAATAAAAAGGATAACAAGAACAAGTCTCAAAACAAAAATGATAATAAAAAAAGCAATGGTTAACAAATATTAAAGAACCCTCAATGCTGAGGGTTCTTTAATATTTATTAGTTAGTTTTCAAGCTATAAAATATCTACATCCGCTTTTAATTTATATATTAAGTCTTTCCTCTCTACTATTATAACCGTATTTTTTAAAAGATTCCTATCATCTCTAATGCTCATTAACAATTCTCTATTTGGATTTATGGCAATAGGATTACCTACCATCCTTAACATGGACAGATCTCCAGTTGTATCTCCATAAGCATAGCTTTTTTCCAAATCTATATCATAAACATTTAAGAATTCATCCAGTGTTTTTTGCTTGTTTTCTGAATCCCACATTCTAATTATATCCCCTGTAAAATTATTTTCTCGGTCTACTATATATACGGTTCCCCTATACTCTGTAGCTCCATATTTTTCTGCCATCTTGGATACAAGAAAATCAGGACTTCCTGATATAAAAAACACTTTATGTCCCTGGGATTTATGCCATTGTATTCTATCTCTGGAATACTTATATACCATATCTCCATTTACATTAATAACCTGGGATGCAATAAATTCAATATAGGATTTATTTACCCCTCTTAGTTCTTGTATATATACTTCTGCTAAAGTTTCTAGATAATGTTCAAAATCTCCATACCTCTTTTCCCATTCTTCATATACTGGTTTTATTTTGTTATACCATAAGGAAGGATCAATAACCTCATATTTAATTAACTTTTTAAAATGTTGGATCATCAAAGAATTTCTAAAGAGAGTTCCATCGATATCAAAAAAAGCTGCTACTACCTTCACAAAATCACCCTATCTCTTTTCTATTATTATATGCTATATACCCATTTTAGTATAGTAGTATCCAGAATCAAACGAGTTCTTCATCTCGTAAATTTCTAAATTTTGACTCATCTATAAGAACATTAAATTTATTTTTCCCCTTTTCTATTATTTTAAAATTAACTTTAAGTATTAACATTTTACCAGTTACCTCATAATATATACTAGGGTTTAGGAAAGGCTTATCTTATCCTAAGTCTTGCCTATATACTAACCCGTATAATATTTAGGAGGTGTAAACTATGACTGAAGTTCACGGTGGAGATCTATTTGGTAGAAGAAGGGATAGAGATTGTTGCGATAACGATAGTTCCTTACTTTTTTTCTTTTTACTGTTAGTAATCTTGTTCACTAATGGTGATTTCTGTGGTGGATTTGGCAGAAGATGCTAAACTACTTGCAAATTTTTTATAAATAAAAAAGCCCCATAACTATTATAGTTATGGGGCTTTGGTTGTGGTGCACCTTCAGGGACTCGAACCCTGGGCCCACTGATTAAGAGTCAGTTGCTCTACCATCTGAGCTAAAGGTGCTTACTCAATCAACATTATTTATTATACTACTATTGATTGAGTTTGTCCATACCCTTTTTCATTATTAATCTTCATATTTTTCATTTAAAAAGAAAAGAGCTAAAGTACCTGGCCCAGAATGAGCACCTATGGCGGCGCCTATAGTATTTATAATAAAATCAGTGCAACCATATTTTTCTTCTATCATAGCTTTCAATTTCATAGCTGTTTCTATGTCATCCCCATGACTAATTCCAATAGTTTGATTTTTTAAGTCTCCTGTACCTCCCCGTTCATCCATTATCTCCAACATTCGTTTTAACACCTTGCCCCGACCCCTTGTTTTTTCCAATGGTCGTAGTGTGCCATCGTCTGGAACGTCTAAAATAGGTTTAATATTTAATAAACCTCCTACAAAAGCTTTGGTTCGGCTAACCCTTCCACCTCTAAATAGATATTCAATATCGTCTACGGTAAATATATGTTCAATATTATTTACATAAAAATCTAACATCCTTAGTATTTCTTCCTTACTTCTTCCTTCCTTAGCCATTTTGCCAGCTTTATATACCAACAATCCAAAACCTAAAGATGCAGACCTAGAGTCAACTATATGAATATCCATATTAGGATATTCATCCTTTAGTGAATCTAAAACTAATAAAGAAGTCTGATATGTACCCGAGAGTCCTGATGAAAAAGCTACATAAATTACACTTTCTCCTTTTTTAGCCAGTTCTTCAAACTTCTCCTGAAACATTTTAGGACTTATTTGTGCAGTTTTATAGGATTTTCCATCTCTCATATTATCGTATATTTCTTTAGGGTCTATGGTTTTACCATCTAGATATTCTTTTTCATCATCTATAACAATAATAGGCAGTAAGTCTATATTATATTCTTCAAGAATATCCTTTGGTAAATCACAACCACTATCGGTTAATATTTTTATTGCCAACAACATCTCCTCCTTCAGCCTCTATCTATAATATACCACTACTCAATAACAATTAAAACCTTAAAACTAAAATGATAGCATAAATTCTATAAATTTCAAATACATTATAATACCATGATTAATGAGGGGTGGTTTTATTGAAATTCTTTTTTGTACGTAAAAAGACTTTATATTGGTTATTAGGCATTTTAGTAGCAATAATTGTAATATTAATTGTTTATAATATTATGTAATCTTATGATCAACATTATTAACAGGTTGGGAAAATTTTTAAATTTGTTTTTTGGATAAAAGTAGAATAAGTATGTAATTATATCTTCTACTTTTATTCAGCCCAATCTAACCAATACCATTTTTTCTCCCAAATTCTTATATTTCATATAATTATGTTATAATGTAATTAAACTTATAATGCTTAAATACCAAGGAGGATTTTATATGACTAAAGTTTTGGACAGATTTTTAAATTATATTAAATTTGAAACCACATCAGATGAAAGTTCAACAACTGTACCTAGCACTAAGAATCAATTAACATTTGCTAAAAGTATAGGTAAAGAATTAGAAGAAATAGGTCTTAAGAATGTTTCCGTTGATGATAATGGGTATGTGATGGCCACACTCCCTTCAAATATTAAAAAAGAAGTTCCTACCATTGGATTTATCGCTCATATGGATACCAGTCCAGATATGTCCGGTAAGGATATAAAGCCAAAAATAGTTAAAAATTATAATGGTCAAGATATTGTTTTAAACGAAAAAGAAAATATAGTGCTAGCGGTAGAAGATTTCCCAGATATTAAGAATTACATAGGAGAAACAATAGTTACAACTGATGGTACTACTTTATTAGGAGCAGATAATAAGGCGGGAATTGCTGAAATAATTACTGCCATAGAATTTTTAATCCATAATCCGAATATTCCTCATGGAGATGTAAAAATAGCTTTTACTCCTGATGAAGAAATAGGAAGAGGAGCAGATTGTTTTGATGTCAAAAAATTCGGCGCTGATTTTGCTTATACTGTAGATGGAGGCCCTATTGGTGAATTAGAATATGAAAACTTCAATGCTGCCACCGCCAATATAAGCATCCAAGGGACAAATATCCATCCTGGCACCGCTAAAAACATGATGGTTAATTCCATGCTAATCGCCATGGAATTAAATTCTATGTTACCAGTAAATGAAAGACCTGAATATACCGAGAACTATGAAGGGTTCTATCATTTGGTTGGATTTAATGGTTCTGTAGAAAAAACCGATATAACATATATAATTAGAGACCATAATATGAAAAAATTTGAAAATAAAAAAGAGACTATGAAAAAAGCAGTACAGTTTTTAAACTATAAATATAATGATATTATTCAACTTAATATAGAAGACTCCTACTATAATATGAAGGAGAAAATAGAACCAGTAATGGAAATCATAGATCTTGCTAAAAAAGCTATGTTGGAACTCAATATCCAACCTGATATTAGCCCTATAAGAGGAGGTACTGATGGTTCAAGACTCTCCTATATGGGATTGCCTTGTCCAAATATATTTACTGGAGGTCATAACTTCCATGGTAAATTTGAATATATCCCTGTATTTGCTATGGAAAAAGCTACTGAAGTGATTGTTAAGATAATAGAGCTTAATGCTCAATAATACAAAGTATAGATATATCATTAGGACCATAGTTTTTTAAAAAAACTATGGTCCTAAAACTTTTACATAACTTGCCCTCTTATACAGCAAATTTTTTTAATCTTCTTGTATTCTATATCTTGTTTAATGCCCCACTCTTCAAGTTGTTCTTCCGTTCCAATCCATACATTCGTTCTAATGGGTATATATTTAAATAGTTCATCTATATCTTCATTTATCATTCGAATACATCCTGCAGAAATATTTTGCCCGATAGAATAAGGATTAGAATTACCATGGATTCCATAGCCTGTATATTTACCTCCAGTAAGCCCTAGCCACCTTTTCCCAAGTGGGTTATTGGGAGCACCACCTTTGATAGGTTTAAATTTCCCTCCCATGCCGTTCCAATAAGGATTCTTAGCTTTATTTGTTATGGTAAATTTATAACTAGGTGTGGGGGTATTAGTTTTTCCTAAAGCTACCGGATACTTTTTATAAACTCTTCCATTCCTGTAAACTGTTAATATCTTCTTAGTTTTATTTATTACTATAAACCATCCTTTGTCTTCAATTTCTTCAGGAATGATATCCACTATTTCCTTCTGTTCTTCGGTTAATGCTTTTTCCGTCATAGCTCCAATTATTCCATCTACTAACAAGTTGTTTTCCGCCTGAAACCTTAATAGAGTATTCCTTTGTTCTAATATATTTCCATTATATTTGCTACTTACATAATTCCTCAAAACATCTTCATTGGTTATGGAATTTGCAAAGCCTATATTTGCAAAAAATAATAAAAATATAAACATTAATAATCCTGTTCTTTCTAATGCTCTAATCTTTACCATTAGCCATACCCCCTCCCTATATCCTATTCACCTAATAGTCATTTGTTTAATCTTTTCTATTAGATTTCCATTATAGGAAGGTTTTTTTCATAAGCTCCCTTATATGAACTTATATTCATATATTATAGCAAGATCTCCTTTAACTTGATTAAAATCTCTCCTGCCCTACCCATTATTTTAAGATCAAAATCATAGTCTTTAACATCTTCTAAATTTATATATACAGTTTTCCCCTTTGTCATATACGGGAATTGATTTACTGGATATACCTCTAGACTAGTGCCTATAACTATTAATAATTCTGAATTCTTTATATCTTCTGTAGCATCTCTCCAAGTTATAGCAGGTAAAGGTTCTCCAAATAAAACTATTTCTGGCCTCAAAGCCTTTCTTCCACAATTGCTACAGTTTTTTTTCTTCAATATTTGATTAATGGTCCCAGGTTGATTACAATAATCACATTTAATATCCCTTATATTACCATGAAGTTCATATATATTTTTACTTCCCGCCATAGCATGAAGCCCAGATACATTTTGAGTTGCTATGCTTTGTATATATCCCTTATCTTGTAAATCAGCTAATACATAATGACCTGGATGAGGTTTAATGTTGTATAATTTGGTTATTCTAGAACAATAGAACTCACGAAATAAATCATAATTTTTATACAGTGTATCTATATGGGCAACCTTAGCTGGATCCACCTTTCTCCATATTCCACTCTTACTCCTAAAATCAGGAATATTGCTCTCCGTATCCATTCCTGCTCCAGTCATAACCACTGTGTTTCTTGAGCTCTTCATAAAATCTGCTAATTCTTTTATTTTTTGATCCATCTATTTTCCTCCTTTCTTAATATCTATAGGAAGTTTATATGTTTATACCACTCATTTCTTCATAATAGTTTTCCAAAAGTATTTATGAGGAAGAGTGTTTGTATAAAGTTGTATAATATATTTATTCATCTTTAAAGGATATAGATTTTATAAGTCTATCATGTCCAATATTAGTATTATAAAAAATTTTTTTAGCATTTTCTATATATAGTTCTGGCTCATCCATTGCTGGACTAAAATGAGTTATTAAAAGTTCATCTACATCACCTTCATATGCTAATTGTGCCGCTTCTCTGAAGATCATATGCTTATTTTTTATAGCCTTTTCTAAATCCTCATCGTCTCCATAGGTTCCTTCACATATAAATAGATCACTATTCCTTATAAAACCTGAAATAGTATCTATAGGTCTTGTATCCATTATATAACTTAATTTTATACCCTTTCTTTCTTTTCCTAGTACCATTTTAGGTTCAAAGCTTTTTCCCTCATATATTACCACTTCTCCAGATTGAAGCTTCTTCCATAATTCTTTTGGCACTTCATTCGAGATAGCCTTATCTATATTAAATTTTGGTCTTCTTGGTATATAAAAACTATAACCTATGCAAGGTACAGAATGGTCCAGCTCTAATGTAGAGATTACAAAATCATCATTGTAAGATTCTTCATGGATTGTTTTTTTAACCTTCATTCCCTCTGATGAAACTTTAACTCCCAATAAGCCTTTGGGATCCTCGATTATTTCTACTTGAAAAGGGATATTGGGCACTGCTAATTTAAGCCCTTTTATTATAGCTTCTATACCTCTAGGACCTATTATAGTTATAGGTTTTGTTCTACCGCTATTTCCTATAGTGGAGAGAAGCCCTGGCAATCCTAAAATATGATCCCCATGTCTATGGGTTATACATATTATATCTATGGATTTAAAGCCCCATTTCAATATCTTCATAGAAACTTGAGTTCCCTCTCCACAATCTATTAAAATCTTTCTTCCTTTATACTTTATAAGTAGGGAAGTTAAAAATCTATTGGGAATTGGCATACTTCCGCCACATCCTAGTAAAGCTATGTCTAGCAATAAAATCACCCTCTTTATTAATTAATATACCTCTAATTCTAGTATCTATAAATATTTTCAAAAAAAGACAAGTAGAATTCTACTTGTCTTTTGGATTGGTACACCCGGAGGGACTTGAACCCCCAACCAACTGGTTCGAAGCCAGCTACTCTATCCAGTTGAGCTACGGGTGCATATTCGATTACAATACTATTATAAATGGAATTTGACCTGTGGTCAAATAGAAAGTATAGATAAATATAAAAAAATTGGCTTTCGCCAACTTTATGTGGTGCGGGAAAGAGGACTTGAACCCCCACGTCTAATGACACTAGATCCTAAGTCTAGCGCGTCTGCCAATTCCGCCACTCCCGCATATAAATGGTGACCCATCGGCGACTCGAACGCCGGACACCCTGATTAAAAGTCAGGTGCTCTACCGCCTGAGCTAATGGGTCGTGTTTTAACATAAAAATGGGGTGGATAATGGGATTCGAACCCACGATCTCCAGAGCCACAATCTGGCGCCTTAACCAACTAGGCCATATCCACCATATTTGTCATTAAATCTGGCGCACCTAGGAGGATTCGAACCCCCGGCACACGGATTAGAAGTCCGTTGCTCTATCCGACTGAGCTATAGGTGCCTATATGGAGCGGGTGAAGGGAATCGAACCCTCGCAGCTGGCTTGGGAAGCCAGTGCTCTACCACTGAGCTACACCCGCCCAATCCTCCTAAATGTTCAACTATTCTTTAATAACAGCTGACAATATAAGATTATAGCAGGTAATCTTCCTTCTGTCAATATAATTTTCATGTTTTTTTTGCTTAATTTTTAGAGTCTACTTCAACTATTGTTCCCAATACATCCTGGCTAATTTCTATTATACCAAATGTCTTTTTCCCATCTAGTCCCCTAGGTTGATAGGGG
>JAAYRD010000116.1 GCA_012518955.1 Tissierellia bacterium | reverse complement strand
TCTTCTATTTCTAGAGCTATTTCATCTATTAGTTTAGTTACCTCTTTCATACCTGTTCCTTTAGTTGAGGATACAGGAATAATTGGAGCATTTTCGAGGAAGGTGCCTTCCATATTCTCCCGTACATCTTCCTTTACCAATTCTAGCCACTCTTCTTCTACTAAATCGGATTTGGTTAGGACTACAAAACCTTTGTCAATTCCTAGGATATCTAATATAGCTAAATGCTCACTGGTTTGAGGCATTACCCCTTCATCTGCCGCTACTACCAATAATACTATATCCATTCCCATAACCCCAGCTAGCATATTCTTTATGAACCTTTCATGACCAGGCACATCTACTATGCCTGCTCTTTTACCACTGGGTAAATCGAAGTAGGTAAAACCTAGTTCAATGGAGATTCCCCTTTCCTTTTCCTCTGCTAATCTATCTGTACTTCTTCCTGTTAATGCCCTTATTAGAGTGGTTTTACCGTGATCTATATGGCCAGCTGTTCCAACTATAATATGTTTCATCTAATCTACTCCCTCTATCTCTTTTAAACTATGTTTTATTCCATCTACTACTATTTTATATTCATCTTCTCTAATAGTTCTTAGATCTATATAGATCCTATCTTTATATACCCTTGTAATTATGGGTATATCATATTCCCGTAAAGCTTTTTCAAATCTAGATACACTTAAATTGTTTAGAGTCAACATGATACATTTAGTAGGCATCTTTTCTAGGGGTAAAGAACCTCCTCCTACTTCTGAATAATCGTCTACTATCTCTATTTTACAATTTTCACAGTCTATATTGTCAGCTAATAGATCGTATAGCACTTTTGCTTTCTCCTCTATTTCTTCAATGGATAGGGATAGCATATTCAATGTTGGTATCTTTTCAACAGCAATGGATTCATCTAAATAAAGTCTTAAAGTTGCTTCTAGGGCAGATATTGTAAACTTATCTACTCTGAAAGCCCTAGTTAGAGGATTTTTCTTCATGGCTTCAATGTATTCCCTCTTACCTACTATAATTCCTGCTTGAGGTCCTCCTAGGAGTTTATCCCCACTAAATGTAACCACATCTACTCCATTCTTTATGGAGTCCTGTACCGTTGGTTCATATTCTAGACCGTATTTGGATAGATCTACTAAGACTCCACTTCCCAGATCTTCAATCAATGGAATATTGTATTTGGATTTTAGGGTATATAGCTCTTCTGCTGAAACCGAAGAAGTGAATCCTAATATTCTATAATTGCTGGTATGAACCTTCAACAAAGCTTTTGTTTCTTCCGTAATTGCATTTTCAAAATCCCCTAGGTGGGTCTTGTTGGTTGTGCCTACAGCTACTAAATGGGCTCCACTTTGTTCCATTACATCTGGAATTCTAAAAGAACCTCCTATTTCAATCAATTCCCCCCTAGATACTATGACTTCACTATCCTTAGCCATGGTGCTCAATACGAGCATTACTGCTGCTGCATTGTTATTGACCACCATAGCAGCTTCTCCACCTGTGATTTCTACTAGGATATCTTCTAGATGGCTATATCTGGAGCCCCTTTCTCCCTTTTCTAGATCGTATTCTAAATTGGAGTAATTGGTGGCTATTTCCTTTACATTATCCATTATTTCTTCGTTAATTAGGGAACGTCCAATATTGGTGTGAATTACCGTTCCTGTAGCATTTACAACCCTTCTAAGTTTATAGGAGTTCTTTTTGTTGGCTCTATCCATTACCATTTCATATAATCTATTGTTTCTTTCTATAATTTGTTCCTCATCTAGGGATAACTTTCTTATGTCCTTTCTCAGGATATCTATCTCTTCTCTTATAGAATCTACAACTATTTTTCTAGGCATAGAGTTTAGCAATTCTTGGATATTAGCATTTTCTAATAGTTCATCTACTTTAGGAATTAGTGTATATAAATTTTTGTTTTTGCTCATAAAATCCCTCTCTTTTATATTATTCTACTACTATATAATGATCTTCCTTTTCAACTACCTCTCCAATCAATGCGTACTTGGTTGGAGTATTAGCCAGTTCTTCTAGCAATAAGTCTGCATCTTCTCTAGGGACGGACACCAATAATCCTCCTGATGTTTGGGGATCGAATAATACATCCTTTATCTCATCTGGAATTCCTTCTTCAAATCTAATATTGTCCCCTATATGCCCTCTATTGGCATAGGCTCCTGCAGGAACCAATCCCATCTTTGCATATTCTAAGGTATTAGATATTAGAGGAATATTCTTGTGATCTATTTTTATGGTTACAGAGCTTCCTTCTGCCATCTCTAAACCATGTCCTAATAATCCAAATCCAGTAATATCCGTTATACTATTTGCCTTTACCTTATCAACTGCTTCTTTGGCATATTTATTTAGGGTACTCATTACCTTAACTGCTTCATCATAGGAGGTTTTATCTGCTATACCTCCTTTTATTGCTGTATTTACAATTCCTGAGCCTAAAGGTTTGGTAAGTATAAGTAGGTCTCCAGGTTTTGCACCATTATTTGCTAGGACCTTGTCAGGGTGTACAAACCCAGATACGGATAATCCATATTTAGGTTCTTCGTCTTCTACTGTATGACCTCCCACCAGTATAGCACCGGCTTCCTTTACTTTATCATGTCCACCTTTTAATATCTGAACCAATACCTCTGGTTCTAAACAGTTAGGAAAACATACTATATTCATGGCCAACTTTGGCTCTCCTCCCATTGCATATACATCGCTTAAAGAGTTTGTTGCAGCTATTTGACCAAATACATAGGGGTCATCTACTACTGGGGTGAAGAAGTCTAAGGTCTGAATTAGAGCCAGTTCTTCATCTATCTTATAAACTGCTGCATCGTCTGAGGTGTCCAATCCTACTATTAATCTATCATCTGATACTTTTGGTAAATGGCACAGAACCTGTGCCAATACATCGGGACCGATTTTGGCCGCTCATCCTGAACTCTTGGTTAATTGTGTTAATTTTATATCCATTTGTTTCACTCCTTAGTTTACCGTTATCAATTCTTTAATGGCTTCAAATTTCTTTTCTCCTATACCTGAGACATTTTTAATATCGTCAATTATCTTAAATAGGTTTTCTTCCCTATAGTCTAGAATTTTTCCAGCTGTTACCTCTCCTATACCTGGTAATGTTATCAATTCTTCTTTGGTACAAGTGTTGATATTGACTTTAGGTTGAGTATTTCCTGAATTATCAGAGCTATTCAAGTTGGCAACTTCAATAGGAATATCTTCCTCCCCAATCGCAGGTATATATATCTTTTCTTCATCTATTAATTTTTTAGCTAAGTTCATTCTATCTAAATCCGCATCTTTTTTCAATCCTCCAGCCAAATTTACTGCGTCTATTACCCTAGATCCTAGTTCTAGTTCTATTATACCTGGATTATGAACTTGTCCACTAATATGTATCATTATAGGGCCAGTTTCTTGAGTTTCATCATCTTCTTCTAGTTCCTCTAACATATCTTCTATATCTATATCATCGTCTAGGTCGTCCTTCCTAGCTTGTAGGACCTTTTTATTGAAAAGATTAAAAGTGGATATGAAAATTATGACTAGGATTAATGATAATATAATCAATTGGTCCTTTTTAGTAAAAAACCTCATAATTCTATCATCCTTTCCCCAAAAGTATTTATTTGTTTAAATATTCTACTTTTTAGGGAAAAATCCTCTTTTTTAAGAAAAAATCTATCTTTTCTATTAAAAATTTGCTGTATTTCTGATATACTTTAAATTAAATGAAAATTTTCAAACTTTTAATCAACCAAGGAGGGATTTTATTTGAAAAGAGTTGTATCACTCATTTTAGTTCTACTATTAGCTACATATAATATATCCTTTGCAGATGATTTAAATCTCTCTGGAGAATCTGCCATACTTATAGATGGGGATACAGGGCAAATTTTATTTGGGAAAAATCCTAATATGGAATTATATCCTGCAAGCACTACCAAGATAATGACAGGTATATTGGCTATAGAACTAGGTCATATGGATGACACGGTTACCATTGATGATGAAATAGTACAGCTAACCGATGGAAGCCATATAGCCTTGGAACCTGGGGAAAGGTTAAACTTTGAAGATCTACTCTATGCTTTGTTGATTCAGTCCGCCAACGATGCTGCCTTGGCCATTGCAAAGCATATCTCAGGAGATATAGATAAGTTTGTTGACCTAATGAATGAAAAGGCTAGGGAATTGGGGGCTTTAAATACCAACTTTGTCAATCCCAACGGGCTAACCCATGAAGACCATATAACTACAGCCTATGATTTAAGCTTGATGGCTAAATATGCCATGGAAAATCCTAAGTTCAGAGATATAGTGGCTAATTATCATTATGAGATACCTGAAACCAATAAAAAGGATGAGACTAGGTATCTAAACTCTAACAATAGATTGCTCTATAGCAGTAGAAAAATTGATGTGGATGGAGAGAGTATTCCCATCAAATATGAAGGAGCTACCGGCATTAAAACAGGCTATACCGTTGCTGCTCAGAATTGTCTAGTAGCCTCAGCTACAAGAGGAGATAGGAATCTAATTGCAGTGGTTTTGAAAGCCAACGGTAGAGAAGTTTTTTCAGATATTCACCAATTATTTAACTATGGATTTGATAATTATAAAAAGGTCAATATAGCTACTAAGGGACAAGTTGTGGATAATATTCAAGTCTCAGATGGTATAAGCTCTACAGTTGAAGGGGCTATTGAAAGGGATCTATTTGCTTGTGTGCCAAAAGGTGGTGCAGACAATATAGAAAGGGTTATATCCTTGAATGAATCCATCGAAGCTCCAATAAAAAAAGGACAAGCCCTAGGTACAGTAACGTATTATCTAGAGGATCAGCTATTGGCAGAGTCAAACATTATATCTACATTGAATATTGAAAAAAACATGACATCAAAGATAACCGATAAAATGCCTAGTAAATGGTATGGATTAGGAATCTTACTCATCGGTATAGTGTTGATTAGACTACATATATTAAAGATGAGGCGAAAGAGGAGAAGAAGGAGATCCATTTATAGAATGGATGGACATATAAGATAAAAAAAGTTTTGCCCTTGGGCAAAACTTTTTTTATCTTATAATACTGCTATAGCTTCAATTTCTACATCAGCGCCAGCTGGTAGTCTCGATACTTGGACACAGGCTCTGGCAGGTTTGTGTTCACTAAAGTACTCCCCATATACTTCATTTACCGCTGGGAAATCATCCATATTGGTTATGAATATATTCACCTTAGCTATATCCTCTAATTTAGCTCCTCCTGCTTCTAATACTGCTAGTACATTTTCTAAACATTGTTTTGTTTCCTTTTTTATATCCCCTTTTAATAATTCTCCTGTTTCAGGTACCATGGGAAGTTGTCCCGATGTAAATACCATATTGCCAGCCTTCATACCTTGGGAATAAGGACCTACGGCCCCTGGTGCTTTATTGGTTGATAATGGTGTTAATGCCATATATTACCCCTCCTTATATTAGAATAGATTTATATAGACTATTTAACCTCATCCATAAGATTAAAGGATACCATCTAAAACTAATTCTTCCCCATCAGCCCATAGTTTTTCTAGATTGTAGAATTCTCTATCCTCTTTATGAAATACATGGGTAACTATATCCCCAAAATCCAACAGCACCCATCTAGCACTCCTATGACCTTCTTTGTTTTGTAGGTAGAACCCAGCTTCCTCCATTTTTTGTTCGATTTCATCTGTAATGGCTTTTACCTGGGTAGTAGAATTTCCACTTGCAATTATAAAATAATCGGCAATAGTTGTTAATTTTTTTAGATTTAATACCTTTATATCAAATCCTTTTTTATCGTTACATGCCTTTGCAATAATGGATACTCTCTTATCAATATCCTTCACTAAATTACCTCCCGATATTTTAATTTATTTCATCATTATAATCTTCTATGTTTTCAACGGATCTATGTTCAGTAAACATCATCTCTACTAACTTTTTACTTTCTTCTTGATCAGGTATAAAGTATGAGACCCCTTCAACATACTCTCCATCTCCTGGCAATGTAGCTGCTTCAATTCTTTCCGTGTCGAACCTTTTGGCATTCATGGCGAATTTGGTTATAAGGTCAAGGGGTATATTGGTATCTACATTGTCGTAATAGGATTTTATCATCTTAGGAACATTTACTATATTGGCAGGCCTTAAGGTCTTTTCTATAGCGGCTTTCATAAACTCTTGTTGGGCCCTTATCCTGCCTAGGTCTTGGTCTGCATAACCCTTTCTAAACCTTAGAAATTGAAGAGCTTTGTCACCGTCCAAGGTTTGATATCCCTTGCTTAAATTTATGTGTAGTGGTGGATCTGCTGCTAAATCGCTGTATTCCATATCCATTGGAACATCTACTTCAACCCCACCTAGGATATTAACATATTCTTTTACTATATTATAATCTACTTTAACATAATAATCTAAATCTATTCCAAGCAGGTCTCCTACAGTTTCCATAGAGGCTTCTGGTCCTCCATAGGCATGGGCATGATTTATCTTTTCTTCATTCATCCTGCCTCGTATTTGGACTTTTGTATCCCTTGGTATGGATAGGATAGATATATCACCTGTAGATCTATCTGCCTTACACAACATTATGGTGTCGGATCTAGCTCCCGAGCTCTCAGCTACGTCTTTTGCATCCACACCTAACATTAGAAATGTAATATCTTTTTTCCCATCTAATAATCTATCTATTAAATTATCCTGATATTCTTCATCTTCTGAATCAGCTTTAGTTACAGTTCTATATATTATTCCACTCCATAAAACAGAAAATAAAACTAGTGAAATAAGAAAGGTTTTCAAAAATCTTCTTTTCATTAGGCTTCACTCCAAGTTTTTAAATTTAAAAGCTGATTCCTCCCCTTAATCGTATCTAAATGAACTAACCAACCCTTATCAATAAGAAATTTTATGGTATTATTCATGGAATATAGAACACTTCGGTCAATATCCTTATAGGCCATATTTCTTATTTTCTCTATTCCTGGGAAATCTCGATTAGGTTCTATAACATCAGCTATATATACTATCTTTTCTATTAAATTCATATTTTCTCGACCAGTTGTGTGGAAACGAATGGCATCTAGAATCTCTTCATCATCTACATTATATTCTCGTTTAGCCAATTCCTTGCCCAATAAAGCATGGATAAGCTCTTTGTTGTTTTTGGTCACATTATCTAAAATTATACCAAAGTCTTGGGTTAGTTTCAATATGTTTTTTTTATCCTGAAGTTTACCACAATCGTGTAAAAGTCCAGCCATGGCAGCCTTTTTCGTTGAATAGCCATAATGATTGGCCAAGTCTATACTTACATTCATAACGTTTACGGAGTGTTCATATCTTTTAATCCCTATACTGTTTTTTAGCTTCTCATGAATCCACATCTTTTCCATATCTACTCCCATTCCTTATAAAGTTGATTTTTCTTTATATAATCTTCTACAGCTTCTGGCACCAAGTATTTTATAGATAATCCATCTTTTACCCTATTTCTAATATTGGTGGAGGATATCTCTAT
>JAAYRD010000115.1 GCA_012518955.1 Tissierellia bacterium | reverse complement strand
ATGTAAATAATTTTGGCAAATATGCTAACACCTACGGTAGCTTAGGTGGAATTATAATACTATTGGTATGGCTTTATATAACTAGTATAATGATAATATTAGGCGGAGAGATTAACGGAACCTATGCTTATATGAAGAAGGATATGGGGGATTAAAAACATTCCCCATATCCTTCTTTATATATCTTGTACTTTCTTTTTTATTTCACAATACCTTTGATAGTACATAATAAACATTACTATATATAAAGTTAATAGTGTTCCGAACATGAATATAGTCAATTGAATCTGTCCATACATAATTGAATATAAGTTATGTGAAATTTTCAACAAGATTGGCGGAACTTGTAATAATATTATCTCAATTGAACCTATGATTAGTGCTACTAAATCAAAGTTCCCATTTTTTATAAAAAATTTAAACATAAATAGTGCAAATATTAAAAAATAAACTAAAAGAAAGGATATAAGTTGAAATTTATTAATGTTAAGTTTAATTATTTGTTCCTTTAACGACAGATTATATGACATGGTTAGCAATAGTATAAAAGGATAAATAATAAGAAACATATTGTTCAACATATTCTTTTTATTCACAATTATTGTCACTCCCTATTATTTTAAGAATATGAAAATTCTACTATAATTGTATGTGTTAGCGTCATTCCATGGACATGAGCCTTCGCACTACTCCAAGCCATTGGGCTAGCACTCCCAAGAGCCCTATAGTTATATCCCCATCCAGTTGTATATGAAAAACTATTTGATGTCGGATATTTAGTTAGTTTTTTCCCATAAATAGCGCCAGAATGTGCATTGACTACTCTATTTGTCAAGTAATATAAACTAGACTTTGGGGTCCAACTACCATATACCCTATTCAATCTAATCCGTTCATTGTTTGAACTTACGTCATAGTTGACATATAATCTGGCAGTTATACCTCCAGAAGTTTTTGAGCCTCCTGTAGTATCAAGGGGTGTAATACCCTTAGGATTTAAATCCTCTACTGGAATAAAAATATCATAACCCACTGTCATTGATTCCTCATTAGATCTAATTGAATTGACTTCTACATTGTTCTCTATATCTTTTGAGTTTAAAACTTTAGTTTCTCCTGTTTGATCATTTATAATAGTAATTTTAACCTGACCCTTATCTAACATTTTAACATCTACTAAATTATCACTCGCATGACTTTTATCTGCGTGTATTAATAAAGATAAAGAAAATATTAGAGAAACGGAAATAAATAATATTAAAACTTTTTTCATAAAATCATCCTTTCATGTTTAATATATTTAACTATATATTACCATATAATGACAATAAAAGGAAGTGAAATTTTGAGAATTGACACAATATTTAGGAATCTAAAGTCGATTCCCAATCAACCTTATCTATAAGCAACTTTGGATTTGCAAATTATCAAATATGTATCCTTATATTTACCATTTATATATAGATCTATTTCATCTACACTTATACCCCTAGAGATTATTCTAACTCTTTGGACTGGTTCTTTAGGTATATCTGCCATAATTCGAGCAGTCAACAAAGCCTATGATGTAGAGAAAAAAAGACCCTACTGGAGAATTAAAGGTTTGGCAATTTTCTTTACCATTGCCCTAGCAT
>JAAYRD010000114.1 GCA_012518955.1 Tissierellia bacterium | reverse complement strand
CATTTAATTGGTACAATTTTTTGCATGAGGACTTCATCCTTTCTGGGAGGTATTTGTTTTCTCGCAAAAACATTGTACCACAGAGGATTGGAGTCCTCAATTTTCATTTAAGTTTACAAAGCGTTTTATTATTATAGGAGGTTATTTTATGAATAAAACTTCAACATCCAATCACTTAGTCATCAATTCTAAAGAAGAGTATATTTTGTTTCAACTTGGTTCTACTGGTGAAGTCACATACACTTTCTTCAATCAGTCCAACGAACCTATAAAAACATTAAATTTACATAAAGAAGGTGTAATAAAATATTCTGTAGCGATAGATGATGTGGATAAAATTCATCTTATTGCATTAATGAGATCTGGAGAACTAAGTTACTCATTTTATGAAGGCAACAACTGGTCTAATGCAGTAATTGCTAAATTTGATTTTCCATCTAAAATTTATGATAATATTCAGGTTTTAGTAGAAGAGAATAGTTTCAATATAATATATAGTTATGCTAACTTGATAAATTCTAAGCTTTGGACCATTCAACATGTAACAGGCAGTAATGAAAATTGGAATCAATATAATGTATCAAGGTTTGTATCCGATAGAAGATCTAATTCCTTTATAGTTGACAAAGATTCATTTAACACTATTCATTTGCTATATCGCTCTATGGAGGGTGATATCTCTCAGATCTACCATATGTTTTTTAACTCCCTTACAAAAAAATGGATTACCACTCCACAAAAACTAACTTCTTCAAAAACCAATAAACTATTTCCATATATATTTGTAGATACTAGAGATAATCTTCATGGATTATGGTTAGAAAATGTAGATAATAGCCATATATTAAAATACAGTAGACTCAGTTCAAGAGATGATAAAAAATATCAATGGCACCAGATAAAACTCCCATATATATCAGGTTGCAACAATACCCCAATAATGTTTGAGGAAAAAGGTATACTTAAAATCATATATTCAAAATCCAATAGTATTGGTTGTATATATTCATTAGATAATGGTAATACCTGGGTTGAAGAAGATGTTCTTAACATCGATTCATCTAAAGTTAATTTTATTAAGATCTCAAACTTAGTATTCAAATCTGGGAGTACTAAAATCAACGATACCTACTGCTCTATAGACGAACAATTAAACTTCTACTTTTTAGATAACTTTAATTCTTCTAATATAAAGTATCCTAGCACAAAGGAAAAATTAGTGAAACCTGACAAGGATATAAATAATATAGAGGGAATTAATACAATAATAGATCATCAAAAACAAATAAAAGATACTTTAAACAAAGTTTTAAACTCTCAAAATAAAACCGATGAAAAAGTAGATCAAATATTAGAAATACTCAAATCTAGAAAAGGTTCTTTCTTCGATAAATTCTTTTAAACCTTTCAAACAAGAACTTTTTCTATAGCTCTTTTACCCTCCTTTCTTTCAACTAAATACACGCCTTGTATCTCAGCCCCTATCTCTTTAGCTTCCTTTTCTAAAATGTCTAAATATCTTATATTACTAAATTTAATGGAATAACTACATCCAGCTTTTATTTCACATGGAGTGGATATAAGCTGGAAGTTTTTATGCCCTAATCCTTCTAGAATAGAAAATGTATAAATAGCCATATTTTTCGTATTAAAAACACAGATATGATACCTATTATTTAATCCCATTGTTATCACTCCTTTTATAGTATAAATATATTCATTTATTCATATAGAAGTTACATATTTTTGCAAAAGCCATACAATGAATTAGAAGAAAGAAAGGTTTGATAATATGAGTAAAGTCATAACTTCATTTGTTAATAAAAACATTAGAATTCCTATACCTTCAAAATTTTATAATAGTATTCAAGTTAGTGAAGGAATAAGCGTTATTTGTTCTACAAATAAAAAAAACAGTGTCAAAAATATTCTAAACAATTTTTTATCCCAAACCCATGAAAAAAAAGAATTGATAATAATACTAAATTACGATAACCCCAATATGGATAAATGGGAAAGCATAATATCTTCTCATAACAATGTACAAGTATATCCATTGGCTAGTAGATACTCTCTAGGTAAATGTCTAAACTATGCTATTAGCGTTTCCCAATTTCCTTTTATTGCCAAGTTTGATGATGATGATTATTATGCTCCTAATTATTTATCTGACATGGCTAAGCCCTTTCATTTTACTGATGCTTCTGTTATAGGAAAAGCAACCACCTATGTATACTTCTCTAATAAGCAAATACTAGCCATTCGAAATGTTGATAGGGATAATAGATATGTCTCCAGAGTTGAAGGACCTACTCTATTCTTTAAAAAAAGTATCTTTAACAAGGTACAATTTAGGAATAAAAACCTAGGAGAGGATATTAAGTTCTGTGAAGATTGTATTAAAAATGGTTTTAAAATCTATTCCACCAATAAGGATCACTTTGTCTATATTAGAAATGATAAAGATCAACACACCTGGAGAATAGATAATGATTACTTTTTAAATAATTGCACTATAATTTCTGAAACCAATGATTTTAAAAATTATATTTTGAATTTATAAATTCTATGATTATATTTTAAGGAGGTTATCTAATGCAAAGTTCTTATAAAGAATATGCTAGACAATTGATAAAAGCAAGACTTAAACAAAGTAGATTGAAATCCATTAATGGGGTTTCTATAATTACCTGTACAAATAAACCCCATGCCCTTAGCAATATACTGGATAACTATAATAGGCAAGATTATAAAGAAAAAGAATTAATTCTAATAATTAATAATGATGAAATAGATTTAGAACAATGGTTAAATAAAACAAAGAATTACAAAAATATTGATGTATATAAACTAAGTGAAAAAACTTCATTAGGTCACTGTCTTAATTTTGCTGTAACAAAATCTAAATATAATATAATAGCCAAATTTGATGATGATTACTATGGTCCCCTATATATATCTGACACCATACAATCTTTTGGAGATACAGATGCAATGGTCATAGGCAAAAGATCAAATTTTATTTACTTTGTGGAAAAGAAAATTCTAGGTATAAGAACACCTGGAAATGAAAATAAATTTGTTGAATTTGCCAACGGTTCAACCCTTGTGTTTAAAAAAGAAGTATTTAATACAGTAAGGTTTAGAAACCTATCCCTGGCAGAAGATGATTATTTTTGCCGGGACTGTGTTAAAAACAATATAAAGATTTATTCTACTAATAAATATCATCATGTCTACTTTCGCCACCCTAATAAAGAAGATCATACATGGAAGATAAAGGATGATGAGTTTATTAGAAGAAGCTGTCAAATCATTGGTCCAGTGGAAGATTATATTTCCTATGCCAATAATATGAATAATTAAATAGATAAGGGGTTGTAGTTATGAAAATATTAACCATCGGAGCTCACCCAGATGATATTGAACCTCAAATGGGAGGAACCATAGCCAAACTAACTAAAAAAGGCCATGAAGTTTTAATGCTACAGTTTACTGATACAGGAGATGAAATAAGTGAAATAAGGCTTGAAGAATCCATTAATGCCGCTAATATACTAGGAGCTAAAATTAAACACCTGAATTATGACCAATCTAGCTTTAAGTTTAACCGTAAGCTTGTACAGACTTTAGATAATATTGTTGAAGAATATAAACCTGATGACATATATAGCTGTTGGGAATATGATTCTCACCAGGATCATCAGACCGTATCAAAAATTGTCTTGGCCGCATCACGAAAGAATAATGCTAATCTTTACTTTTATGAGCCTATTATACCTGGTGGAGTAACCCCATATGGTTTTCAAATCAACCATTTTATAGATATATCTGATACCATAGATATAAAGATTAAAAGTATAGAGGCACATAAATCTCAAGTTAAAAAATTCGGCAAAGCTTGGATTGATGCAGTTTATGGAAGAGCTCGACTAAGAGGATTTCAAATAAATACAGAATATGCAGAAGCATTTCAAATCGTCAAGATGATCAACAAAGGTAGAGAGGACTACTAGTAGTCCTCTCTACCTTTGTTTAAATATCTACATATTTTCTATAATCATCAATATCTTCCTTAACTATCTTACAATATTTTCTTAATAAATCCTCATCACTGATCTTCCAAGTATGTTTGCTAGGAGATCCATGTCTTATATATACATGGTGATATCTATTAGTTGAATATATTTTAAATCCACTTCTAATACAATCCTTGGAAAATTGTACATCGATTGCCCTAGGTATATCCGCAAATTTTATCTTATCGAAAACACCCCTCTTAATAATAAATGTGGAACCATCCATATGTTTTACATATCTATTCTCAAACCTTGAATTTCGAATTGCCAAGGTTTTAGATTTTTCGAAGTATACAAATGAAGCAGATTTGCCTACCATATCTGCATCTACCAAGTTAAAGGCTTTAATGGAATCCGATAAATATTTTGGGCCATAATAATCATCATCATCAAATTTAGCTATATAATTATATTTAGATTGTGAAACCCCAAAATTCAAACATTCTCCTAATGTTATTCTATCCTCCAATTGAAATACCTTCACATCTTCATACTCCCTTGCTTTACTTGCCCATTCGTCAAAAACCATGCTATTATTATTTAATACTATTATCATTTCCTTATTCTCAAAGTCTTGTCGACTATAGTTATCAAACACACTAGCTATAGAATGCTGACGCATGGTAGCTAAAACTATAGATATCCCATACGGTTTGTAATCATTGTCAGTATTAGTCTTCTTCTTATTGTATTTGATTAATTCTTTTTTCTTCCTACGAATAAAATCATCTAAAGATTTGTTTACTGGACCTTTTTTCAAAATATCACCCCTTATGATTAATTTCTATGAATTGGATAGGTATACCTTACTACCTCTATTTACCACTAATCTATTAGTCTTCTTCAATCCCTTTTGATTGGTAATCATTGAGTTTTCTCCTATAATAGAGTTGTCAATGGTATTTTGTACTCCTGCAACAACACAATTATCTAATAAAATAGAGTTTTCTACATTGGACTTCTCAACCTTTACTCCCTTTCCTATCGATGTATATGGTCCTATATAAGAATGTTTGATAATAGTGTTTTTTCCAACTATTATAGGCCCTCTAATAATGCTATTGTATATGGCCCCTCCTTCTTCCAGAACCAACTTCCCCATTACTTGAGAGTTTACTATTTCTCCTTTTATATTTTCATCAATAGAGCTTAACCTATGCATATTTTCTTCCACTAGATCTATAGGGGTTCCTATATCCTTCCATCTATCCTTAAGAATTTCATAGCCAACCGCATATTTGTTCTGAAGAAGCCATCTTATAGCATCAGTTATCTCATATTCTCCCCTGTTGGAAGGATTAATTTCTCTACATGCCTTAAATATATTTTTATCAAATACATATAATCCAGTTATAGCCAAATTGCTATAGGCTATCTTAGGTTTTTCTTCTAAATCAATTATCCTATTATCTCCAATATAAGCTACACCAAACTTTTCTGGATTTTCCACTTCTTTCAGTAGGATTTTACAATTATCTTTCCCTGTTATAAAATTCTCTACATAAGCTTTTAAATCAAATTCAAAGGAATTATCACCTAGTACCATTAAAAACTTTTCATCATCTATAAACTCTTCAGCATGTAATAATCCATGGGCTATTCCCCTAGGATTTTGCTGTACTATATATTGAAACTCCTCTATAAAATATTGCTTTAACACCTTTTTGAAGATCCCTTCATTATTTTCATTTACCACAATTCCTATCTCATTCATTCCCGAACTTAAGAGTAATTCTATGGTATAAACAATCAATGGCTTATTTCCTATAGGAATCAATTGTTTTGGAATTGTATAAGTTATCGGTTGAAGCCTAGAACCTTTTCCTCCACAAAGAACTATCGCTTTCAATTTAATACCCCCTTCTCAACTATCCCTTATACATTATATTTATATGGTTAGATTTTGTTATATGTTAAATAAGATTGTTTTGTTCTGATCAGTATATGATTTTCAAATATAAAAATAGTAGGCCTTTTCAAAGGCCTACTATTTTTATATTTAAACATCTTAACATCTTATAATCCTAATTTAATTGTTAATTTTTCTAACATATCCTTGGTCATGGCATCTAAATCATATTGTGGATCCCAACCCCATTCTTCCCTAGCTGCAGTGTCATCTAAAGAATTTGGCCATGAATCCGCTATAGCCTGTCTTCCTGGGTCTACATCATAATCCAATTCAAATTCTGGAATTATCTTTTTAATGGAAGCAGCAATCTCTTCCGGTTCGAAGCTCATGGCTGTAACATTAAATGCATTCCTATGAATAAGTTTGCTAGGATCAGCCTCCAACAACTGAGTTATTGCATTTAAAGCATCTGGCATATACATCATATCCATTTTTGTTCCTTTAGCTATAAAACTAGTATACTTTTTATGCTTCAATGCATCATAGTAGATATGGACTGCATAGTCAGTAGTTCCACCACCCGGCAAAGTTTCATAAGATATCAAACCTGGGAAGCGTACTCCCCTTGTATCTACTCCAAATTTATGGTAATAATAATCACATAATAATTCTCCCGCTACTTTTGTTACTCCATACATAGTATTTGGTCTCTGGATAGTGTCCTGTGGAGTACTATCCTTTGGTGTAGAATCTCCAAAAGCAGCTATAGAACTTGGTGTAAATACTGCACAATTTTCCTCTCTTGCTACTTCCAATACATTATATAGTCCATTCATATTAACATCCCAGGCTTGAGCTGGTCTTTCTTCTCCTACAGCAGATAGTATTGCGGCAAGATGTATAATTGTATTTATATTGTGTTTCCTAACTACTTCAGATAATTGTTTTCCATCGGTAACATTTACAATCTCGAAAACCCCTGACTCCATAAGGTCTTCATGACCTTCTTTAGCCCTTCTACTACTAGCTATTACATTGTCGTTACCATAGGTTTTTCTTAACCCCATAGTAAGCTCAGAGCCAATCTGTCCTAATGCACCAGTAACTAAAATTTTTTTCACCAGTTACACCTCCAAAATGTTCTAATATTTATTCCCATCGTCATAATTATATCATACATTCATTTAAAATATACATTTGGTCATGTAACTACCTAATAAAAACATATACCTATAGCCTTAGGTCCTAAATGACATCCCACAACAGGACCTAATTCATCTATAGAAATTTCCACCTTATCAAATCTAGATTTTAAGTTTTGTTCCAATTTTATAGCTTCTTCCTCATTCAATATATGGCATATACTTATTTTTTGAACATCCTCTGGGATTTTCTCCATAATAGTTTTAATGGCTTTATTTTTACCCCTCACCTTTTCTAGAAGTTCCAATTTTCCGTCATGTAATTGAATAATAGGCTTAATCTTTAATACTTCACCAATAGTGGATTGTAAGCCCGTAAGCCTACCTCCTCTTCGGAGATACTCCAAGGTATCCACAGTAACATATATTGACATATTCTGTTTTTTAGCTTCAATGTGCATCGCTATCTCTTCCATAGTTCTACCCATGCTTGCCATCTCCAATGCATCCTCTACTAAAAATCTCAAATTAGAAGCAGCTTGCATTGAATCAATAATAGTGATCCTTTCATCCTCTAACATATCTTTAGCTAATATACCGCTATTATAAGTGCCACTCAATTTAGAAGATAAAAGAATAGCTATTACCTGGTCATACCCTTCATCAAAAGCTTTTTCAAACTCGGCTAAAAACTCTCCGGTTGAAGGCTGGGATGTAGTGGGAAATAATTTGGTGCTACTAAGTTTATCAAAAAAATCTTGAAACTCTCCTGGGAATCCCTCCTTTTCAATTTGTCCATCAAAAGTATAGTTTAACTCCACTATAGATATACCTTCTCTGTCCGCAAACTCTTTTTTAATATAACTGGTACTATCAGTTATTATTTTTATTCTTGACATAATACCCCCTCCAAATTAAAATAGTTTTGCCATACTAGAAGTATGGCAAAACTATTATTTCATATTTTATACTATTTTACAACTATATTGCATCCACTGATAGTGTCAATTAATTGTTGGAAAACAATTAAAAATATTTTTCTAAATAATATTAGAATAATAACTCCATAATTATATAATGTAATAATCTGTAGATCTTATTTTATCTAACCTTAATAAACCT
>JAAYRD010000015.1 GCA_012518955.1 Tissierellia bacterium | reverse complement strand
TCGACTTGCATGTGTTAGGCACGCCGCCAGCGTTCGTCCTGAGCCAGGATCAAACTCTCATAAGAAAGTTTGCCTTGCTCTTATTTGATGTCTTCGATTAGCTCGAAGTTCGCTCAAAGTATTTCACGCTGTTTAGTTGTCTAAGTTCATTTGTCATCAGCCATTTGAAGCAAGCTGACTTTTATAATATAGCATATATCCTTTAAGTTGTCAAGAAGTTTTTAAACTTTTTTCTTTGTCTTTTATCTCCTAATTCCTAGGTCTCCCTGACAGCTATATTAATATACCAACTTTTTTATTCTTTGTCAACAGTTTTTAGAAAATATTTTTTTACTTTCCATTTATCTTCTATATTTGATATTATTAATGTATAATAAATAAAAATGAAAGTGGTGATTTAAATTTGGATTTAAGACAACTTGAAACTTTTATTAAAGTAGTAGATTTAAAAAGCTTTTCTGGTGCTGCTGAGAAGTTGTATATTACTCAGCCTACGGTGACAAACCATATTCAGAATCTAGAAAAGGAACTGGATACCATCTTGATTAATCGATCGGGCAAAAACATATCCTTAACTGAAGCTGGTAGATTACTCTATAAATATGCTATTCATATTGTAAATTCCTGCGAGATGGCAAAGTTTGATTTAGCTGCCTATAAAGGTCGTATTGAAGGACATCTCTCTATTTACTCCAGTTCTGTACCTAAAAAATATGTACTTCCCCATATAATTAATAAGTTCCTAGAGCAATATCCTGATGTTTCCTTCACCTTAGACGATAATGATTCTGAAAATGTCATACAAAATATATTAGAAGGAGAAACAGATTTTGGGATTGTAGGGGCTAAATATCCATCTAAAAAATTAAATTATATTGAGCTAATGGAAGATAGATTGTTGCTAATAACTCCAAATAACTCTATATATACTGAACCTAATTACTCTAGTTTGCCTATGGATAAGATTGTAAAAGGAAGGTTTCTTTTCCGAGAAGAAGGTTCTGGCACAAGAAAGTTATTGGACAATAGGTTGAAAAAACATAGAGTAGACAATCTTAATATAATTGCATATATTAAGGATACTGAAACCATTAAAGAATTAGTTTCCTTAGGGGTAGGCCTAAGCTTTCTATCTGAAAAAGCCATAGTGGATGATGTTAAATCTGGAAAATATAAAGCTTATTATATTGATAAAATTGATCTAAATAGAAAGTTTTATTTTGTCTATCATAATAATAGGCAACTTTCACCATTAAATGAAACATTTAAAACATTTATATTAAAATATATAAAAAACAATTCTAAGAATGTTTCCCTATGAGATTTGCTGACCAAGACTTCGTTGAAGCCTTATTAAAAGAAACCAGAGAACTATTCAATGTCTCCGGTTTCTTTTACATTTTAATCTAAGATTTTTATAATTTTTTAATATTAGTTTTAAATGCAAATATTGCAGCTTGGATTCTATCATTTACTTCAAGTTTCTTAAATATACTAGAAACATGGTTCTTTACAGTTTTTTCACTTATATAAAGCCGCTCTGCTATCTTTCTATTATTTAGACCCTCAGCAATTAAGGTTAGCACTTCATACTCTCTATTGGTTAATGATTTTACCTTTAGTAGTTCTTCATTTGACTCTTTATCTATATTCGTTCTCCTATCGGATAATATTGATTTAATACTTGGTTGTATATAGGTTCCTCCATTATTTACACTTTTAATAGCCTTAATCAAGCTATTTGCATCTGAGTCCTTTAATATATATCCATTTGCCCCCATATTCATAGTTTCAAATAGATACTCCCTATCTTCATGAATGGTTAACATTATTACCTTGGACTCAATTCCCAAATCTCTAAACCTTCTCAAAACTTCTATTCCATTCATCTTTGGCATATTTATGTCAAGTAATACTACATCTGGATTATATTTTAACGCTTGACTCAAGGCTTCTTTTCCATCTCCTGCTTGAGCCACCACATCTATATTGACCTCTAATTCCAACAATTGTTTTAATCCTTCCCTCATCAAAGAATGATCATCCGCTATCATAACATCTATGCTTCTATTCAACATATAAGTTTTCCTCCTTAACTAACGGTACATATATATATAATTTTGTACCTCCTCCAGGAGATGTGTTTATTTGTAGTTCCCCATCTAATAATTCTATTCTCTCATTGATATTCATCAAACCAAAACCTCCAGTTATAGTTTTATCAGATCCATTAACCTTTTCCTTATCAAACCCTATGCCATTATCCCATATGGATAAGTTGAGTCTTGTATCAAGGTATTCTATAGTGATATTTGCAAAAGTTGCTCGAGAGTGTTTGGCTATATTGTTCAATGACTCTTGTATTATTCTAAATATAGCTATTTCGATCCCAGGCTCTAGTTTTTTTTCATAACCTATTACTTTAAATTCTACTTCAATTTTGGTATCCTTTATGAATCCACGTATGTACTTTTCTAAAATAGGTATCAATCCTAGATCATCTAAAGCCATAGGTCGTAGATCATAGATTATCTTTCTTGTATCCTTTAATATCCTCTTTGTTACGGTTCTTAAATTTCTTAATTCATGTTTAGCTTTTTCCTGATCAATATCCATGAGTTTTTCACAAAGTTCAGTTTTTATTAGTATGCTTGCCATAGACTGGGCTGGCCCATCGTGAATATCTCTGGCCAGTTTTCGTCTCTCCTCTTCCTGTACTTCGATTATTTTTATTCCTAAAGCTTGCCGTTTTTTTAAATCGCCTACTGTAGACATTATTTCATCTAAATTTCCCTTTAAATATCCAGTGGCTACACTTATAGATTTGGCAATTTTTTCTGCCTTTTTATATACCTCTATAGCCGATTTCAAACTGATCTCTTTATCAGATCGTATCTTTCTAAGGTTTTTTTCCTCTTCTCTTTTTAAAAGTAATTTCATTCTAATTTCATTGGCTCCATCATAGGCCTCTTTTATATCTTTTTCGTTATAGATGTTAAAATTCTTACTGACTGTAGACAAATAAAGTCTTTCCTTTCTTTCCTGTTTTTCCAATAGGTCTACTTCTTTTATAAGCTTGTCTACTTTTCCTTTAATTTCATCTAATTCTTCTTCGAGTTTTCTACACTCATTTCTAGAGTGCTCCACTATTTCAATTATTTCTTCTTTACTTGATTCTATGGAGCTAATGGCGTCTTCTAGTATTTTATTTGCACTATCAACTATATTAAATTTATTTTTCATATTATGCACCTCGGTTTTCTATAGCTCTAGCATTTCTATTTCATCTCTCTCCTCTGCGGTTAATACTTTTTCTAGATCTATCAAAATTAATAGTCTGTCTTCACCGATTTTTCCTACCCCCATGATGTACTTTTTATCTACTCCTAAAATTATATCAGGTGCTGGATCTATTTGTTCTTCATCTAGATACAACGTTTGAGATGCTTCATCAACAATAAAACCAATGTCTTTATCTTCTAGGGTTATGACTATTATCCTTGTATCTTTTGTCAGGACTTCAGTTTCTAATTTGAACCTTCTTTTTAAACTAATTACTGGTATAACATTGCCTCTATAGTTTATTATGCCTTCAATAAAATCAGGGGTATCTGGAACGCTTATAGATTCCTGGTAAGGAATTATTTCTTTTACATTCATAATGTCTATTCCAAATTCCTCTTTATTTAAATTAAACACCACATATTGTTTTCTAGTCATCCTATGTTCCTCCCTTTTTCTCCATCTAATTATATAATTCTACATAAAGTAAGTTTCTCCTTCTTTTAAATTATATCATCTTAAGAAAAGGTATCCATCTTAGTTTTTATTTTATCTTGCAAGATTTCACCAATATAGTAGTTGCTCCTTTTCGCTCGCCCTATATACTTTTGTAGATCACCATCAAATCTAATCTTTTTACCCAATAAAATCATCTCTAAGGACTCTTTTACCTGATTTATAATAAACTTTTGATCCTCCACCGTACCATACCTTATGTAATCAACTATTATTAAACTTAATGCTTCCATAACCTTATTTTGATCAAAATCTTTGTTTATTAATTTTGAAAATTTTATATCATCTTGGATATAATACTCATCTCTATCCCTTGCAGCTTCTAGTATCATTCTTGTGTATCCAATGATACAATTCTTACCAGAACAATCACCGCATTTTTCTTCCCCTAAGCAAATATCGTCTACAGCCTTATTTAAAATCCTTACTTTTGTATACAAATTGGCTGCTACTTCTTTCATCGGCGATTTCTCTGTACGTCTCTTTACTATGATCAATCTTATAGCTAATATTAACTGCATTGATATAACAACTATAAAATAAAGCATAATACGAAATGGATTTAATAACTCCTCTGGAATCCATTCATATAATTTCAATGTTCCAAATAATACAAATACGAATGAAGAAACGAGTTTAATTAACGTATCAGGTATCTTTTCTCCAACCTTACTACCAACAAAGATTGCAACTCCACTAGTTCCTATCATGCCTAATGTGGTTCCCAATAATATAAATAATGGATAATTACCTTCTGCCGAAAGTGTCATAGCTGTAAGTTGGGTTTTGTCACCTAATTCTCCTATAAAAAATGCCAAGGCCACGGTCATAACTGGTCCAAAACCTTTTTTACCTTCACTATTATCTATTTCCTCTTCACTAAGCGCCAATAGTCCAAAGATAACAAACATAACTCCAGCAATTAACTGAATTAAATCCATAGGTATAAATTTTGATAAATATCTACCTAATATAATTGCTAATCCATGGTTAAGAAAAACTCCTATAAATATACCTATTAATACTTCTTTTATCTTATATTGAGTTGCGAATGTCATGGCTAATATCTGTGTTTTATCTCCCATTTCAGCTGCAAAAATTAAAAAAAATGCTCTGGCTAATTCTCCTATCACAATTTTCTCCTTCTTTCGTTAGCTTAAAAATATATTAAAAAAGGCTTTTAGCTTAACAAGTCATTATTAAACTAAAAGCCACCCTCAACTACTCATTCTGATACAATACTACACTATTTTATTAAATCTTTCAAATGTTACCTTTCCATCTTTTTCTATGCATTAAATTTTATCCTTTTATCTGCCATCCATTTTACAACTTTCCCTCTTCATCATTTGAATTGGAAGATAGGTATTTGTTTTTTCTAACTCTCCGTCATCCAGACTTTTTACAATTCTTCTAATTGCAACCGCTCCAATATCGTAATAGGGTTCCTTTATAGTTGTGAGCCTTGGTCTATAGATTGAAGCTATCTTAATATCCCCATAACCACAAATTGATATATCTTCAGGAACCTTTATATTGTTATCATAACAATAGCTGATAAGACCTATGGCCAATTCATCTTGGCAACAAAATACTGCTGTAATATTATCTTCCTTTATAAACTTAGCTACCTCATCTCCTATAGCATACCCGTCTTCTACCTCAAATCCTTGGGCGGAATAAATTTGCTGTTTTCCTTCTCCCAACTCCGTCATTGCCTTTTTATACCCTTCTATCTTATATCTTTCTAAAGAAGCCTCTTCCCTTTCATTCCTAGTCAAATATAGTATGTTTTTATGGCCTAGTTCTATAAGATATTTTGTCATCCTATAACTTGCTTCACTATGGTCTATAGACACCGTTGGTAAGTCTAAGTCCACATAGTACTTGTTTAAATATATAAACGGTATTTTAAAGTCCTCTATATATTCTATGACCTCTTTATTGAGTATTTCAGATATCAGTATTATTCCTTCTACTTGCTTGCTTCTCAATAGTTCAGCAAATCGTTTTTCCGTATTAGGATCTCCATAACTATTTGATAAAATTATATCGTAATTATACATTCTTCCTACTTCTTCTATTCCTCTAACCATTTGTGCTATAGATGAATTGCCTATATCTGTAACTATTACTCCTATTAGATTGGATCTTTTGGTAACTAAACTTCGAGCCACAGCATTAGGCTTATATCCCAATTCATCTATAGCTTCCAGTACTTTTATCTTTACCTCAGAGCTTACAGGTTTGGATTTGTTGATAACCCTTGAAACAGTAGAGATTGATACACCCGCTAGCTTTGCCACGTCTTTTATAGTTGCCGTCATATTATTACCTCCTTACCAAATAATTATTTCCAATATTCCTATAATTAGTTTCAAACTACTGAAGAAAATATATCAGATAGTACTTTGCTTAAATTGTAGCTATTGTAATCGAACTCTTTTTCCTTTATAGGTACAGTAATAT
>JAAYRD010000113.1 GCA_012518955.1 Tissierellia bacterium | reverse complement strand
GCACTGGTAGGTTCATCCATTAGAAGCACTTCTGGATTTATCGCTAATGCTCTTGCAATACATATTCTTTGTTGTTGACCACCGGAAAGTTCAAGGGCATTTTTATTAAGCTTATCCTTTACTTCATCCCATATAGCTGCATTTTTTAGACTTTTTTCTACAATGCTATTAAGTGTACTTTTTGATTTTATACCATGGGTTCTAGGACCGAATGCAATATTATCATATATGCTCATAGGGAAAGGATTTGGTTTTTGAAATACCATCCCTACCCGTTTTCTAAGATTGTTTATATCAATATTACCGTAGATATTTACATTATCTAAAAACACATTTCCAGTTATCTTACAGTTTTCTACTAAATCATTCATCCGATTTAGTGTTTTCAATAGAGTGGATTTGCCACAACCTGAGGGACCTATTAAGGCTGTTATATGATTTTCTTTTATAGTCATATTTATATCTTTTAGAGCTTGAAATTCACCATAATATAGGTTTAATTTGTCTATGTTAATTTTATTCATTTGAATTCCCCTTTAATAATTTTTTTGAAAGATAGGATGATAAATAATTAAGCCCTATAATAACCAATAGAAGTATTACTGCTGTTGCGTAGGCTTGTTCTGTATAGAAACCTTCACTTGATAGAGCATACATATGGATAGATAGAGTTCGACCTGAATCAAATATATTCTTTGGAATTTGTGCAACGGTTCCAGCAGTATATATAAGAGCTGCCGTCTCTCCAATGATCCTACCTACGGAAAGTATGATACCAGCAAGTATACCAGGCATGGCTGCAGGTAATATTACTTTGAATATGGTACGGAGCTTTCCTGCACCTAAAGCAAAGCTAGCTTCCCTAAGGCTATTTGGAACAGCCATAAGAGCTTCTTCTGTTGCCCTCATAATAAGAGGTAGTATCATAATGGAAAGGGTAAATGCTCCTGCAAGTATTGAGAAACCCCACTTTAAGGTAGTAACGAAAAATAATAGCCCAAAAAGTCCATATACAATAGAGGGTATACCTGATAGGGTTTCAGCAGTAATCCTTATAATCTCAATAAACTTATTTCCTTTCTTGGCATATTCAATTAGATAGAAACCTGTAAATATGCCAATAGGTGTAGCTATGATAAGGGATAAAAAGGTTATTATAATTGTAGTGATTATAGCAGGAAATAAGGAAACATTTTCAGTTGTATATTTTAAAGCAAATAAGGAAGGGGTGATATGAGGAATACCCTTAATCAATATATGTCCAACTATTGCAAACAATACTAAGAAGGTAATAAACGCAAAAGATTTTATCATATACCTAATAAATTTACTCAATTAAACCACCTTCCTTTTTAAGATTGAGAACAAGCCGTTAAGAGCTAAAATGAATATGAATAATACTACTCCTGTTGCTATAAGGGCTTCCCTATGAATATCAGCAGCATAGCCCATTTCAATAACTATATTTGCCGTAAGGGTACGAATTCCTTTTGCAAGGCCAGCGGGCATTCTAGATTGATTTCCTGCTACCATAACCACCGCCATAGTTTCTCCAATTGCTCTACCTATTCCAAGAACTATAGAAGATAGGATACCAGATTTTGCAGCAGGGAGTGTAGCGAAAATGACGGATTGTTCATGAGTTGCTCCAAGGGCAATGGAACCTTCATAATAGCTATCTGGAACAGCCCTTATTGCAGCTTCTGATAGCCCTATTATAGTGGGAAGAATCATAATCCCTAAAAGGATAGAAGCAGTTATTATGCTGTGACCAGTTCCACCAAATATTTCTCTAGATAAAGGTACTAGTACTACTAGCCCGAAAAAACCATATACGATGGAGGGAATACCTGCCATTAGATTTATTGCTGGCTTCAAATAGTTATAAAGTTTTTTAGGGCAAAATTTTGCAAGATAAATTGCTGTTAGTATTCCAATGGGTACCCCTAAGATAATGGCACCCAATGTAACATAGAGGGAGCCAAGTATCATAGGAAGTATACCAAAAGATGGGGGGATATCCGAGGGGGACCAGTTTGTACCAAATAAAAAGTTTGTTAAACCAATCTCACCTATTGCTGGAATACCGCCTAAAAATATGAATATACATATCAATATTACAGATATTATAGATGTACAAGCGGAGATGAAAAATATTATCTCCATAAATTTTTCCAAGAATTTAGATTTCATATAATCCCTACTTTACTTAATTTATTTCATTCCATTTAGTAGTTTCACCAATAAATATAGATTTTACATTTTCAGCTGTTAGATCTGTGACAGTACTGGACTTGTTTACAATTACTGCAATACCATCTAAGGCTATGGCAATATCTTCTAATTCTGTTTTTTCACTGTCTTTCAAAGCTCTGGAGGCCATACCTATATCAGCTGTCCCATCAATGGCTGCTTGCATACCAGCTGAAGAATCGCTTAGTTGGATTTCTATATCTGCATTTTCATTTACCTTTAAATATCCTTCTCTTAGTTTTTCCATAACAGGAGTTACAGAGGATGATCCTGCTACTACGATTTTACCTGAAGGCTTTGTCCCATTATATGGTTCAGCACTATCATCTACTGCTATATAGGATTCGGATACAATTTCTTGACCTTCCTTACTCATTATAAAATCGATAAAGTCTTTTGCTAAATCACTTATTTCACTTTTTGTTGCAATATTAAATGGTCTTGCGATTTTATAGCTACCGTCTTTAATATTGTCAGTTGTAGGTTCTACTCCATCTATATTTATAGGTTTAATTGTGTCATTTAAGGAGCCTGTAGAAACATAGCCTATAGAATACTCGTTTCCTTCTACGGTTTTAAGCACTGTATCGGTTTTCATTTGAGTAATAGCTTCGTCAGTTGTTCTATCCACTTTTTTACCATCAGGAGTTTTTTCTTCTATACCAAATAGTTCTATGAAAGCCCCTCTTGTACCTGAACCCTCTTCACGAGTTATTACTGCTATTTCATTTGCTGTGTCGAATTCTTCAGAAAGGGATTCTGTTTTAGTATTTGCTCCACATCCTGCTAACAAACTAGTAGCTAGAATACCTGTTAATGCTAATCTAAATATTTTTTTCATTTCATAACCACCTTTACATTTTATTTTCATCTTGATTATAATATCCTTTTGTAAAATCTAGGTTATGGACTTTGTAAAGTTTGTGTAAAGTATCTTAAAAAATTAATATGAATAAGTTACCCTTTATGGGGTAATATGTTAATAGCGCCAAAACATCAAAGAATACTATTGGCAGTAGAAAGGAGAACTAAAACATGAATAAAGTTAAATTAGCGATTATATATTATAGTTCCACAGGGAACAATTATCAGATGGCAAAATGGGCTGAAGAAGGAGCAAAGGAAGCTGGAGCAGATGTTAGAGTTTTAAGGGTAGAAGAGCTTGCCCCTCAATCAGCCATTGATTCAAATCCAGTTTGGAAGGCTCACTTTGAGGCAACAAAAGATGTACCCGTAGCTTCTAATGATGACTTAGAGTGGGCTGATGCTTATATATTTAGTACACCTACCCGTTATGGGAACGTATCTTCACAAATGAAACAATTCATAGATAGTACGGGAGGAGTTTGGTCACAAGGAAAGTTAGCAAATAAAGTTGTTAGTGCTATGACTTCGGCAGGGAATACTAATGGCGGGCAAGAGGTTACAATTCAAAGTCTTTATACGACCATGATGCACTGGGGTGCTATTATAGTACCACCTGGTTATACGGATAAATCTATCTATATATCAGGCGGAAATCCTTATGGTACTAGCGTAACAGTAGACCAAGATTGGAAGATGATAGAAGATGTAGAAGAAGCAGTAAAATATCAGGCTAGACGAACAGTCATGGTTGCAGAATGGGTTAAAAAGGGAATTAATAATCAATAAAAATAAGGGGGGGAGTAAATGTGAGGAAGTTTAACAAAATTGCATTAGTAGCTTTGGTGATTGCAGCATTGATGCTAAGCTTAACTGCGTGTGGTTCTTCAGATGCTCCAGAGGGTGAAGAAGTAACCTATAAGGATGGGACCTATACTGGAGAATCAGAAAAACGTGAATTTGGCTATGAGGCTGCAGAAGTAACAATTGAGGATGGCAAGATAGCAGATATAGTACTTAAGAGAATGACACCAGAAGGAGAAGAAGTTGACTATGATGAATGGACTGGAGAAGACGACAAACCAAATTTAAAACAATTTAAAGAAGATATGGCAGAAAAAATGGTGTCAAATCAAACCTATGATGTAGATGCTATTGCCACAGCTACAGAAACATCAGAAGGATGGAAAGATGCAGTGAAAGATGCGTTAGACAAGGCCAAATAATCGAATGCTCAATGAAAAAGCAGTAGGAAACTACTGCTTTTTTTCATTTTATATAGGGGTTTAGGGATTAAAAATTAGAATGTTCTAAGAAAACTTTGGAAAGTATTTTTAAAAGTTTCGAAATTATAAAGGATTTCCAGGATTTATGTAGAATAAAATCTAATATGTGGTAGAATATTGTCTAAATGCATTGTTTAGAAGCTCTGCTATTATAAATTATTGTAATACAATACGATGCAAAAATAACACTAAAGGAAAAGGAGGGAGTAGCATGAGGAGTATCAAAGTAAAACTTGTAGTATATTTTTCTGTATTAATTTTATTATCCTCAGCCACTATTGGATTTATTGCTATATCAAAAGGTGGTGAAATCCTTACCGATGAAGTAGAGAGATCACTAGCTTCACTAGCAGCTGAAGGTGCTAAAGTAACTGATAGCAGAATTGAAACCCAGATGAAGACCTTGGAGATGATATCCTTAAGGGAAGATATTCAAAGTATGGATTGGGAGGTACAACAACCTGTCTTAGAAGAGCAAAAACAAAAAACAAACTTTGGAAATATTGGGGTGGTCGATTCCGATGGAAATGTCCATTATTCAAATGGAGTTGTATTGAAGTTGGAAGAGGCAGATTACATAAAAAAAGCATGGGATGGGCAGTTTGCTATATCCGATATATTGTTGAGTGAAATGAGTCGAAAGCTTATATTAACATATGCCGCTCCTATTAAGAATGGAGAAGAAGTAGTAGGAGTACTGGTAGGGGATTGGGATGTATATGCTTTAAGCGAAATTACCAATGATATAGGTTTTGGTGAAGAAGGATCTGCATATATGATTAATGGTGAGGGAACCATAGTTGCCTATCCTAAATGGGATAAGGTTTTTGATCGTTGGAATCCGATTAAAGAATCGGCAGATGATGAATCTCAAAAGTCCATAGCAAAATTGTTTGAAAAGATACTAGAGGAAAAAACAGGGGTTGGTAAATACTCTTTTGAAGGGAAAAGCTTATATGCCGCATATACACCTGTTCAAGGTACAGATTGGATAATAGTTGTAACGGCCTTGGAGAATGAAATGTTGGCTGCAATTCCAGCGTTACAAAAAATTATCATCACAATTGTTTCTATCATATTAATAATATGTATTATAATTACTTCTATAGTAGGAAGCTCTATTTCAAATCCTATTATCAAGGTAGTAGATTATTCAAAAGAAATAGCCAATCTAGATATAACTCAGGATGTACCAGAGGCCTTTATCAAAAGGAAGGACGAAGTTGGAGTTTTGGCCAAGGCTTTATAAGATATAGTTGAGAATCTTAGAGATATAATAAATGAGATACATTTATCTTCGGAGCAAGTGGTGGCTACCTCAGAAGAGTTGACGGCCAGTACACAGCAATCGGCTACTGCTGCAGAAGAGGTATCTAAGGTGGCAGAAGAGATAGCAAAGGGGGCTTCTGACCAAGCTCAAAATACGGAGGAAGGTTCTACAAAAGCTTTTCTACTAGGACAAACAATTGAAAAGGATTCAGGACATATGGAAGAATTGAATAGTGATTCAAGTAGAGTAATAGAGGTAATTGATGAAGGATTAATAGAGATTGAAAATTTATATAATATAACGGAAAGAAGTAATAGTGCATCGAAGGAAATATATGATGTTATATTAAAAACCAATGATAGTTCTCATCAAATTGGGCAAGCAAGCCATGTAATATCATCCATAGCAGAGCAAACCAATTTGTTAGCATTAAATGCAGCTATAGAGGCGGCAAGAGCAGGGGAGGCTGGAAGAGGCTTTGCAGTTGTAGCTGAAGAAATAAGAAAATTAGCCGAAGAATCTCAATCCTCTACTGAAGGCATCAATAAAATAGTTGAGGAATTACAAGAGAATGCCCAGGATGCTGTAAAAACAATGGAGACATTGGCTAAGATATCTGAAGAACAAACAAGTAGTGTAGTAAGTAGCAAGGATAAATATATGCTAATAGCAGATGCTATGGAGAATGTTAAAAAAACTGTTGAACAATTAAATATTTCAAGTGAGGAAATGAACAAAATAAAAGATGATATATTGGATACTTTGCAAAACCTTTCCGCTATTGCAGAAGAAAATTCTGCTTCCACAGAGCAAGTAACGGCTTCAATGGAAGAACAAACCGCTTCTGTAGAGGAAATAGCAAGTTCAAGTGAAGGCTTGGCAGATTTAGCTCAAGGATTACAGCTAATTATAGAAAAGTTTAAAATATAGAGGAATGTAGATATTAACCAAAGCAGTAGGGGACTACTGCTTTTTTGCTTTAAATTATGGTATAATTAAATGGTGATTTTCACAGTTGATAAAATCTATATAACGAAAATAGGAAGTGAAGAAAATGTATGAAGAATATTCAAATAAAGTAATAGAACATTTTATGAGTCCACAAAATGTAGGTAGCATGATCGATTATGATGGGAAAGGAGAATATGGAAACACTAAATGTGGAGACTCTTTAACTATCTATATAAAGGTTGAGGATAATATTATTAAAGATATTAGTTTTTTAGTCTTTGGGTGTACAGCTTCTATAGCTACTAGCAGTATAACCACAACCCTAGCAAAGGGGAAAACCATAGAAGAGGCATTGGAGATAAATGAAAAGGATATAATTCAAGCCTTAGACGGATTGCCTAAAAGTAAGCTTCATTGTTCAGTTCTAGGAGCCCAAGCGCTAAAGAATGCTATTAAGGATTATTTGGAAAAAAGGAGTGCATAATTATGAAAGTAATTATACCGGCTACTACGTCTAATATAGGGCCAGGATTTGATTGTTTGGGTATGGCTCTTTCATTATACAACACAATTGAGGTAGAGGAAATTGACCAAGGTTTAATTATTGAAGTCAGTGGATTAGGCAAGGGTTTCATCGATACCAATGAAAATAACTTAGTATATAAAAGCATGTTAAAGTGCTTTGAAAAGGTAGGCTATAAGCCGAAAGGCTTGAAGATAAAACAATATAACGAAATTCCCATAGCTAGGGGTTTAGGAAGTAGTGCAGCTTGTATTGTAGGGGGAGTTGTAGCAGCCAATGAATTATCTGGAAATAGCCTTAATAAAGATGAGCTATTAAAGCTAGCCGTAGATATAGAAGGACATCCTGATGATGTGGCACCAGCATTATTAGGGGGGCTAGTAGTTTCGAATAAAGGTGAGGATGAAATTCACTATGTACAAGCCCCTATTGCTGATGATTTAAGATTCATATCAGCAATTCCAGAAAAAACTCTAAGCACAAAAGAATCTAGGGAGGTTTTACCAAACCAAGTATCTTTTGAAGATGCGGTATTCAATCTGGGGAAATCTTCCTTACTAGTGGCTGCATTGATTAAAGGAGAAGTAGAAACAATCCCTTTTGGACTACAGGATAGGCTACATGAACCCTATAGGATAAAATTGTTGGATTCCTTAGGAAAAATTTTTGCAGAATGTAAAAAGTATAATTTAAATAATATATTTTTAAGCGGAGCTGGTCCAACAGTAATAATGTTAGCGGAGAAAGAAAAAATTGATAAAGAAAAAGTCTTTAGAGAGATTGTCCATGGAATGATAGATAAATGGGAGATCAAAACATTACATGGAGATAATATAGGTGTAAAGGTTCTATATAATTAACATATTAAATATATATAAATATGTTTATGAATCTTTGCTAATTTACTTTATCGAGATACAGAGAGGATGTGTGGGGACAGCATTCCTGTGCTATGAAAAGAAAACCTGTTTTTTATGTAATAAAATTGAATAAAAAACTACTTCTATTGGCAGGAGTTGTATTGTTATTAATAATAGGTAGAGCTATTTTTAGAAACTCCATAGTTTTTAATATATTTAAATATCAAAAAGGAGAGACTATAGTAGTAGATCCAGGTCATGGAGGTATAGATGGAGGAACCAGTGATAAAACAGGTTTATTAGAGAAGGATATAAATCTAGATGTGGGTTTAAAGCTGAAAAAAGAGTTGCTAGTTGAAGGGTTTAGAGTTTTAATGACGAGGGAAAAGGATGAATCTTTAGAAGAACGTAGTAAGATAGATAGCTCTAGATATAGAAGGGATTTAGATGCAAGAAAAACCATTATAAACGAAAATAACCCTACAACCTATGTAAGTATTCATGTGAATTCTAGCCCTAGTAGCAAAGCCAAGGGCATAAAGATATATTATTATCCAGGCTCAACAGAAGGAGAAATGCTAGCGGATAGTATTCGTCAATCTGTAGATACTTATGTTTATGAAAAGTATTTAAAGGATGATACATTTAAAGCTGAAATCATACCTGAAGATTATTTTATATTGCGGGAAACAGAAATGGCTGGGGTCCTGGTAGAAATTGGATTTATAACCAACCCAGAAGAAAACAAACTGCTACAGAATGAAAGGTATAAGAGAAGGGTTGCCTATGCCATAAAAAAGGGAATAATAGAATACTTAAAATCCGGACAGGGGGACGGTTAACTTGTCCGGGATAGGGAGACAATTAACTAGTCCAATGTTGTTCTGAGCATTGATATATCTGTCATTCTGAGCGCCAGCGAAGAATCTTTGACCTTAGATCCTTCACTAGGCTAAGGATGACAATTTTTATATTGTACTAAACGTTCATGATGCTGAAGAATGCAAATCTATAGATTAAATTCCTTAGCTATTCCCGATATAGCCTTTTTCTTATCCTTTGTATTTATAGTATAGGAGATTCTAATCTCAGAAGTAGTAACCTGTTTAAACTCAATGTTATTATCAGCAAATATCTTGAATATCCTCGCCGCTACACCGGATTGGGTTCTCATTCCTAATCCTACTACGGATATCTTGGTAATATCTTCTTGAATATCTACCTTTATTTCATTCATGGTCAACTTCAATTCATCTATCAATCTATCTATTAAATATCTATTATCCTTAGGTGCAGTGAATGAAATATTTACATGACCATTTACGGGAGCAGTTTGGCTAATCATATCAATATTTATATCCATAGAAGATAGCTTATCAAATATACTATAGATATGCTTCATATTATACGGAACATTGTTAATGGTAACCATTAAATCATCATCATTGGCAGTAAGACCTGTAATTACTTTAGTTTCCATAGATTCATCAAACTCCTTTATATAAGTTCCTAGGCATTCACCGTTATTTAATGCAATATAGATAGGTACATTATACTTCCTACCCATTTCTACAGCTCTTGTTTCTATTACTTTTGCGCCTAAACTAGCCATTTCCATCATTTCTTCATAGCTAATATAATCTAATTTCTTTGCATCGGGATAAATACCTGGATCTGTAGAATAAATTCCCTTAACATCTGTATATATTTCACAGGGGCAATTTAATTTAGCAGCTAAGGCTACAGCTGTAGTATCAGATCCGCCTCTTCCTAGTGTAGTTATATCTCCATATTCATCAATGCCTTGAAATCCAGCCACTATTACTATCTTGCCCTGACTTAAATATTTTTTCACTTTTTCAATATCAATATCTAAAATAGGAGCTTTGGTGTGTTGATTCCCAGTCATAATACCTGCTTGAAATCCAGTTAAGGCTATTGAATTATGGCCCATCTCTTTCAATGTCATAGCCAGGAGAGAGGATGTCACCTGTTCTCCTGTGGATATCAGCATGTCCAGCTCTCTTTTGCTTGGATCTTTAGAAATTTCATTAGCCATGCTTATAAGTTTATCCGTGGTTTTTCCCATAGCTGATACTACTGCTACCATGTTATTTCCAGACTCTTTTCTTTTTATAAGTAGTTTAGCTACAGATTTAATTTTATCTATGGTCGCTACCGAAGTTCCACCATATTTTTGTACTATTATGGACAAAGTATCCCTCCTCCAATATAAATAAAACAGTCATGAGTAAAAGAACCCATGACTGTTTTTATATGTAATATAAACTATCATTAACTTTTACCCAATGTAATATAGCGCTCCATTAGAGGTTGGGTTATCAACTAATTACAGTGATATACCTATTTGATATATCCCCAATATATAGCTTTAGGGTAAACTATATATTTCGGCAGTTACACCTTTCTTATAAATATAAGACGCCCTAAGTCTAATCTATAATACTAATTGCAACTGCATCCTCTATATTACAACTAGAAGTATTAAATTATATTTCTAGAAGTATAACATTATTAAGAGAAAATGTCAAACAATTGAAAGAGTGAAGGTTTTCAAATTCATTAACAAAATGTTATAATAGAAAAGGATATAGAGAGATATCTGGAGAACCTTACTAAATTGTAACCAAATATTAATCAAATCTTAAGAATTAGGTTATATAATATATAAAGTAACAAATATTAGCAGAATTGCATAATTGCTATTTTTGTTAATATAATGTAAAATATGTATTCCATTGATATAAACACCGTATAAAAAAAGAGGGGGTACTATGAAACAAAAATTTAAAAGTACACTTTTAAGCTTTAAACACAATATAATACTTATAATTTTAATTGCAGGAGGGGTTTTCAATGATTTAGCCTTGAGAAAAATGACTTTAGGATATGCCTTTTATTGGAAACCTATTGTAACGAGTATATCCATTATCATACTCATTAGCATATTAGCGTTGTTTTTACCTTATAGAAAAAGAAATTGTGTCTATATTTCTTTATCTGTATTTTTTACGCTATTAAATGGTCTAAACTACTTATACTATGGGCACTATAATTCATTTTTATCCTTTTCGCTGGTAACCCAGCTTACCCATATTAAAGATGTAGGAAATAGCATTACTAAATCATTGGATTTTAAAGTGCTTATATTTATGATACCGACAATTATCTTAATATTAAGTATAAAAAAATTGAAAAGAACAGGGTTTTTTGATCAGGTAAAACCTTTAGATAGAAAGAAGGAGTTTGTTAGGCCATTAATTATAGGGACGGCTTTACTGTTGTTGGTGTCCGTAACTTTGACAAGCACTGATATAAGCCGCTTAGTCAAACAATGGAATAGGCCCTATATAGTAGAGCAATTAGGGATATATTCCTATACCACTGCAGACTTTGTAAAAAATGTCTCTTCTACTAAGGTACACCAGATTGAAGAGGCTGAAGCTTCAGGTATGATAGAAGAGCTAGTTGATGAGAATACCAATTTACAAAGTGAAAATGAATATAAGGATATATTTAAGGGAAGAGATGTATATGTAATTCATTATGAAAGTGCCCAAACATTTGCAATGGAGCAAGAGTTTGCAGATGGACCTGTAACTCCATTTTTGAACCAGATGGCTTCAGAAGGATTATATTTCGAGAACTTTTATCCACAACACTCTGTAGGAACAAGCAGTGATTCTGAATTTACCTTCAATACATCCCTTCTACCTATTAATAATGGGACAGTATTTATGACCCATGCTAATAGGGATTATCTAAGCTTGCAAAAATTACTTAAAAGAGAAGGATATTATTCAATAAGTATGCATGGCAATAATGGAGATTTTTGGAATAGAAATATAATGCATAAAACCTTAGGATACGATAGATTCTTTAGTAAAAATGATTATATTATTGATGAGGAAATAGGTTTAGGGTTAAGTGACATGTCTTTCTTTAGACAATCCGTCGAAAAGATAAAGCAGGTTAAAGAAGAGGAGGGTAAACCTATAGTAGCAACATTAATAACTCTTACCAATCATCATCCCTTTGCTGATGTAGATAAATATGGTGAGTTTAATGTAGGCTATTTAGAAGGAACAGATATAGGCAATTACTTTAAGTCATATCATTATGCAGATCAGGCTTTGGAATCTTTTGTCAAAGGTATGGATGAAGAGGGGTTACTTGATAATGCCATAATAGTTCTATATGGGGACCATCATGCTAGTATAGCAAAGTCTGATTATGAGATGATTTATAACTATAACGAAGATACGGGCTCCTATTATTCTAAAGAGGATCCTCAATATGTTGCAATAGATGGTGCATTTGAAAAACAATTAAGGAGGACCCCATTTATCATATGGTCTAAAGACCAGAAAGTAAATGAAGTTATTAGTACGCCTATGGGCATGGTAGACGCCTTACCAACCTTAGGAAATATGCTAGGAATATTCAACCCATATCAATTAGGAGTAGACATGATGTCTGTAGAAAAGAATAGGGTAATATTTTCCAATGGTGATTGGCTTGATGAAGATTTTTATTACTCTGCTTCATCATCTGAACTTTATAGCTTTGATAGCTATGAAGTGATAGAAGATGCTGATGTGGCTTCTATAAATGAATTAACGGAAGGAAAGATTGAACTATCAAATAACATTATTGAAAATGATTTAATAAGGATTTTCAATGGTATGTTAGCCGAGAATAAAAATACAAAACCAGTACGGGAAAAACCCGATAATATATAGAATTTGAACAAGCTTCCTTCTTAGATGTTAGCACCTAAGGAGGAAGCTTGTTATCTTATCAATCTGTTAAATAAATTCTTTGGAATAGCTCTTGTAGTGTGTAATATAGATATATAGGAAAATTCCTAAAGGTTCAGAAAAAAAGATACAGACTGCCGCCAAAGGCATAGAGACTAGCAAGGTTATTTTGATTGAAAACAGGATATTATTGTTCACATTTCTATAATTTTTTAAAGCTATTTGTTCCGATAGGTTGGGGACTAGGTTGGTAACCATGGCTGATGTAACCATGAAGGTTAACATAATTAAAGGCATGGTCATACCCGTAATTCTTCCAAAGATTCCAATGGCTTCACTATAGGTATAACCAGCTTCTATAAGTTTTTGAGGGATCCATATGGAATTTAGTAGTCTAAGTAAAACGTTTAATAGTCCAGAGATTCCAATGGGTGTTGCTATAGGTAAGATTCGTTTTAAAATTACTATATGACAAAGCCTATTGGTTGACGAGGGAACAGGCTTTTTTTTGAAACGATTAAACATAACCATAAGCCATGCTAGATGGAAGGCTTCTCCGATGATAATACCCGATATAGCAATTAATGCACCATATAAGGGGTCAACGGGATAAACATAATAGAGAAATCCTAGCACGATTATAAATCTAGCCAAATGCTCAATGATTTGAGAAATACTAGGAATTATTATCATTTTTAATCCATAATAATAGCTACTTAAAATGGCAGTTGTAGAGATTAAGAAAATAGCTGGAATCAGGAGATATATAGGTGCTAGCATATCATTGGTTTTAAACATTTTAAATGAAATAGTTTCACCAAATAAAAGTATGAAAAAACTTAGAAAAATGGAAATTAGTAAAGTTAAGGAGAGGGCAACTCCCAGGATGTTTTTTATTGCATAATGGTTTCTTTTAGAATTCTGTTCTGCTACCAACTTAGATACTGCTGTAGGTATACCAAAAATGGAGAAGATTAAAAAAACCATAAGTACGGACATAATCATTTGAAACAAGCCCATGGCTTCTGCTCCAAGGAGCTTGGATAACATTATATGTAAAATCTATAGTCTGTACGACAAAACTTACAATAACCATTAAAACTGATCCACGGATAAATTTATTTCCATTCAAACAATCACCCCATAACTAAAAACAGATAAAGATTCAATATATAGTTATTTATATGCAAGAAATAAAACAAAATAACCCTTCAGATCTCTACAAGAATTGGATATTAATATAAAAGTTAGAATTGTAGCATAAAAGCATAAGTAGTCCCATATATTGAAGAGAAACATGTTTTATGGTATTGGGTTTTCAGAAATGGATTAAATTGTTGTTGAAATTTTACTTAAACAATGATAAACTTAATAGAAACAATATTGAGAAATATGAAATAAAAAAAGGGGGAAGTAGCATGAAGATGAAGAGAAAATTTGTGTTATTTATTAGTATGCTTCTCATAGGTACGCTATTGGTTACCGGGTGTGGAGGAGGAGGCACAGACACCAGTAAAGAAACTGACGAAGGTACTGGAGAAGGTACTGAAACAGGTGAAAAAATACTTAGATCTAATAATAGTAGTGAACCAGGATCTTTAGACCCTGCATTAGCTCAAGGAACTCATGAGTCTTGGATTTTAGAAAATGTATTCGAAGGACTTATGACATTTGATGAAAATGGAGAATTGGTTGAAGGTATGGCTGAAAGCTATGAACTTTCAGAAGATGAGTTAACCTATACCTTTACTCTTCGAGATGGAATTACATGGTCAAATGGAGACCCTGTAACAGCTGAAGACTTTGAATTTACTTGGTGTATTTGTCAACTGAAATTTCCCCTATATTTTAATCCAAAACTCCCCTAGGTAAGGTAAAAAAATTATTGCTTCTTTAACCAAAGCTGTGTCTCTTTTAGTCTATAAGAATTACCATTCATATTC
>JAAYRD010000014.1 GCA_012518955.1 Tissierellia bacterium | reverse complement strand
TTATATCCTGTATATTTGCATCGATACTAGCTATTGCAACTGCCATATATACGGTGTTCTATTGTGAATCCAACAAGGTAGAGAGTATGGTACATTTAATAGTCCAATCTATGGCTGGGATTCCTTCCATAGTATTAGGTTTATTTGGTTATACATTATTGGTGTTGCACTTAAGAATAGGTAGATCTTTATTATCTAGTGGTATAACCTTAGCTATTATGATATTTCCTTATATAGAGGTAAGGGTAGAAAAGACTCTAAGGGAAGTGGACAAGTCTATAATAAACTCTTCCTATGCCCTTGGTATATCGAAAGTCCATACCCTATTTAAACTTGTATTACCTATATGCAAAGAGGATATAATATCAGCTATAACTTTGGCAGGTGGATTTGCTATGGGTGCAGCCGCACCTGTTATATTGACTGGGGCAGTAATATTTGCGCCTATACCTAAATCCTTGTCCTCACCAGTAATGGCCTTGCCATTTCATCTTTATATATTGACAGGTGAAGATATATCCTTGGAAAAGGCTTATGGGACTGCATTGGTTCTTATAATAATTTTACTTATAATAAATATTGTTGCATTGGTATTAAATATAAAGCGAAAGGAGAACAATTAGATGGATATACTAAAAATAAATAATTTGTTTGCTGGCTATGATAATAAGAGGGTTTTAAATAATTTATCTATGAATATAGAAAAAAATAAAATAACAGCTATTATAGGTCCATCTGGTTGTGGTAAGTCCACTTTACTTACAACATTGAATCTTATGATTGAAGAAAATGGAGGAAAATTCACAGGTGAGATATTGTACAAAGATAAGGATATATTATCCTATGAAAAGGACTATATAAGAAGGATGATAGGCATGGTTTTTCAGAAGCCTACCCCATTTCCCTTTTCTATATATAAAAATTTAGTCTATGCTCCTATATATTATGGGATAAAGGATAAAAAGACATTAAACAAATTGGTAAAAGAGAACCTTAAGAAGGTGGGCCTATTTGATGAGATAAATGAGGACTTAAGTGTTCCAGCTACAAAACTATCAGGAGGGCAACAACAAAGACTTTGTATTGCAAGAGCTCTTACTGTGGAGCCAGAAATACTATTATTGGATGAACCGTGTTCAGCATTGGACATTAAAAATACGGCTAATATAGAGAAAATGTTATTAGAATTTTCTAAGGATTATACTATAATTATAGTAACCCATAATTTAGCTCAAGCTAAAAGAATATCTGATTATACTGCCTTTATATTGGATGGAGAGTTGATTGAATATGCTGAAACGGAAAAAATATTTACGAATCCAAAGGATAGTAGAACTAAAGAGTATGTTGAGGGAATATATGGATAATTGTTAAATGGGAGGTTAGAATTATGCTAGAATATGCAATACCAGGTAGGAAGACTATGGAGATTGAAAATTTAGTGTTAGACTATAATGGAACCATAGCGGTGGATGGGAAGGTATTGGAAGGGGTAAAGGAATTATTATTAAAATTAAGTAAATATGTTAAAATATATATACTTACGGCGGATACCTACGGAACTGCTAGAAAGGAATGTGAAGGTATTGGTGGGGAGATTTTAACCTTCCCAAGGGAAAATGCAGGAAAATCTAAAAGAGATATAGTTAAGAAATTAGGAGGAGAAAAGACTATTTGTATAGGAAATGGATTCAACGATATTCCCATGTTCAAAGAGTCAATCCTGTCTATAGCTGTAATTGAAGGAGAAGGAGCCTCGGGGCAACTTCTTATCCATGCTGATATAATTGCTAGATCTATAATAGAGGCCTTAGAAATCATCACTAATAGAGATAAAATGAAAGCAACTCTTAGAAATTAAAAAGGCTATTATGACTATAGGTGGTCAATAGTTTGTGATAATCATTTCGCTTAATAACCTTCAACATGAGCCCACTCCTTTTAGTCATTAAATATTACAAGCTGATCCTTATGAATAATTCAGGATTAATATTGCGTTCTAAAGGAATATCAACTAAACTTATAGTATAGGGTGTATTTTTGTTTGACAATCATTTAACAAGCATGTTGAAAAATGCAAAACTAATAAAAAAGGAGGGAGTTGCCAAGGAATAGAGATATTACAAAAGTATTCAAATTATAAACTTTTATAGATCTTTGGTAACGATAAAATGAGTAGAAAGTTATTCAGTAAAAAGGGCACAAGGTTATTAGGGTTAATAGCTTTTATTGCAACTGGAGGGGGATTGATTATTTCAACAGCAATTAATGAAGAAAACATTTATAAGACAGAAATTTTAATAATCTTTGGATGTTTTTTTACTATAAGTTTAGTAGATCACTTTAAAAAATTGATAGAAAGAGACGATGAAAATGAAGATTAATAGGAGAAGTTTATATGTTTTAATATGTTCATTTATAGGGGTTACTTTAACATGGTTTATAAATCACAAAATGGGATATGGAGCAGTCATTGCTAATGGATTAGTAGGTGTAATGGCCGCCACATTTCTTCCAAACGACTTGGCTGGTATAACATATACATCATCGTTTGTTGGAATGAGTTCATTGTCAGTAATACCCTCTATGGCAGCAGCTACATTAGGAAGTTTGATAGTAGGGTTGGTTTTTTTGACTACTGCGGAAATTTATGCAGGTATCGGTGGAAAAGGTGGAACTACAGCAGCATTGTCTACAATAATTACGAAGGCAATAATGAGTATTTTTAGCTAGGAGGTATTACATGGAGGAAGTGATTATTTTAATAATATCAATAGTTGCGGGTATGGCTACTTATATAGTATCCAATATTTTAAAGAGAGGAGCTGTTATTGCCTCAGCCATCATAACTTTGATATCGGGGCTTATGCTTCCCTACTTTTTTCCTTCAATGGGCAGTGTGTTGGCAACAGCTGCAGCTTGTGCTTCTTATGCTGGAATGATTTCTGTTGAAAATGCGCTAAATCTTTTGGAGATGGCTGTAATATCTTTAATGACAGGAATATTGTTTATAGCCGCTAGTAGTGCATATATAGGTATTGGAGGAAGACTGGGTACAATAGCTGCTATATCATGTTTTGCATGGCTTGGTTTTAAGAAAGTATTTGTAGGGATAGATGAGACATCTGATGACTAAGGTTCTATTATATAAAGGAATAAGTTCAAATGGTAAAATGAGGAGAGTAATTTATGAAAAATAATAAAACAAAGTTAATAGCATATTGTGGGATGGTAGCCTTATTAGCTAGTTTAATTTTAGGTTTATTAGGATATTCAAATAATACAAAAGAGATAGATAATATTAAAAATCAATTATTAAGGAAGCATGTTGAAAACAATATAAATTTAACGATGAAGTATATAAACAATTCCTATGGCACATTAACTCAAGGAGATGGAACCTTGCATGATAGTGATGGCAATAGTATAGAAGGTAGATTTGGGGTAGTTGATACTGTATTAGAAGATTTAGGGGATAAATCTACTATTTTTGTTAGAGTTCAGGATGATTTTAAAAGAATTTCAACGAATATCATGTCTGATGATAATGAAAGGGCAATAGGTACATTCTTAGGTACTAATCATAATGCATATGAAACAGTAATAAATGGGGATTTGTACATAGGAGAGGCAGAAATATTAGGTGAAAATTATTATACCGCCTATGAACCTATAAAAGATGAAAACAATAATGTAATAGGGTTATTGTTTGTAGGGATGCCAACAAAAACACTGGACAATATTATAAAAGTACATGATGAAAAAATGAGTAAGATCAATATATTAATTATTGTATTAAGGGCTATTTCACTAGGTTCATTAATTGCATTGGCAGGTGCATCAGTAGCGGGTACAAAATCTAATGATATTAATAAACATAGATCGGAAGAGTTTGCAGATATATCTAAAAAACTATCTTTAATTTTAGAAAAACTAGATAAGCAAGATTTAACCAAAGGAACATAATAGATTAAGAGAATAATTGGAAGACCTAAAAGGTTAGGAAATGAAGGGGAATTTGGGTGGGAGTATTTAGAAGAAGGATCAGAAGTCTGGAGAGTGTCAATTAAAAAATTAATATAGCATATAATATAGTATAATAGATAGACTACCTATTATTTAAATAGGTAGTTTGTTTTATGAACAATGTGGTGGATATGGATAAACAAGGAGGAAATTATGCTAAAACTAATTAAAGAGTTCAAACCATTTACTGTGCTGATATTTATAACCATAGGGTTACTATTTATACAGGCTATGGCAGACTTAGCTCTTCCCGATTATATGTCAAATATAGTCAACATAGGAGTACAGCAAAATGGAATAGAAAATGCAGTACCTGAAGTGATGAGAGTAGAAGAAATGGAAAAGATAAAGATATTTTTAAACCAAGATGAGATAAGTTTATTAAATTCTAACTATACATTGATAGATAGGGAGAATTTAACTGAAAAAGAATATAAAAAATACATAGGGAAATATCCAACCTTAGAAAACGAAAACTTATATATCTTAAATAAGAACTCGCAAGAATATATTGACGAAATGAATTCGTTCTTAGGAAAAGCCATAATCATTGTATCTAGTATAGAAAATGGTGCCCCAATAGGAATTGGTAAATCAGATGAAGCCAACGGGGAAGACTTCTTTGGAAATATTCCAGAGGGAATGGATCCATTTGTAGCGTTGAAAAATTTACCCCAAGAGCAATTGGATTCTATAAGGACCCAAATAGATTATAGGCTTGGGAATTTACCTGATACTATGATAACTCAGACAGCAATAACCCATATTAAGGATCAGTACGAATCTATGGGAATTAATAT
>JAAYRD010000112.1 GCA_012518955.1 Tissierellia bacterium | reverse complement strand
CCACTCTAAAGTCTATGATGGAGGATAAAGTATTTGGGCTTGCAGGAGAGAATATAATAATAGAGGAATTTCTAGAAGGTGTAGAAGCATCTCTTCTATGCCTTGTATCCCAAGGAAGATTAATTCCTATGGAAAGTGCTAAGGATTATAAACAGATATATGAAAAAGACGAAGGACCAAATACTGGAGGAATAGGTTGTTTCTCACCCAGCAATCTATTTAATGAAGAATTGGAAAGGGAAATTAAAAAGAAAATACTATCTAGAATAGAAATTGGATTAGAAAATGAATATTTAGATTATAATGGGGTATTATTTATAGGGCTGATGCTAACAAAAGATGGTCCAAAGGTTTTAGAATTTAATGTAAGGTTTGGAGATCCCGAAACCGAAGTTTTAATGCCAAGATTAGAAACGGATATAGTGGATATCGTACAAAAGACCATAGATGGAAACTTAAGAGAAGAGGATTTAGTTTGGACAGATAAGAAATGCGTTACAGTAGTGGCTACCTCCAAAGGCTATCCAGGAGAATATGAAAAAGGAAAAGAAATAAGAGGATTAAAGGATATAGAACAGGATATAATAATTTTCCATAATGGTACAAAGGCGAAGGATGGAAAAATTTATACCAATGGAGGCAGAGTGATATCTATAACCACGCTAGGGGATTCTCTGGAAGAAGCTAGAGATAGGATATATAAAAATATCAGCAAAATACATTTTGATGGAATGTATTTCAGAGGAGATATTGGAAAAATATAAAATATATGCTAAATATATTTTTAAAATAGTGATATCTTTGATATAATACTATATAGCTATTGGAAATTATTTTTAATAGAAAATTAGTATTGATTCCAACTTTATTTTAAATTATGAGATGACCTAATGTACATACCATTTATATCTAATCAAGGTTTCAAAGGGATATGGGTTTTATTTTGTAGTTAGAAGCAAAATATAAAAATGAGGAGGAATATATGTGAAAACAGATGTTCAAATCGCTCAAGAAGCAAAAATGCTTCCCGTTATAGAAATAGCGGAAAAATTAGGATTAAAGGAAGATGACCTGGTACATTATGGTAAGTACAAGGCAAAGGTAAATCTAGATGTTCTTGACCGATTAAAGGACAAGGAAGATGGAAAGTTAATATTGGTAACAGCAATTAATCCAACACCAGCAGGGGAAGGAAAGACCACAGTAAATATTGGATTGAGTATGGCTTTGAACAAGATAGGTAAAAATGCCATAACTGCAATAAGAGAACCTTCTTTAGGGCCAAGCTTTGGAATTAAAGGTGGAGCTGCAGGTGGAGGATATGCCCAAGTTCTACCAATGGAAGATATCAACCTACACTTTACGGGAGATTTCCATGCAATAACAACGGCTCATAATTTAATATCCGCTTTATTAGACAACCATATCCATCAAGGCAATGAACTGAATATTGATCCAAGAAGAATTGTTTGGAAAAGAGTTCTAGATATGAATGATAGAGCATTAAGAAATATAGTTGTAGGTCTGGGTGGAAGACCTAATGGAGTACCAAGGGAAGATGGATTTGATATAACAGTTGCCTCAGAGATAATGGCAATATTCTGTTTATCTAAGGATTTAGAAGACTTTAAAGCCAGAGTTGGAGACATACTGGTAGCATATAAATACGATGGAAGTCCTGTATTTGCTAAAGACTTAAATGCCCATGGTGCAGCAGCCTTACTTATGAAGGATGCTATGAATCCAAACCTTGTACAAACATTGGAAAATACACCAGCTCTCATACATGGTGGACCATTTGCGAACATTGCTCATGGATGTAACTCTATGCTAGCTACAAATCTATCTCTAAAACTGGCCGACTATACTATAACAGAGGCTGGATTTGGCGCTGATTTAGGAGCAGAGAAGTTTTTCAATATTAAAGCAAGATTTGGAGATCTAAAGCCAGATGCAACGGTAATTGTGGCTACAGTTAGAGCGTTGAAACATCATGGTGGCGCAAAGAAAGACGAATTAGGTAATGAAAACCTAGATGCTTTAGCAAAAGGTTTTGCAAACTTAGAAAAACACATAGAAAATGTAAATAAGTTTGGTGTACCTGCAGTTGTTGCTATTAACAAATTCCCAACTGATACACAAGCTGAATTAGATTATGTAATTAAGAAAACCGAAGAATTAGGATCTGTGGCAGTTCTTACAGAGGTATGGGGCAAAGGTGGCGACGGTGGAATAGACTTGGCTAAAAAGGTAGTAGAAGTAGTAGAGAGTGAACCTTCCAACTTTAAGCCTATATATGACTCCGAAGAATCCATAAAGGATAAAATACACAAGATAGCTACAGAAATATATGGTGCAGACGGTGTTGACTACACTAAATCCTGTGATAAGAAAATAAAACAAATAGAGGAAAATGGTTTAGATAAAATGCCAATCTGTATGGCAAAAACCCAATATTCATTCTCTGATGATCCAACATTATTAGCAAGACCAGAAGGATTCAGAATAACGGTAAGGGATATAAGAGTATCTGCTGGAGCAGGTTTCTTGGTTGCTTTAACTGGAGAAATAATGACCATGCCAGGACTTCCTAGAGTTCCTGCAGCGAATAAGATAGATATTTTAGAGGATGGAGAAATAGTAGGACTATTTTAGCAAATAAAAAGTCTGGTGAGGTTTCTTACCTCCCAGACTTTTTATAACGAATAAATTTATAATGCTTCGTTGGAAGCTTTTCTTGTAAGGCAAGTAGATTAGGTAAAAAATTAAGTTTTGAGGTGGTAAAATGGTAGAAGAATACAATTCTCAAATTAAGGACGAACAGATTGATAGATTATTTGAAGCTATATTGAAACTTAAGACCACTGAAGAATGCTACCGTTTCTTTGAGGATATATGTACGGTAAAGGAAATCCAATCTATAGCACAGAGATTGGAAGTTGCAAGCCTCTTGGTAAAGGATAAAACTTATAATGAAATTGAAAAGGATACGGGTGTTAGCACTGCTACTATTAGCAGAATAAATAGGGCTTTAAACTATGGAGCTGGCGGATATAAAATCGTACTTGAAAGGTTGGGCCATTTTAAGGATCAAGAATGATATAGGTAAAAATATAATATATAAGATATTAAGCATTCACACCCTATGAATATAAAATCAGGGTAGGAATGCTTATTTTAATAGAAATTATAATATATATTTAAAAATTGGGTAATAGACATAAGGTAGATCTTTTCAAGCACAAAATATAAGATAAAAAGATAAAGAAAGTGGGGATTAATATGATGTGGAAAGAAAGATATCGTATTGGTGTTGAATTAATTGATGAACAACATAAAGAGCTTTTTCATAGGCTTTCAAAGTTCATTGGAATAGTGCAAAATGATGAGGAATGGGAACAAAAATTAGATTAAGTAAAGAAGACATTGAATTTTATGCAAGAGTACGTAGTATATCATTTCGATGATGAGGAAAGGTATCAAGAGGAAATCAATTATCCAGATATTGAAGTACATAAAAGGGTTCATGCGGAATTTAAAGAAGAGATCAATGAATATGCTAGGATATTGGAAGAAGAAGGATTCACCGAAGAAAAGATACAGGAATTAGGCGCAAGGCTTATGACTTGGCTTATAATGCATGTAGGGAAAGCAGATCAAAAAATTGGTGAATATGTTAAGGCTAGGGAGGGAGTACAATAATGAAGGCAGAACATATAAATGCTTTTTATACAGCAACTCAAGAGGTATTTAGGCTAATGCTTGATATGGAAGTGGAAAAAGGAAATCTAGAACTTGTAGAAGATATGGTTAGTAGCAATGATGCAAATGTACTCTTAGGAATAACAGGAGATTTAAAAGGTTCTATTTTATTTGGTTTTCCTAATAAGATGGCTTTAGAAATGGTAAAGATAATGTCAGGAATGGAAATGAAAAAAATTGACACCTTTGTATCATCAGCATTGGGAGAGGTAGCAAATATTATAGGTGGAAATGCAGCAACAAATTTAACCAATCATGACTGTATATGTGACATCGCTCCACCACAGGTAATTATAGGAAAGTACAAGTCCATATCCATGGCAAGTGAAAGATCTTTACTTATCCCTTTAAAAACAGAAATTGGAGAATTTGATATCAATATATTCTTAGCTGAGATGGGAAAATAAAACAACAAAAGGAGAATTACATATGAAAAAGATAGTAGTATTCGGGAGCAAGCATTGACCAGGCTGTGAACCAGCGAAAGAGTATCTTTCACAACACAATATTAAATTTTTATATTTAGATATCTCAGAAAATATGATAAATTTAAAGAGATTCCTAAAGTATAGGGACAATTCTTCTGAGTTTGAAGAGATTAAGAAAGCGGGAAAAGTAGGTCTACCTTGTATAGTTGTGAACAATGGAGAAGAGATTATCTTCGATTATGAAGAGTTTAAAATAGAGGTATAGTAAAACAAAATATCAGCAAAGGCTTTAAAGCCCTTGCTGATATTTGATTTTACTAAAGAGTTATTAAAATTAATGGAATACCAATGTACTTTATTATATAATGAAAAGGAAACGAATGTTTAACTAGGATGGTGAATAAATGGATTATTTAAAAGGATTGAACGATAGACAGAAAGAAGCGGTTCTTCATGGAGAAGGGCCTTTATTAATTTTAGCTGGAGCAGGATCTGGCAAAACTCGAGTGTTGACTCATAGGATAGCATATTTAATCGAAGAAAATAGAATTTTCCCGGGAAATATTTTGGCAATAACCTTTACTAATAAAGCGGCTAATGAAATGAAGGAAAGGATAGCGGATCTATTGGATGGAAATATAGATGATATATGGATGGGAACATTTCATTCAATATGCGTAAGAATTCTTAGACGGGATATAGACAAGATTGGATTTCAAAGAAGTTTTTCTATTTATGATAGAGATGATCAAATCACACTTATGAAAGAATGTATAAAAGAATTAAATTTAAGCAAGGATATGTATAAGGAAAGGTCGGTGCTTGCCACTATCAGTACACTAAAAGATAGTATGACCCCGCCGGATACATATATTAATGAAAACTATAGTGACTTTTATAGTAAAAATGTAGGAGAATTGTATGCTCTTTATGAAAAAAAACTAAAACAGAACAATGCCTTGGATTTTGATGATTTGATTATAAAAACAGTAGAGTTATTCAAAGCCAATCCTACTATATTAGAATACTATCAAAAGAAGTTTAAATATATTTTTGTAGATGAATATCAGGATACTAATAAGATTCAATATCAATTTATAAGGCTATTATCTGGACAAAATAAGAATATTTGCGTAGTAGGGGATCCAGATCAATCCATCTATGGATGGCGTGGTGCAGATATAACCAATATAATAGACTTTGAAAAGGACTTTGAAAATGCGACAACTATTAGATTAGAACAAAATTATAGATCTACTCAAAATATATTGAATGTAGCCAACTATGTAATTAAAAATAACTACGACAGAATAGATAAAAAACTTTGGACGGACAATAATGAAGGAAGCCAAGTGGTTGTAGAAAACTCCTTGGATTCGGATGAAGAGGCTCGATTTGTTGCTAATAAGATAGAAGAGCATATGAAAGAAGGTTATAACCCATCTGATTTTGCCATACTATATAGGACTAATGCTCAGTCTAGATCCTTTGAAGAAGCTTTTATGAGGAGGAATATACCCTATAAATTGGTGGGAGGATTAAGGTTCTATGATAGAAAAGAGATTAAAGATATAATTGCTTATTTAAAATTGATCCAAAACCCAGTAGATGATATATCTTTAAAGAGAATAATAAATGTTCCAAGACGGGGCATAGGCAATGCTACCATGGAAAAGGTAGAAGGATATGCCAGTGAAATAGGTGAGAGCATATACAATGTATTATTAGATGTTGAGCAAATACCAGGATTATCAACAAGGGCTAAGAATAGCCTCAAAACCTTCATAGATATGATAAATAAGTTTATGGCTATGCGAGAAGTGATGGGAATACAAGAGTTTATAGAAGAGGTTGTCTATGGAGTCGGATATATTAAGGAATTGGAGGACGAAGGTAGCATTGAGTCTCAAACTAGACTAGATAATATTAAGGAATTTATATCTGTGGCAATAGATTTTCAGGTTGCTAACCCAGAGGGTACCTTGGAGGATTTTCTTGCTAATATTTCTCTTCTTTCCGATGTGGACAAGACGGAGGATATTGATAACTCAGTGACCTTATTGACAGTCCACTCTGCCAAGGGATTGGAATTTCCTATTGTATTTATGGTAGGTATGGAAGAAGGATTATTCCCTATATCAAGGGCCTTGGAGAGTGAATCAGAACTAGAGGAAGAGAGAAGACTTTGCTATGTAGCCATAACTAGGGCGGAGAAACTACTATATATTAGTTTTGCAAAGATTAGAACCATATATGGGAAAACAAATTACACTTTGCCATCAAGATTTATAGATGAAATGCCTAAAAATTTAATAGATATGGGGAAACAACGGGGAGGAAGTCCGTATCAAATAAGTGGAAATACAAGGGCTCAAAGTTCTAGAGAACAACTAATAAGAGTGCAGGATTTCTCTAAAAAACCAAGTACTTCTAGGGCAAAGACTTCCATAGATAATACTAAAGTTAAAGAAGGTACAAAAGTTAAACATAAGAAATGGGGAATAGGAACCATTGTCCAATTGAAAGATAGGGGTGATGACAAGGAGATAGTAATTGCTTTTGATAAGGCAGGACTTAAGAGATTGCTTCTTTCAATTGCTCCTATAGAAATAGTGAAAGGAGAATAGTTTGTGGATAAGGTTAAGAGAATAAAAGAGCTTATAGATGTAATCGATGAGCTAAATTATCATTACTATACATTAGATGATCCTAAGTTAAGTGATAGGGAATACGATGCTCTTTATGATGAACTGATTAAATTGGAGAAAGAGACTGGAATAGTTTATTCCTATTCTCCCACTCAAAGAGTGGGGGGAGAAGTACTAGATAAATTTGAAAAGCATACCCATCTAGGGAGGCTTTGGAGCTTAGACAAGAGTCAAAACTATGGAGAATTAATCAATTGGGACAATAGAGTTAAAAGGTTGATAGCAGAATACAACCAAAATCATGAAGACAAACTTCCACCTGTAACCTATGTAGTAGAATATAAATTTGATGGATTGACTCTCAATGTAACCTATAGAAATGGAGAATTGGTACAGGGAGCTACTAGGGGTAATGGAACTGTTGGAGAAGCAATTTTACCTCAGATTAAAACTATAAAAACATTGCCATTAAAAGTTGATTATAAAGGAACTATGGAGATACAAGGAGAAGGGCTGATGCCTTTATCTGCCCTTAAAAAATACAATGAAACAGCTATAGAACCATTAAAAAATGCAAGAAATGCAGCAGCAGGGGCATTGAGAAATCTAGATCCTAAGATAACAGCAGAAAGAAATTTAATAGCCTATTTTTATAATATAGACTATATAGAAGGAAAAGAATTTGAAACCCATATGGAGATGTTAAAGTTTATAAAGGAAAACAGATTACCAGTATATGATTATGCTAAGGAATGCAAGACTATGGACGAAGTCATTGAAGAAATAGAGAGGATTGAAGAAGAAAGACACCATATAGATGTATTAACCGATGGAGCAGTGATAAAGGTTAATGATATGAAAACTAGGGAAGTTTTAGGATATACCATGAGATTTCCTCGTTGGGCTATAGCTTATAAGTTTGAAGCTGAAGAAACTACCACAAGGTTATTATCTGTTCAATGGAATGTAGGTAGGACTGGAAAGGTCACCCCTACTGCTCTATTAGAACCAGTAGAGATTGCAGGAGCTACTGTAAGACGAGCTACTTTGAATAACTATGATGATATAGAAAGAAAAGGGGTTGCAATTAATTCAAGGGTGTTGATAAGAAGATCCAATGAAGTAATTCCAGAGATAATGGGAACAGTGGATACAGATGATGAAGTACAGGCAATAGAAAAACCTACTCATTGTCCAGCATGCAATAGTGAATTGGTTCAGGATGGGGTCCATATATTTTGTCCAAATTCTTTAACTTGTAAGCCTCAACTAGTATCTAGAATGGTTCATTTTGCTAGTAGAGATGCTATGAATATAGAAGGATTTAGTGAGAAAACTGCAGAAAAATTGTTTGAGGAATTGGATTTAGTCGATATACCAGAGATATATGAGATAAAATATGAGGACCTTATAGGATTAGAAGGATTTAAGGAAAAAAAGACCAATAACCTTCTTGAAGCCATTGAAAGAAGCAAGAACACTACACTGGATGCTTTTATCTATGCACTAGGCATACCCAATGTGGGTACAAAAACTGCTAAGGACCTGGTGGAGCATTTTAAATCTTTAGAAGCTATAAAAGATGCTGATTATGAAGAACTAATAACCATTCCTGATATAGGGCCAAAGATAGCTGAAAGTGTAATAGAGTTTTTCCATGATGATAGGATTTTACAGGGAATAGACAAATTGCTATCTGAAGGAGTAAATCCTCATTATGAAGAGGAAGTTATTGTTGATGATTCAGTATTTGCAGACAAGACCATAGTAATTACGGGATCTATTGAATCCTATACCCGTAAAGAATTAAAGGAAAGGATAGAGGCTATGGGGGGCAAGGTAACGGGTTCTGTTAGTGGAAGAACTGACTATGTAATAGTAGGGGAAAATCCAGGTTCTAAATATACAAGAGCAATGGAGCTAGGGATAGAGATAATAGATGAGGAAAGATTATCGGATATATTAGGGTAATTTGATTTTTTTAGTCTAGAAGTGGTAAAATAGAGAGTATGATGAAGGTTAAGGAGGAATTGTTTTGATTTCTAAGGATGATATAAAGAATACAGCTGAATTGAGTAAGCTGGGAATAACTGAAGAAGAGGCAGAGGATTTTATGAAGGATTTTTCTAAAATTTTAGACTATGTTGATCAGTTAAAAACAGTAGATACAGATGGGGTAGAGCCTACATACCATGTAAGTTCTAAAATTCAACCCTTAAGAGAGGATATAGTTAAAGAAAGTATGTCCAGAGAAGATGTAATTCAAAATGCACCAGAAGAACAATATGGTTATTTTAAACTACTAAGAGTTATGGATTAGATAGGGGTGAATAATATGGATATAATAAAGTTATCAGCTATAGATATGAAGGAAAAGCTTAAAAACAAGGAAATATCCAGCAGAGATATTGTAGAAGCTCATATTAAAAGGATAGATGAAGTAGATGAAGAAGTAAATGCATTTATTACATTAACTAAGGAAGAGGCTTTGAACACCGCAGATGAAATAGATAAAAAGATTAAAGTTGGAGAGAATTTAGGGTTGTTGGCAGGAATCCCTATTGGTATTAAGGATAATATTATCACTTATGGAACTAAAACTACCTGTGGTTCCAAGATGCTTGAGAATTTCATACCACCTTATGAATCAACGGTTGTTGAAAGGATTAAGAAGGAAGATGGGATAATATTGGGTAAGACCAATATGGATGAATTTGCTATGGGTTCCTTGATGGAAACTTCTTATTTTGGATCGACAAAAAACCCTATAGATTTAGAAAGGTCACCAGGAGGATCTAGTGGAGGATCTGCTGCAGCGGTAAAGGCTGAAGAAGTGGCTTTGTCCTTAGGTTCAGATACTGGAGGTTCCATTAGACAACCGGCTAGTTATTGTGGAGTTGTAGGAATCAAACCCACCTACGGTTTAATTTCTAGATATGGATTGGTATCCGTGGCTAATTCTTTGGATCAAATAGGTATATCTGGGAGAAATGTATCAGATGCAGCACTAATGCTAGATGCTATAGCAGGTCATGATATAAAGGATTCTACTTCTATGGATATGGAAAATATAAATTACTTAGAAGGTTTAAATGAAGATATAAAAGGGATGAAGATAGCCTTACCGAAGGAATACTTTAATATTGATATGGATAATGGAATTAAAGATAAGGTTATGGAGGCTGTTAAGGTATTTGAAACCCTGGGAGCAGAAGTAGAGGAAGTATCTTTACCTAATACAAACTATGCATTGGCAACTTATTATGTAATTGCAACTGCAGAAATTAGCTCTAACTTATCTAGATTTGATGGAGTGAGGTACGGATATAGAGCTGAAGGATATGAAACCTTAGATGAACTATATATGAAAACAAGGTCGGAAGCCTTTGGAAAAGAAGTAAAGAGTAGGATAATGGCAGGAACTTACTTTTTAAGTAGTGAGCATGCTGAAGAATATTATGAAAAGGCTCTAAGACTGCGAACCCTCATCAAAGATGATTTTGATAAGGCTTTTGAAAAATATGATATAATTTTATCTCCTACAACTCCTAATCTACCTTTTAAATTAGGAGAAATAAATAATCCATTCATTATGGAAACATCGGATATATTTACTATACCAGTAAACCTAGCGGGAATTTGTGCTATGTCTATTCCATGTGGATATATAGAAGGATTACCTGTGGGAATGCAAATTATAGGGGATAGGTTTAAAGAATTAGATATATTAAGAGCAGGATATGCCTTTGAAAAACACTTATCTATAGGGGGTGAAAGATAATGGCATATAAAACTATAATTGGTTTAGAAATTCATGTGGAGCTTATGACCAATACAAAAATATTTTGCAGCTGCACCAATACTTTTGGTGGAGAGGTAAATACTCATTGCTGTCCAGTTTGTTTAGGGTTACCTGGAGCAACCCCTGTATTAAATAAGTCTGCAGTGGAATATGCTATAAAAGCGGGTATAGCTTTCGATTGTAAAATAGCCAATAATACTAGAATGGATAGAAAAAATTATTTTTATCCAGATTTAGTAAAGGGATTTCAAATAAGTCAAGATGACAAACCCTTATGCAGTGGAGGACACTTGGAATTAGAGTTAGAAGAAGGTACTAAGAAGATTAGATTGATTAGAATCCATATAGAAGAGGATACAGGAAAATCCATCCATACTGAAGATGGCAGTTCTTTATTAGACTATAACAGGGCTGGAGTACCCTTGGTTGAAATAGTTACAGAACCTGACATCAATACTCCAGAAGAAGCTTCCTTGTTTTTAGAAAAATTAAGGGCTACTTTAAAATATATTGAGGTTTCAGATTGTAAGATGGAGGAGGGTTCCCTGAGATGTGATGTTAATATCAATGTAGTAGATACAGAAACCAATAAGAAAACCAATATAACGGAACTTAAGAATTTAAACTCCTTTAGAGCAGCAGTTAGAGCTATGGAATACGAAGAAAAACGACATATAGAGTTACTTAAGAGGGGAGAAGATACTGAAAGGGAAACTAGAAGATGGGATGAAGTAGAAGGCAAGACCATAGTGATGAGAGAAAAAGCAGGAGTAGCAGATTATAGATATGCAGTAGAGAGTGATATTCTTCCAATCGAAATAGAAAATCAATGGATTGAAGAGATAAGAAAAAATTTACCAGAATTACCCCAGGCTAAAAAGGAAAGGTTTGTCAAAGAATACGATCTTCCTGAATACGATGCTGGAGTATTGACTCAATCAAGAGAATTGGCTTCATTCTATGAAGAGACGGTAAAACATGGAAAGGACCCAAAACAAATTAGTAACTGGGTAATGGGAGATGTTTTAAGAAGATTGAATGATGAAGATTTAGAGGTAGAGGATCTAAAATTCAAACCAAAGGACCTGGCAGACCTCATTAATCTAATAAATGATGATAAGATTAGCAACAATATAGGCAAGAAGGTTTTAAGGGATATGTTTGAAACTGGGAAAAAACCAGAAGAGATTGTTAAAGAAAAAGGTTTGATTCAAATAAGTGATGAAGGCGAGTTAAAAGAAATAGTCAAAAAGGTATTATCGGAAAATGAGCAATCCATCATAGATTATAAAAACGGCAAAGATAGAGCGCTAGGATTTATGGTTGGTCAGGTAATGAAGGTTACAAGAGGTAAGGCTAATCCTCAAATGGTAAATAAGATGATTTTAGATATTATAGAAGGATAAGAAAAGAGATGAGCTTATAAGGGCTCATCTTTTTTCTTATCCTTTTCCTTATAATATGGACAATCTTTTAGAGGGGTACCAGATGATTTGGTAATATGTTTCAATGTACATAAACCATCTTCTTCATAAATACATTTTTCGGAGCAAGGAATAATCAAGTAGATGCCTCCTTTTAATATATTTATACAGCTTTATTATAACCACTATTTAAATAAATATGATTATAGAAAAAGTGTACTTAAAGTGTATTAAAAGTGTGTGTATTCTGATACAATATACTTATATAAGAAATGGAAAATTAAACTACGATTACATATAATGACTATGTAAGGAGGCATTGAGTATGGAAATAGGAAAATTACCAAATGAGGTACTGAAAAAGATAGTATTTGAAAATATTAGCAATAGAAGGAAGGATATTTTAGTAGGCGCTGCTATAGGAGAGGATAATGCCATTATCGATTTTGGCGATGAGGTCTGTATCATGTCCACAGACCCTATAACGGGAGCTACTAAGGATATAGGAAAACTTGCAATTTATATATCCTGCAATGATGTGGCTAGTAGTGGGGCTGAACCTATAGGAGCTCTTTTAACAATTTTAGCTCCACCTGAAACTACAGAAAAGGATATTGAATTGGTAATGAGAGAGGCTGGAAAGGCTTCTAAAGAGTTAAATATAGAGATAATGGGAGGGCATACAGAGATTACAGATGCGGTAACTAGAATGGTGATCTCTACAACGGTTGTAGGAAAACAATTGAAGAAAAATATGATAGATTCAAAAACTACCCAAGTGGGAGACAAGGTTTTGATAAGTAAATATGCAGGAATTGAGGGAACATCCATAATTGCAAAAGAGTTGGAAAGTTATCTAGAAAATAAGATGGATAAAGAAAATATAAAAGCAGCACAAGATATGGGAGATTCCATAAGTGTTATAAAAGAAGGAACTATATGTGGAGAAATTGGAGTAAAATATATGCACGATATTACCGAGGGTGGCGTACTTGGAGCCATTTGGGAAGGAGCTATGGCTGTAAATAAAGGAATGAAGGTATATAAGGATTTAATACCTATGAAAGAAGTTACTAAAGAGATTAGTTCTATACTAGGTATAGATCCTTATCGTCTTATATCCAGTGGAAGCATGCTAATAGTGACGGCTGAAGACAAAGTAAAAACCATAAAAGATAGATTAGCAAAAGAAGATATAGAAATAACAGTTATTGGAGAAATTATTGAAGAGGGTATTTTTATAGAAGAGAATGGTGAAACAAAGGAAATCCAAGCTCCTGCCAGTGATGAACTATATAGAGCCCTTTCTATATTGAAATAATTTATATGCAATAGGATAATGAAATACATCGTTAACGGTGTGGAAAATTATTTCTAAATATATTAACATATACTATAGCGGAGAATATTCTCCGCTTATTTTAATTAATGGGGGTATGAAAATGAGTCTATTATTGGGTTACTTACTAATATTTGTAGCTAGGGTAGTAGATGTTACATTGTCAACTATTAGAACATTAATGGTTGTTCAAGGTAGAAAAGCTCAAGCTGCAATAATTGGGTTCTTTGAGATTATTATTTATATAACTGCCTTAGGCAAAGTGGTAAATGGTTTAGATAATATAGGAAACCTATTATCTTATGCTTTAGGTTTTGCCTGTGGTACTTATGTAGGAATAATGATAGAGAATAGAATAGCTCTTGGTAATTTACAAGTTCAGATTATTCCTAAAAGAGTAGAGAATATGGAATTAATAGAAGCCTTAAGGAAAGATGGATTTGCAGTAACAGTATTAGGTGGGCAGGGTAGAGAAGGAAATAGAGAAATACTCCACTTAGCTATCAATAGAAAGGACTTGGAAAGGCTTAAAAAAATAGTATATAATCACGATGGCAAGGCTTTTATTACATCTAATCCAATAAGCCCCATAAGTGGAGGTCACTTTTCACCTGTTAAAAAGAAATAATTAATCATAGTATCCTTAGTCCTCTAATATAATGTAATAGAAACCTGGAGGGGGGTAAGGGATGTACAATAAGAGAGTTGTATTAGTACTTTTAATATTGGTATTAGCCTTAGCATTTATTAATCTTAAGGAAAAAGATGGCTTTAAAAAACTTTTATCAAGGGATAAAGGGGAAGAACTAGAAATTATAAGGTCTGATGAATACGATTTTGAAATAACTGAAGATGATGGCATGCGAAAAACTACTCTATATTTTAAAGATAAACAAGGGTTACTAGTACCCCTTATGAGAAAGATACCTTGGGAAGAAGGAATTGCTAAAGTAACATTAAAAAACATGATAGATAGTGCTGAACTAAGGGAAAGCTTAGCTTCCACTGGTCTAAGTCCTATAATTCCAGCAGGAACAGAAGTTATGGGAATGTCTATTGATGAGGAAACTGGTCTTTGTAAGGTAAGTTTTTCTGATGAAATTTTAAATCAAGAAACAGAAAAGGACGAAGAGAACTTAATAAAGGGAATAGTTTACACCTTAACGGAGTTTCAAGGAATTAACAATGTACAGTTTTTAATAGGTGGAGAAATTATACCGAATTTAAACCATGGCACCGATATATCTGGGCCTATTGGCAGGGAAGATATTAATTTAGCCGGAGATTTGGATAACTCAAGGTCTAAGGTAATAGCTTATTATAAAGGAATAAATATGGAAGAAGACTTTGAATACTTCGTGCCGGTTACTATACCAACTTTGGCTCCTGCTCCAAATGTATATACTGCACTGGAAACATTATTTGATGGTCCACCAGAAGGATTAGAACTTGGGTCGGATATTCCTGAGGGAACCAATTTTCATGGCGTAGATGTTAAAGATGGAATAGCTTATGTGGATATTTCCTTTGATAGTGGAAAGCTATCAGAAGATGATACTACATTGAATAAAATGATAAAAAATATTGGTTTGACCTTATCTGAATTCAATGAAATAGAAAAGGTAGAAATGCTTATCGATGGAAAGAATTTAAAGGAAACTGGCATTGACCTTGAAACAAATATGACAATACCTGTTTTTGCAAATGAGCAATGAGCTGTCCAATAGACAGCTTATTTTTTTATTAAAAATGTTTTGTTTATTTTATTTTGTATAATATAATTATAGGAGCTTACAATATAGAAAAAAGATAATATATCTGATAAAGTAAGATTGGATAAAAAATTATAAACTATAAAATAAAATATAATATATACTAAGGATAAAGGGGAGTTATTAAATGAAGAGAATTGATAATAGAAGTTTCGATGAATTAAGAGATATAAAGATTACAAGAAATTATTTAAAGCATCCGCAGGGATCCGTTCTAATGGAAATGGGAGATACAAAGATAATATGTACTGCTATGGTAGAAGATAGAGTACCACCATTTTTAAAGGGAACTGGCAGTGGATGGGTAACTGGAGAATATTCCATGTTGCCTGGTTCAACAAAAAATAGAAAGATTAGAGATGCTGCTAGAGGAAGGGTTGAAGGGAGATCTCAGGAAATACAAAGGCTAATAGGAAGATCTTTAAGAGGAGTAGTTGATTTATCTCAAATAGGTGAGAGGACTATCTGGATAGACTGTGATGTTATACAAGCAGATGGTGGAACGAGAACCGCCTCTATAACAGGAGGATTTGTGGCTTTGGTCGATGCATTGAATTGGCTATATGAACAGGGAGAAATAAAGTACATACCTATATCCAATTTTTTATCTGCAATAAGTGTAGGAATAGTGGATGATATGGTAATGCTTGATCTATGTTATGAGGAAGATTATAAGGCTTCAGTAGATATGAATATAATAATGACAGACCAGGATGAGTTGGTGGAGATACAGGGTACTGGCGAAAAAAACAGTTTTTCTAAAGAACAACTATATAAATTATTAGATTTAGCGGAAAAAGGAAATAGGGTGCTAATAGCTAAACAAAAAGAAAGTTTGGGAAAAATTGGGGATTTAATAGGGAAAAGCCCTAATACAGAAGGAGAAGAAGATGAGCAATAGAGAATTGATACTATCGACAGGAAATATTAATAAGGTGCAGGAAATAAAGGATATCTTAATGGATATGCCTATAACGGTTTTATCCAAAGAAGATTTAAATATTAGGAGTTTTGAAGTAGAAGAAGATGGAGAAACTCTAGAAGAAAATGCTATTAAAAAGGCCAAAGCATTAGCAGATAGAGTGGAAGGAATGGTAATGGCAGATGATTCAGGGCTATTTGTAGATTTTTTAGATGGAGGCAGGGCTCCAGGAGTTCATTCTGCAAGGTATGCCGGATGTAATGCTACGGACAGGGCAAATAATGATAAATTATTGAAAGAGCTAGAGGGGGTACCCTTAGAAAAAAGAAGAGCCAAATTTGAAACTGTAATAGCGCTGGTATTAGAAAATGGGAATGTGATTACAGTTACAGGAGAATGCAAGGGAACCATTGGTTTTGAACCTAGGGGAGAGAAAGGTTTTGGCTATGATCCTTTATTTATAGTGGATGGGTATGATAAAACTTTTGCAGAATTAGGAGAGAAGATAAAGAATAAAATAAGTCACAGAGCCAAAGCTTTGAATAAACTAAAAAAGGCTATAATGAATATTATGAGGGATGAGTAATATGAAAATATTTGTAGTGAGTGATACCCATGGGCATATAGATAAATTTTTAAATAAAATTAGGAATATGGATAAACCAGATTTAATAATTCATCTAGGAGATTACGTGGAAGATGGAATAAAGATAGAAAAAGAAACAGGAATACAAACTACTATAGTCAAAGGGAATGGGGATTATTATCAAAAGGAATATAAGGATGATGAGGTGCTGAATTTAGGAAATAAAAGATTATTTATAACCCACGGACATAAATATAGGGTAAGATATGGAATAGATAATCTATTCTATAGGGCAAAAGAAGTAGAGGCTGATATAGTATTGTTTGGCCATACCCATGTACCTGTATTGATGAAACAATCTCAGATTATAATAATGAACCCAGGAAGCCCCTATCAACCTAGGGGACTAGATGGGAAAAAGACATTTGGTATAATAGAAATTAGCCAGGATGTATTGGGAACAATAGTTGAAGTAGACTCTAAAAATTAAGCAAAAAAAACATGAAAATTATAT
>JAAYRD010000111.1 GCA_012518955.1 Tissierellia bacterium | reverse complement strand
GATAGGCTATCGGAGCTAATTCCTATCAGTCATTATGAAAACCAATATGGAGAAGAAATAGTATCTCTTTTTGGAAAGGACTTAGTCGGTGGAGATATTTATAATCCTATTGAAATTAAACTAAATAATAAAGGTCATGGTGAAATTTACTGGTCTGATACAGGACAGAGTATAGATTTAAAGGGGTTAGGAGAACTAGGAGGATACATTGATGCCAGAGATAAAGTGGTAGTAGAATATGTGCAAAGACTGAATATCCTTGTAGGAGAAATAGCCCAGGGGGTTAATGAGATCCATATGACAGGTAAAAGTTTAGATTGGAAGGAAGGGGACCTGCCAGAGGAAATTCCTTTTTTCATAATAACCGATCCAAAGGATCCCTCAGGTACTATAAAAGTTAATCCAGCCCTAGAGGATTTCAGAAAGATAGCAGTATCCCAATCGGGAGATAAAGGAGACGGGGAAAAGGCGAAGGAAATTTTGAACTTAAGGGAAGAATTATTATTTGGAAGATATTCGGAATATGAATTTGATGAGGGTGGATATACCTACGCTGGAGATGAACTTCATATGAACATAGATGGTTTCTATAGGGAGTTGGTTCTAAGCATAGGCCTTGAGCGACAACAGGCTAGAACCATGGTGGAAAACCAGGGTATATTGATAACGCAGATACTGAATAGAAGGCAGGAAGTATCTTCTGTATCTCTAGATGAGGAGATGACGGATATGCTAAAATATCAACATTCCTATATAGCCAATTCAAGAGTAATAAATGCCATAGACGAAATGATAGAAAACATAGTCAATAGAATGGGAATAGTAGGAAGATAGATATGGAGACCTTTGATCTCTCGAAAGAAAGGACTGAATGAATATGTTTGGATTCAATACTGCAGTAAAAGGGCTTCTAGCCAGTCAGAGATCTTTATATATAGTAAATCATAATATTAGTAACATAAATACTAAAGGCTATTCAAGACAAGAAGGATCCCAAAGATCCACTACACCCTACCATCTACCCGGAGTAGGGATGTTAGGAACGGGAACTGAAATATATGATATAGTCCGAATGAGGGATTCCTATATAGACTTTAAATACTGGAATGAAAATGCTCCTAAAGGAGAATGGGAGATAAAAAGACAGAACCTACAAGAGTTGGAAAAGTTATTCGGAGAGCCATCTAACAGTAGCTTTAGAAAATACTTAGATGATTTCTATGAGGCTTTGGATAATATGAGTAAAAATCCATCGGATTTTTCCTTCAGGGAACCGGTGAAGGAAAATGCCCTAGCCTTTACTAAGCATATAAATGAAACAGCCAAAAGGTTGCAAGATATGAAAAAGGAACAAGAATTTGCTATGGAAACTATGGAAAGAAGAATCAATAGTATAGGGGATCAGGTAGCCTCATTAAACAAACAGATCCATGCCACTGAATTAGATGGAAGAAAAGCCAATGATCTAAGAGATAGAAGAGAACTATTGATAGACGAATTATCTGAAATAGTCAATGTAAGGGTAGACGAATCTGAGGATGGCAGGTATAGAGTGAGCATAGGAGGAGTATCTCTAGTAGATCATATCAATAGATCTGAGGTAAAACTAGATAGTGAAAAAAATAGACTAGAGTGGTCTAACGGAAGTAAGGTTAACCTACAATCGGGTCAATTAAAAGGACTTCTAGACTTATATAACGGTGATGGAGAAAACAATAGTTATAGAGGCATACCCTATTATCAAAAAAGGTTAAACGATTTTGCGAGAGAATTTGCCAATAATTTTAATGATCAGCATAGGAAAGGATATAGGCTTGGTGGTAGAGAGGGAGAAGATTTTTTTTATTTTTCAGAGGATGATCCAGCAGCTACCATTACTCTAGATGAGGATATATTAGGGGATTTGAAAAACATAGCGGCAGCAGGAGAAGAATTAGGTAGTCCAGAAGATAGTAATAATTTATTAGAGTTAATAGCTTTAAGGGATGAGGAGTCGCCGGACGATTTTATAAAGTCCATTCTATCCAATTTAGCCGTAGATAGTTTGCAAGGTCAGAGGATGAGTGAATCGCAAAACATAGTGCTTAGAAACATTCAATCTAAAAGGGACTCTATACAAGGGGTCTCCTATGATGAAGAAATGGCGGACATGGTAAGATTTCAGCATACCTATGTTGCTTCAGCTAGGATGATAACAACCATGGACACCATTATGGATATTACCATTAATAGACTAGGACTTGTAGGAAGGTGATGAAATGCGTATAACCAACAACATGCTCATAAATAATATGGTATATAATCTAAACCAGAATTTAAAATACCTAGAAAAACTCCAATATCAAAAAGCAACTGGGAAGAAATTTAGGGTACCATCAGATGATCCTATTGGAGCCAGTAAAAGCTTGAAGTTCAACACGGATGTATCAAAATTAAAACAATACGAGAGAAATGCTAAAGATGCTTATTCCTGGATGACGGATACAGAAGCAGCATTAGGAGAGATTGGTTCCGTATTGCATAGGGCAAAAGAATTGACAGTAGATGCAGCTAATGGAACCAAAGATCCAGAGGATCTACTTAAGATAAAAGAAGAAATCAATGAATTAAAAGATCATCTTATACAGATTGGAAATACTACCTATGCAGGAAGACATATATTTAGTGGATACAAGACAGATAAACCCTTATTAGATGAGGAAGGAAATTATAATATTGAATTAAATATGGATGAGATTTTTGAATACAATGTAGGGGTATCGGAGAGAGTCTATGTAAACATAATAGGAGCCAAGGTATTTGGTGTAG
>JAAYRD010000110.1 GCA_012518955.1 Tissierellia bacterium | reverse complement strand
TTTCCATCCATATCAATTATACAAACACCTATGTCATTGGAAGATGCTTTTGCCAGTGCTGGGATATAATCAGCCACCTTACCGTATCTTGTTAGATGTCTATTTTTTTCCATTAATTCAATTAATAGTTTTTCCATATTGGACCTCCATTATCAATGAACATTAATATCTGCACCACCAATAAATTCTCTTAAAATAGAGTTTGGAGGAATTATGTCTTCATCTTCTATATCCCTAAAGTAGCTTAAAAACTTTAGCAACATTCTAGCCTCGGAGTAATAAACACTAGAACTATCTATCTCTTGCAGCAATGGAACCACATGTTTCTTTAGTACAGCCAGTTCATATACCAATGCAGAATCAAACATAATGTCCGCTTCCTCTTGATACGGAAATATATTTATTTTTTCTCCCTTTGTTACACTATCCCACAATTCAAAGGTTCTAAAAATATCGTTCCCTCTATACTTATTATCCCTAACCGTTCTTCTTATTAGTCTTGTATCCGTAGTAGAAATCCTGTTATGGGCATCAATATTTAGTTGAGTCAAAGCAGATATATATATTTTAAATTTATTTTTTTCTGGAATATATTCAGCCAGTTTAGGATTTAAGCCATGTATACCCTCCACTATAATAGGGTGATCCTTATCCACCTTAATCTTCACTCCTGACTTTTCTCTTATCCCTTTTACAAAGTTATACTTAGGTAATTCTATCTCTTCACCCTCTAAAAGCCTTACTAAATCCTCATTGAACTGTTTTAAATCTATAGCTTCCAAGGACTCAAAATCATATTCCCCATTTTCATCCAAAGGAGTATCTTCTCTGTTTACAAAATAATCATCTACTGAAATACCTATAGGTCTTTTACCATTTACCTTTAAATGAATTGCCAACCTTTCAGCAAAGGTCGTCTTTCCTGAGGAAGATGGTCCTGCTATTAATATCATATTTATATCATCATCTTCACATATGATATCTGCTATCTGAGCTATTTTCTTCTCATGTAATGCCTCTGATATCCTTATTACTTCCCCTATTTCTCCATTGATAATCTTTTCATTTAAAGAGCCTACATATGCTAGATCCAATATATTTGCCCATTCCTTGGCGTCCTTAAATACTTTGGCTAATTTTTTTTGCTCTTTGAATTTAGGTAATTTATTATTGCTATCTGTTGTAGGAAACAATATTATAGCTCCTGGATAGTAATATTTTAAATCAAATATCCCTACATATCCTGTAGTAGGTGCCAAATACCCATGAAATCTATCCAAATGATCCCCTATTTTATATACCTGCACCTTTTCATCTTCTAATGTATTATAAAGTCTAATTTTATCCTCATGTCCATGTTCCTCAAACAAAGAGATAGCCTCTTCTATTAAAACCTCTTCTCGAATGATAGGTATATCCTTCTCTACAATTTCCCTCATCTTTATTTTGATTCTCTCTATATCTCCAAAACTGATAGAATAGCCTTTTTCTAACTCTGCATATAGTCCTCGGCCTAAGAAATGTTCGATTTTAGCTATACTGTGAGGAAAAACCTCTTTACAAGCCATAATAAACACTGCGGATATTGTCCTTGTATATATCTTATATCCATCCTCATCCTCATTATCTAAAAATTTTACATACATACCTT
>JAAYRD010000109.1 GCA_012518955.1 Tissierellia bacterium | reverse complement strand
TCAGTAGAACTATGTCCATTTAAGTCTTTTACAACCCTATTATAATCCATTACATATAACTGATCATGAGGAAATAACACTCCAAGAAAATAGTTAAATTCTTCTTTCCCTGTAAAATCTGGTTCTTTACCTTTTCGCATCTTAGCAACTTCAGCTGCTGCGGCAGCCCTATGATGACCATCAGCAATATATAAACTATCTAAGGTTCTAAACAAGCCAATCAGCTTTTCCATTACCTCATTATCATCAATTATCCAAACCTTATGAGCTATATCATCCTCAGAAACAAAATCGCAAACTGGAATATTGTTATCAATCCAATCTTCAATTATTCTATTAATATCTTCTCTAGATCTATAAGTTAAAAATATAGGTCCAGTATTTCCATTACAATAATAAACATGATTTGTTCTGTCTTTTTGCTTTTCTTTTATTGTATTTTCATGTTTTTTTATTCTATTATTCATATAATCCTCTACAGAAACACATCCTACTAATCCAATTTGTTCTTTACCATTCATTACTTGCTTATATACATATAGACTTTCTTTACTATCCTTAATCAATATTTCATCATCCATCATGGATTTTAAGTTTTCCTTTGCCTTTTCATATACCCTTAAATCATATGGGTCTATATTTGAGTCTAGATCAATTTCCGCCTTATCCACATGAAGAAAAGAATAGGGGTTGTTTTTTGTCATTTCCCTAGCTTCTTGACTGTCCATAACGTCATAAGGTAATGCAGCCACCTTTGGTGCAAGTTCCTTAGTTGGTCTTATAGCCTTAAACGGTTTCAATACGATCATTTAATCCCCTTCCTTTCCAAAATTCTAAGATTATATTATTTATTTCTTCTCCTATCTTTCTTTGAGCTTCCTTTGTGGAAGCACCTATGTGAGGAGTTACTGAAACCTTATCATGATTACAAAGAATATTATTTGGGGTTGGTTCTTCCATAAAAACATCCATGGCAGCTCCAGCTAACTTTCCAGAGTCTAGGGCAGCTATTAATGCTTCTTCGTCTACTACGCCGCCCCTAGCACAGTTAATCAAATATGTTCCATCTTTCATCTTTTGAATTTCTTCTTTACCTATTAAAGCCCTCTCCCCTTTATTGTAAGGTACGTGAAGAGAAATAAAATCAGATGTAGATAGTAGTTTATCTAAATCGCAATACCTATATTCTTGATTATTCATAATTGGTCCCACTACATCATAAAATTTAATCTTCATTCCCAGTGCATTTGCTTTTTTGGCTACTTCCCTGCCAATTCTTCCAAACCCTATTATCCCCAATGTCTTGCCTTCAATCTCAACACCTTGGTACTTCTTTTTATTCCACTCTCCCTGTCTCATTGTAATATTGGAATTGTGCAAAAACCTTGCCATATTTAAAATATGACCTATTACTAATTCTGCAACCGAAGTATTGCTTGCATTAGGAGTATTTCTAACAGTAATACCTTTTAGCCTTGCATACTCTACATCTATATTATCTAAACCTACTCCACCTCTGACAATAAGCTTGAGATTATTGGTTTTAGTTGCCTCATCTATTATATCTCTTGTAACTTTAGTTGCAGATCGCACTACTAGAACATGAAACTTCTTTATTTCTTTCATCAAATCTTCTTTATTATAATGTTGCTCCACAACATGAAAATTCATCTTTTTCAATTCTTCTAAACTGGTTTTTTCCATACCATCTGTAATTAAGATTTTCAACATTTCCATTCTCCTTCCCATTATATTTTCAATATATCATTTATGGCTTCTATCAAATCCTGAACATCCTTCATAGTATAATCACCCATGTGAGAAATTCTAAAAGTTCTATCTTTTAATTCTCCATATCCATTCGATATTACATAACCCCTCTTCCCTAACTCTTTATTTAATTTTTTAACATCTATATTCCTTGTGTTTTTAATGGCTGTTAATGTATTAGATAGGTATTGCTCATTAGGAAATAACTGAAATTTTTCCCTTGCCCATTTTTGAACATATTGCGCCATATCTAAATGCCTTTTATATCTATTTTCAAGACCTTCATCAAGTATTTTATCTAGTTGATAATCCAAAGCATACATCAATGATATTCCGGGAGTTGAAGGATATTGATGATCTTTCTTTTGAATATATTTATATAGTGCAAGTAAATCAAAATACACTCCCCTATGCTCTACCTTTTCCGCTGCCCAAACCGCCTTCTCAGACATAGATGCTACAGCTAATCCAGGTGGAAGACCCATAGCCTTTTGTGTAGATGTGATACATATATCTATTCCTAGTTTATCTACCTCTATCTTGGTACCTCCCATTGAACTTACCGCATCCAAACACCATACAATATCAGGATAACCCTTTACAACTTCTGAAATTTCTTCCAAAGGATTCATTACACCCGTTGATGTCTCATTATGAGTAATAGTTATTAAATCATAATTACCGGTTGCCAATACCTTCTCTACCATTTCTCCGGTTATTGCTTCCCCTTCTTCTACATTAAATTTATCTACTGGAACAGAATTACATATAGCCATCTTGTACCATCTATCCCCGAAAGCACCTGATGAGAATACAGCAGCTCTTTTCCTAGTACAAGATCTAATCGATCCTTCCATTAGACCGGAACCTGAGGAAGTAGATAAAAGTATTTGCTCCTCTGTATGGAATAATTTTTGAAGCTTTTCACTAATATTTCTTTGAAGTGTAGATGCATCTTTTGAGCGATGACCTATCATAGGTTTGGACATTTGCTCTAGCACATCTTCACTTACATCGATAGGTCCTGGAATAAACAAACTTTTTTTCATTCTAATACCTCCTCATTTTAAATATAAAAAAACCCTTCATCCCTAAAAGGGACGAAAGGTTTTTCTTCCGCGTTGCCACCCAAATTGATCATAAGATCCTCTTGACGCAGTTAAGGCCTGCTTACCTTTTGCTATTCACAAAAACCTCAAAGGTGGATTCAATAGTATCAGTACCAGCTTTCACCAACCGCTGACTCTCTAAAACTGTTATACTATTTACTATTCCTTATCAATGGTCCATATTCAAATATAAAAAAACCCTTCATCCCTAAAAGGGACGAAAGGTCATTCTTCCGCGTTGCCACCCAAATTGATCATAAGATCCTCTTGATGCAGTTAAGGTCTGCTTACCTTTTGCTATTCACAAAAACCTCAAAGGTGGATTCAATAGTATCAGTATCAGCTTTCACCAACCGCTGACTCTCTAAAACTGTTATACTATCTACTATTCCTTATCCTAGGTTAACACTTTTTAGTATTTCTTTGTATTCTATACCATAATGAATAAAAATGCAAGGATTTTATAGATTATTTTGTTAGATATTATTTTAATGCGGCCTATAAATGGGTAAATAGATATAATATAGTAAGTTTTTATTTGTTATTATTATAAAAATATTCTATAATATAAATATAGTGATAATGATTATCAATAAGGAGTGGTTGTATATGAACGTTTCAAAAGTAACTGAAGATATATATCAGTTGTCGGTGAATGTAGAAGATATTTTGTTCGAAGGTCTATGGGAAATTCCTAATGGAGTTGGAATGAACTCCTATATTATTAAGGGAGAGAAAACAGCCATAGTCGATGGTGTTTGTGGTTGGGATGGTGTTCCCGAATCCTTGTTTAAATTACTGGATGAGTTAAAAATAGATCCAAAATCTATTGAGTATCTAATAATAAATCATATGGAACCAGATCATTCTGGCTGGATAGAGGATTTTAAAAAAATCCATTCGGATTTTAAAGTGGTATGTACTCAAAGATCAGCAGACTTATTAGAAGCATTTTATGATCATACTGAAAATATTATAATAGCTAAGGATGATTTTACCTTAGATTTAGGAAAAGGTCATGTTTTACAGTTCGTAGAAATACCTAATGTTCATTGGCCAGATACTATGGTTACATTTGACACCTTAACAGGGACCCTCTTTTCCTGTGATGCTTTTGGTTCTTTCGGAAAAGTCGATAAAGATAATTATGATGACATGTTAACTCAAGAGGAAATAGATTTTTTCGAAAATGAAGCAGTAAGATACTATTCTAATATAGTAGCAGCATTTTCCATACCTGTAAAAAAAGCTATTGAAAAATGCTCTACACTGCCAATAAATATTGTAGCACCTGGCCATGGCATTGTTTGGAGAAAAAATCCTGAAAAGATAATAGAAGATTATGCAAGATACGCTTCTTATCAAAGAGGACCTGCTAAGGAAGAAATAACTCTTCTATGGGGTTCCATGTATGGTATGACAGAAAAGGCTGTAAAACATTCCATTCAGGTGTTAGAAGATGAAGGTATTAAAGTCCATGTTCATAGAGTTCCTGAAACAGATTGGGGTACAATACTATCCTCTGTCTGGGTTTCAACAGGAGTAATAATAGCTGCACCAACTTATGAATATAAAATGTTCCCACCAGTGGCTGCAGCCTTGGATGAAATAGGTAAGAAAAAAGTATGTAATAGAAAGGTTTTTAGTTTTGGATCCTGTGGGTGGTCAGGCGGAGCCCAAAGAGAATTAAAAGAAATAGTGGAAAGAAATTGTCTTAACTGGGAGTTCCTAGATCCGGTAGAATTTAAGGGAAGTCCTGGGGAAGAAGATTTAGAATTAATAGCTGAAAGAGTGAAGGAGTTAGTAAGGCAAGTTAAGTTGACGGTTAACAACCTATAATATATTGGGACTTTGATAGAAAACATCAAAGTCCCAATTTTTATTATTATCTATAGCTATTATTTGTTTTAATATATTCCAGTTTGTAATCTTCTCATAGTATTAGGAGAGCTTAATTATATATAGTTCTATTGAAGGCATCATATGAGTCCCAATTGTTAAAAGTATATATATTGTATTTATCAACTAAAAACTGGCTCTTTCCAACTTTAGTTAATTTAGGGGTTATTTTATATCTATAATATCCTGTTTCTTAATGTCTCAAAACTACCTCTATCATATATTATTCTTTTATTACTTTTATTTCCCCTAGGCTAAACCATTGCTATGTTTAGAGATAGTAGTGTTTTCTACAGCCTCTTTTCCTTCAATAGTTCAGATCTAAAGTCAGCAATAAATTTTCTTATAAGAGATTCACTATCTGTATATCCTTGGGTTTTCATTTTTAGGTATATTTTCGAATAGGCTATCATGGTTTTATTAATCATATCTAAAATAGATGCTGTATCATAAACCTTGTATTTTAGATCTCGTAGTTCCTTAACCTTAAGTATTAAATCCTATTTTGTTTTAAATTTATATTTTTCTTTTAAATGTCATGTCGCTCCAGAGTTAATATTTTCTAATTCCTCATCTCGATTTTATTTTTAAATATTCTTTTAATATATTGTTTACAGTAATCTGTAATACTTTTAAATATATGAAATCTATCTGAAACTTGAATTTACTTTGGATGTGCATCTTTTATAACTTTATTATATACTATTGAGCCATCTCCTTATGTTAATTCTCAGTTTAGAAATATCCTTAACCAAATTTTTCAGCAAAGGTTTTTCTATGGCAATTCTGATTATCACAAAAGAACTTTCTATTATTTAAAATTAAAATTGCTTTCTTTCCTAATATTGTCAGATCCTCAAGGTTTCTTGTGTAACGAGAATGTATGCTTTCAGACCGAGTATTACAATCAGGACAACAAACAACTGTTTTATTTGATTTTATATGTATAAAAATGGTGTCTTCTATTATTTCATGGGATGTATATTCTAAATTTTCCTCTAGCAATTTAATTAAAACATCTAGCCTACATTCCTCCATATTAATATGGAGGAATGTAGGCTAGATCAACCAACGTTGGAAAGAACAACTTTGGGATTAACATAAACAAACATATTAAAATTTTAAACAAATCAAGAGAATTTAAATACATCCTATGTTTAGGTTCTACAGGAATCACTTTAATAGAGCTACAGTAAAATGTAAAATTTAAATACATCTTATGTTTAGGTTCTACACAAACAATCCCCTGCAAATATAACAGAGAATACTCATTTAAATACATCCTATGTTTAGGTTCTACTTAACTAAGTCTGCTTCATATTTATTTTGTTGCTCTATTTAAATACATCCTATGTTTAGGTTCTACTAGTAAGGGGGTGACAATAATGTTTTTTGTAAGAAAATTTAAATACATCCTATGTTTAGGTTCTACCGCTTATATTGTACCACAAAGGAGGAAAATTATAAAATTT
>JAAYRD010000004.1 GCA_012518955.1 Tissierellia bacterium | reverse complement strand
TTTATAGATATAAAATCTATACTTATAACCGTAGTTTTATTTTATCTAGTGAGTTTTAAAGAACTAAATCCAATATTTGCAATTATATTGGCTGGAATAACAGGAGTAGTACTTTATTAAGGTGGTGTAGTATGTTATTAGAGATGTTTAAAACTTTTTTTAAAGTAGGAGCTTTTACTATAGGTGGTGGTTATGCTATGCTACCTATTATTCAAGAGGAAGTAGTAGATAAAAAGAATTGGGTAGAGGAAGATGAATTTTTAGATGCTATTGCCATATCTCAAAGTGCTCCAGGGGCTATTGCGGTCAATATTAGTATATATATAGGGTATAAGCTAAAGGGAGTCATGGGATCATTGGTATGTACATTGGGAACTGTCCTACCTTCTTTTTTGATAATACTTTCCATTGCCACTGTATTTTTTCAATTTAGAAGCAATCCCATAATTGAAAAGATGTTTTTAGGCATAAGGCCAGCAGTAGTAGCCCTAATAGCATCGGCAGTATATAAACTGGCTAAGGCATCAAAGTTTGGATACTTTAAATTACTTATATCCCTATTAGCTGCTTTTGCCATAATCTTTTTAAGCATTAGTCCAATTTATCTAATTCTATGTGGTGGAATAGGTGCTATAATATATTATAAAAACAAAGAAAAACAAAAATAAATTCTTTACAAAACATTATAACTATGCTATCCCTTCTTTAGGTGAATTGGATTTTTTCATTAGGATTATGATATAATATATATGACCGTAGTTGAAATCAAAATTTTTATATATAATGGTGTTGACATGAGCAATTGGAAAGGAGGTATATTATGTTAGAAAAATTATCTTTTATAGAAAATAAATATAAAGAATTAAGTGAAAAAATAATAGATCCAGAAATTATAAATAATATAGATGAATGGCAAAAACTTGTAAAAGAGCATGCAGAAATTGAACCTATTGTTATGAAATACAGGGAATACACTAAAGCACAAACCACCTTAGAAGAAGATAGGGAAATGATGAAGGAAAAACTAGATGATGAGATGAGAGAATTATTAAAAGACGAGATAAGCCAGTACGAAGAAAAAGTTGAAAAATTAGAGGAAGAACTAAAAGTGCTTCTCATACCAAAGGACCCAAATGATCATAAAAATGTTATTGTAGAAATAAGAGCAGGAGCCGGTGGTGATGAGGCAGGTCTATTTGCAGGAGATTTATTTAGAATGTATAGCAGATATGCAGAAAGACAAGGATGGAAGGTTGAAGTAATGAGTACCAGCGATCAAGGTGTTGGTGGATTTAAGGAAGCCATATTCATGATTAAAGGTAAAGGAGCCTATAGTAGGTTAAAATATGAATCTGGAGTTCATAGAGTTCAAAGGGTTCCAACTACAGAATCTAGTGGCAGGATCCATACATCCACATCAACAGTAGCTGTACTACCTGAAGCAGAGGATATAGATATTGAAATCAATCAAAATGATATAAGGATAGATGTATTTCGTTCTTCGGGAAATGGTGGGCAAAGTGTTAACACCACCGATTCCGCTGTAAGGATAACCCATATACCTACTGGAATGGTAGTGTCGTGTCAAGATGAGAAATCCCAACATAAGAATAGGGATAAGGCTATGAAGATTTTAAAAACTAGGCTATATGACAAGATGATATCAGAACAACATGACGAAATAGCAGAGGAAAGAAGAAGTCAAGTAGGCTCTGGAGATAGAAGTGAAAGGATAAGAACCTACAACTTCCCGCAAGGTAGAATAACAGACCATAGAATCAACGTAACGGTTCATAAATTAGAAGCATTTCTAGATGGAGATATAGACGAAATGATAGACAGTCTAACCACATCGGATCAAGCAGAAAAATTGAAACAAGTAGGTTAAAAATATAATATTATACCAATTACAAATCCTAGAACTATTCCTATAGATGAAGCCCTTCCTTTGTGAAGGGTTTTTGCATTTGGTATTTCCGGACAAGGGGACGGTTAACTTGTCCGGATTCAGAATATTGTGAGAAATATTATTGTATAAAAAGTTTAAATTTTAAAGGATTTTATATGCTTGATGTATAATTATAATAAAGAGGATAAGGATCAGTGTCGAAAAATTATGGAAAGGGGGATTTGGTGGCTAGGTATAGGCGAATATATAGTGAAACAGGAATCTATCATGCCATGTCTAGGGGAAACAACAAGAGCGACATATTCGTTGATGTAGAAGACAAGAAGAGATATCTAAATATATTGATGGAAAAGATGGGAGATTGCAATTTTACCCTATATGCCTATTGCATTATGGATAATCATTCTCATCTAATTATTAAGGAAGAAGATCAATCCTTATCGGAGATCATGAAGAGAATCAATATATCTTATGCCAATTATTTTAACAGGAAATATGATAGGGTTGGTCATGTTTTTCAGGGGAGATATAGAAGTGAGCCTATAGGAGATGATAGATATCTTTTAACGGCAGTAAGGTATGTGCATAATAATCCAGTTGAAGCAAAATTGGTTAAGAAATGCGAGGATTTTCCATGGAGTAGCTATAACTATTATATTGGAAGATTTAGTAATGGGATTATAGATAAGGATTTTGTATTATCTTTGTTTGCAAAAGAATTGGATAAGAGCATTCAGCTATTTGAAGATTTTTCAAAAAAAGAGAACGAAGATAGGTTGATAGACATATGCAATATAGGCGATGAACCAGAGATTAAAGGATATTATGATGCAGAGGTGTATATAAGGGAATATTTAAAGGCGGAAGGTTTGAATTTGAAGGATTTAAAAAGGCGGAAGGTTAAGGACAGGAGAGATAAATTAATACTTAATTTACGTAAAAATTCGAATTTAACTATAAGGGACATAGCTAAATTATTGGACTTGGGAAGGAGTACCGTAGGGGATGTTAAGGAATAAAGTTCCCGGACAAGTTATCCGTCCTCATGTCCGGGTTAGGAGGGATTAAAATGGATGTTACTCCGGATAAGCAGAATATTGATAAGGTTTTTTCCAATACAACCTATCACATTGATTTTTATCAGAGGCAGTATAAGTGGAATGATGAACCTGTAAAAAGGCTATTAGAGGATATTTTTTATAAATTTAATACTGAATATGATAAATTTAAAGATAAGGATATAGAGCTAGAAAAACTGGTTGAAAGATATTCCTGGTATTACTTAAACACATATGTGACCAATAATGTAGAAGGCAAGGTATATATAGTTGATGGGCAACAACGATTGACTACACTTACTTTAATACTTATAAAATTGGGACATATGGCCGAAGAATTTGGTTCAGGATTGAAGGATTGGATATTTAGTAAAATTGCAGGTACTTCAGGATTTAGAAAAGAATTTTGGATGAATCATGAGGAGAGTAAGGATGTTCTAATGGCCCTATATGAAGGCAAGGACTTTAATGATATGGATGTGTCAAACAATATAACCAGCTCCAATTTGATAAAAAACTATAAAACTATTTCAAATTGGCTTGATAAAGAGCTAGATGAAAAACATAAGTTTGAAAGTTTTGTTTTTTATTTCCTCAAAAGATTGGTATTGATAAACCTAAATGTAGAACAAACCGATGTACCCATGGTATTTGAGGTTATAAACGATAGGGGTGTTAGGTTGAAGCCTTATGAGATATTAAAGGGCAAACTATTAGGACAGATAGATAAGGAAGAATTGGATCAATTAAATCTTAATGATATATGGGATTCACAGGTAAATAAAATAAACGGATTACATGAAGATGAAATAGATAAATTTTTTATATATTATTTGAGGAGCAAATTTGCTAATACTATAGGAGATTCTAGAAAATTTGATAAGAATTATCATAGGACTATGTTTCTTCAGGAAATAGATAAAAAACTAAAACTACAACATAATCCAAGGGCTGTAAAGGATTTTTTAAAAAATGAATTCGTATACTATACGGAGCTATATTATAAAATACTTAAGTATCATAAGGAACCTATTAAGGACTATATACATGTCTATTACAATAATTTAACGGAAATGGATAGCCAGTTCTTACTGGTACTTTCAGCCTGTAAATTAAACGACCCCCAGGAAGATGAAAAAATAAAAACTATTTCATATGAAGTGGATAGGTTTTTCACCCTTTTACAATTGCAGAGAAGTTATGATAGCAACGATTTTAATCAATCTATCTACAAAATAAGCTCAAGGATTAGGGAGCAGGATGTGAAGAACATAAGGGAGGTATTTGATGAATATTTGATAAATTTAATTTCTGAAACCAGGGGATTAAGAACTACGGATATTTTTTCCTATCATCTATTCAAGGATACAGGTATTGAGCTAAACAAAAGGTTTAAAAGGTATTTCTTTGCTAGGATTGAATACTTTATTGCTCAGAATACAAATTTGAAAATGAAACACTCCTTTTATGACCTAGTTTCTAATACTGGATCCGTAAATGGATTTCATATAGAGCATATACTTGCTGACAATGATGAAAACTTAGGAATTTTTGGGAAAGATAGAGAAAGGTTTGAAACTGAAAGGAATAGACTAGGTGGGTTATTACTATTAAAGGGAAAGGATAACATTTCTAGCAATAATGAGAGCTATTCTGAAAAATTAAAAACATATGCCAATACATTATATTGGAATGAAACCTTAAGACGTGATAGCTATAAGTCAAAAATAGATTTTCGTAATATGATAGATGAATATGATTTAAAGTTTAGACCGATGGATAGCTTTGGACCGGATGAACTTGAAGAGAGGCAGAGATTGCTATTTGATATAGCTAAAATCATATGGAAATAAAGTTCCCGGACAAGTTATCCGTCCCCATGTCCGGGTTGAAAAGTTGAAACAAGTAGGTTAAAAATATAATACTATACCAATTACAAATCCTAGAACTATTCCTATAGATGAAGCCCTTCCTTTGTGAAGGGTTTTTGCATTTGGTATTATTTCATCGCAGATTATATAGAGCATGGTACCACCGGCAAAGGATAGACATAGGGATATGAAGATGTTGGAGATCATGCCTATATATGCTCCTATAAAAGCACCTATTCCTGTAGGAATACCTGTTAATATTGTGTACAAAACAATATTCCAAGGTTTCATCTTATTAACCTTTAAAGGTATAGCCATGGATAACCCTTCTGGTATGTTATGTAATAGCATAGCCAAGGATAATACTGGTCCTAGATTGGAAAGGGTCAAAAAACTAGACCCTAGGGCTAATCCTTCAGGAAAGTTGTGAACCGCTATGCTTATGCCTAATAATAGACTGGTTTTCATATAAGGATTATCTATAATGTTATTTATATTCCTTTCTACAAATATAACCAACAGTATACCCAGTATTATTCCTATGATTGCTGTAACCAACCCTCCTAATATAAAGGACTCTGGAAGTAGGTGGAAAGTTACAATAAACAACATAAAACCACCGGTTAAGCCCAGTAGAAAGCTTAAAGTTCTATCGGTATTTTTTACAAATAATGAGATTATACCCCCCAATCCGGTTCCAGCCATGCCTACTACAAAACCATATAGTGTTATCATATATATATTCTCCATAAATTCACCCTCTCTATTATATTGATATTCTAGAAGTGAAATAATAAGAACAAAATTTTATTTTAATACAAAAATGGCTTCATTCTAATATGTTAAATGGATTAATTGTAACCAAATTATTAAAAAAGTTACAAAATTGTTACAAAAGGTTTGTAAAATATATAAAAAGATGCTACAATACGTAATTAAGAAGAATAAATTTACTATATAAATTTTAAAGGGAGAGGATGAGGAGTGGAAAAGGACCCAATGGGGGAGAAATCTCAGGTTCAATGGAAAAAATCACTAATCGTTTTTTCAATTATATCTATCCTAGGAATAACTGGATTTTTTATTTATCAAAACGGTTTTTCCTATCAGGTAAGCCTTAACGGAGAAGACATAGGATTTGTAAAGAAAGTAGACACTATAGAAGAAGCTATAAATATTGCTGAGCAAGATATGATAAAAAAATATGGAGAAGACGCCTATTTTGACAAGAAAATAGAGACGGAGAAGGTTAGAGGCCATAACGATGATCTAGTAGATTCAGCAAAATTAGGTGAGAAGATTTCACGAAAAGTAGAAATTCTTAAGCCAGCTTCCATAATTGCGGTAGATGGACAAGAAGAAATTGCTGTGGATTCTACTGAGAAAGCCGAAGCTATTTTAGAAGAGATTAAAAAACCCTATATAGAAAATAGAGAAGATAAAAATGTTGAAATATTAGATGTTTCCTTCAACCAGAAGGTAGAGATCATACCCAAAGATGTACCCGTAAAAGAAATTGCATCTAGAAGCCAAGCTCTATTAGCCTTAGGAGGGAAGAGCGACAAGATGCAAACCTATAAGGTGAGCCGAGGAGATACGGCATGGAATATATCAAGGGCTTTTGATATGAGAGTTGATGCCATAGAGAAAGCCAATCCTGGTAAGGATATTGAAGCTCTGAAGCCGGGAGATGAGATCAATCTTGCCCTTCCAAAATCTCTATTGGAGGTTGTAACGGTTGAAAAACATAAGAACCTTGCGGATGTTGACTTCCAAGTAGAAGAGAAGGAAGACCCTTCTATCTATAGGGGAGAAACAAAGGTAAAGGATGAAGGGAAAAAGGGCAAAAAGGAAGTTGTAACAGAGATTACCTTTGTAAATGGAGTAGAAACAAAAAAAGATATTGTAAAAGAAACTATAATAGAGGAACCAAAGAATAAGGTTGTACTAGTGGGGACAAAAGAGCGTCCAAGACCTGTAGCTAGATCCACATCTAGGTCTTCCACATCTAGAGGTACTACTACCAATAACAGACCTGCACCTACATATAATGGCAGCTTAGGAGCAGCCATTGTATCTACTGCCAAGCATTATCTAGGCACTCCATATAAATATGGAGGTAATACACCGGCAGGTTTTGACTGCTCAGGTTTTACATCCTATGTATATAAGCAATATGGAATCAATATTCCTAGAACTTCAGGAGGACAGGGATCCTATGGGGCTCGTGTATCTAGGAGTGAGCTAAGACCGGGAGATATTGTAGTATTTCCAGGACATGTAGGTATCTATGTTGGAGGGGGTAATTTCATTCATTCCCCGCAGACAGGTAAAAGTATAGAAATAAAATCCTTAAATAGTTCTAGTTATGGGAAACGTTTCATCTGTGGTAGACGACCATATTAAGATAAATACCGACAATGTCATTAGACATTGTTGGTATTTTTTTATGTTTTTTATAAAATATAATGTAAAACTTCGGGAATGAAATTTTAATTATCATATGGTATACTCTTAATAATTGAGGAGATTTTTCCTCGGTTAAAGACAGATAAGAAGAAGGGGAAAATATGGAGAACACTAATACTAGGGTAATCAAAGTCAATAGTTTGAAACCAGAAAAAAAAGCTATAATAGAAGGAGCAGAGCTAATTAAAAAAGGAGGATTGGTAGCTTTTCCTACGGAGACCGTATACGGTCTAGGAGCAAATGGACTAGATCCTAAGGCGGTTGCCAAGTTATTTACTGCTAAAGGCAGGCCTCAGGATAATCCATTAATACTTCATGTATATTCTATAGAACAGGTAAGAGAACTAGTAGAGGATATCTCTGAAGAAGCGGAAAGATTAATGAGAATATTTTGGCCTGGGCCACTAACCCTATTGTTTAAAAGGGGAAATAAAATTCCAGAGATTATAACGGCAGGTTTGGATACAGTAGCCATAAGAATGCCTAATAATCCTATAGCATTAGAACTGATAAAAGCTAGTGGAGTACCTATTGCAGCTCCTTCAGCTAATACCTCTGGCAAGCCTAGCCCCACAATGGCAAACCATGTAAGGGAAGATTTATGGGGTAAAGTTAATCTGATAATAGATGGAGGGAGCACTGGAGTAGGCTTAGAATCTACGGTTCTAGATTTAACAGGAAACAAACCTATTATATTGCGACCTGGAGGTATAACTTTAGAGAATTTACAAAAAATAATTCCTAATGTAGAGGAAGATTTAAGTATAATAAAGGATGACAAGAAAATAGTTCCTAAATCCCCAGGGCAAAAATATCGACATTATGCTCCCAAGGCGGAGATGTTACTCTTCACTGGAGAAGTAGATGCTCTGGTGAATGGTATATCTAGACAGGCTAAAGAGCTTATCCAACAAGGAAAAAAGGTGGGGATTATGGCCACCGATGAGACGGTGGGGAGATATGAAGAAGGTACAATCATATCCTTGGGTAGTAGAAAAAATAAGGAAACCATTGCCCACAACTTATTCAATACCCTTAGGCTATTAGACGATGCAAAGGTTGACATTATACTTTGTGAAGGAATGGAGATGTCTGGTATAGGTACAGCTATTATGAATAGGTTGAAAAAAGCCTCATCAGGAAATATAAAAATGGTATAAGGAGAGAATGATGTGAATATACTGTTTGTTTGTACTGGGAATACCTGTAGAAGTCCTATGGCTGCAGCTCTTTTGGAAGAGATGGCTAGGAAAGAAGGTATGGACATAAAGGTTAAGTCAGCAGGGATATTTGCCCAAGCTGGACAAAAAGCGTCTAAAGGGGCTATCCATGTTTTAAAGATGGATGGAATAGATATAGAAGATACTCATAAGGCTAGTATGGTATCTTTGGATTTATTGAAAGAAGCAGATTTAATATTGACTATGGGGACTTCACATAAGGATGCTCTTATTTCTAGGTTTAAATTTGTTGAAGGAAAAACATATACTCTAAAAGAGTATGCCTATGGTATAGAAGAAGATATAGAAGATCCCTTTGGTGGCGATATATATATTTATAATAGTACTAAAGATGAGATAAAGGATGTACTAAAAGATATTATAAAAAAGATATAATGGACAGGAGGAGATACGAATGAAGATTGGTATAGGTAGTGATCATGGCGGGTTTGAATTAAAGGAATATATTAAGGAATATCTTGAAAGAGAAGGCATTGAATATGTAGATTATGGAACTAATTCCCTAGAATCAGTGGACTATCCAGATTACGGTAAGAAATTGGCTGAAGGAGTTATATCCAAAGAGGTAGATAGAGGTATAGCCATATGTGGTACTGGGATAGGTATATCCATTGCCTGTAATAAGGTGAGGGGCATTAGAGCTGCCCTTTGTGGAGACACTTATTCGGCTAGAATGAGTGTAGAACACAATAATGCCAACATACTAGCATTAGGTGGAAGAGTTATAGGAAAGGATCTAGCTATTGAAATAGTATCTACATGGCTAAATTCAGAATTTCAAGGTGGAAGGCATGGAAGAAGGATAGACAAAATATCTAATATTGAAGCATAAATTGTGGTATAATTATTCAGGTAGTTTTTATTGTAAATTAAGAAGGGAGTTTTTCATATGAGTAAAGTTGTAGTTTTAGATCATCCACTTATTAAGCACAAGCTTACATTTATTAGAGACAAGAACACTGGTTCTAAGGAGTTTAGGGAATTAGTAAAAGAAGTTTCCATGCTAATGGCCTATGAGGTCACTAGAGACCTATCCTTAGATGAAATTGAAATTGAAACACCTTTGACAAAAACCAAAGCTCAAGTTATTTCAGGTAAGAAATTGGGTTTAATACCTATATTGAGAGCAGGTCTAGGAATGGTAGATGGAATGCTAAACTTACTTCCAGCTGCCAAGGTAGGTCATATAGGTCTTTATAGAGATCCGGATACTTTAAAGCCAGTAGAATACTATTGTAAATTGCCTCATGATGTAAAAGAAAGGGATTTAATAGTGCTGGACCCAATGTTGGCAACAGGTGGATCGGCAGTAGCCGCTATTGAATTTTTGAAAAAACGAAACCCTAACTCTATAAAGTTAGTTTGTTTAATTGCTGCTCCAGAAGGTATAGAAGCAGTAGAAAAGGCTCATCCTAATATAGATATATATGTAGGTAGCATAGATGAAAGATTGAATGAAGACGCCTATATAGTACCTGGTTTAGGTGATGCAGGGGATAGGTTATTTGGAACTAAGTAAAGTTTAAAAGGAACTCAATATTAAGGAGCGAAAACCCTATGAACAATATCGTAATACCATTTATTACTTCTGCCGCTATGTCCTTATTTATGACTCCCATAGTAAAAAAAATAGCAATAAAATATGGGGCAGTGGATATACCTAAAGATGATAGAAGGATTCATAAAAAGCCTATGCCATTGATGGGAGGACTGGCCATATATATTTCTGTTGTAGTTGCATCTTTAATTTTCACTCCAATAGATGAGAGCTTATTAGCCACTATCATAGGGGGAACTATTATACTGATTTCAGGAATAATAGATGATATTAAGGGTTTAAGTCCTAAGGAAAAACTATTATTTCAGGTAGGAGCGGCTATTGTTTTGATACTTGGAGATGTAAGAATAACTGGAATTACTAATCCATTTAGCAAAACTGGCCAAATCATACCATTAAATAGTTTTTCTATTCCTATAACCATATTTTGGATAGTAGGAATTACTAACACTTTAAACTTAATAGATGGATTAGATGGATTAGCAGCGGGAGTAACCATGATTGCTAGTCTATCTTTCCTAGTTGTAGCCAATAGATTTAGTCATATATCTATTATGATTATGTCTGCCATAGTTGCAGGAGCTTGTCTTGGTTTTTTACCTTATAATTTCAACCCAGCAAGAATATTTATGGGAGATACGGGAGCCTTATTTCTAGGATTTGTACTATCATCCCTATCTATAGAAGGAGTTATGAAATCCGTTGCCACCATTGCTGTAGTAGTTCCAATACTTATACTTGGAGTTCCTATATTTGATACTACCTTTGCTATATTTAGAAGACTTTTAAGCGGAAGATCTATAGCGGAGGCAGATAATGGACACCTTCATCATAAACTACTGAAAAAGGGTTTTTCTCAGAAGAAAACTGTTATAATACTATATCTAATCAGTAGTATATTTGGCTTATTTGCCATTTTAATTGCTAAAGCTAATAGCAAAGGGGCAGTAGTACTATCCATGATAATATTTATTATAGCTCTATTATTAGCTAACAAGGTAGGACTGATTGGCACAAAGAAGGAGGATTAAAATGAACAAGGTTAAAGTAATGACAGTATTTGGGACAAGGCCAGAAGGAATCAAAATGGCCCCTATAGTAAAGGCCATGGAGAAAGTACCTGAAATAGAAAATACCATATGTATAACAGCACAGCATAGGGAGATGTTAGATCAAGTTCTAGAACTTTTTCAAATAGAACCAGATTATGATTTAAATATATTCAAGTCAGGGCAAACGTTGACAGAGATTACTATGAGAGCTTTAGAAGGTTTGGAAAATGTAATTAAGGAGGTAGAACCAGATATACTTTTAATCCAAGGAGACACCAGCACTGTATTTGCTGGGGCCTTGGCTGCTTTTTATCAAAAAGTAAAAATAGGTCATGTGGAGGCTGGACTTAGGTCAGGGAATCTATACTCACCTTATCCAGAGGAAGCCAATAGAAAATTAACGGGAATACTTGCAGACTTTCATTTTGCTCCAACGGAAACCAATAGGAAAAATTTATTAAGGGAAGGATATCCAGAAGAAAAAATATTTATTACAGGAAATACAGTAATAGATGCTCTACATTATACGGTAAGGGATGATTATAAGTTTAATATCCCTTTTTTAGATGATATAGACTATAGGAATAAAAGAATAATTCTATTGACTTCCCATAGAAGGGAAAACATAGGAGAACCTATGGAAAACATATTCTCGGCTGTAGATCATATTAGTAAAAAATATGACGATATAGAAGTGATATTCCCTATACATCTAAACCCTAAAGTTAGAAATATAGCAAATAAAACATTTAAGGGTAATCAAAAAATTCACATAATAGAGCCCTTAGACTACGAACCTTTTACAAATTTAATGGCTAGATCCCACCTTATAATAACCGATTCAGGAGGGGTTCAAGAGGAGGCTCCTAGCTTAGGAAAGCCGGTTCTAGTAGTTAGAGAAGAGACTGAAAGACCAGAAGGCATTGAAGCAGGAACAGCAAGGTTGGTGGGTACTAGGTATGATGCCATATTCAATTTTACGGACTTGCTTCTATCCAATGAGAAAGAATATATAAAGATGGCTAAAGCAGCAAATCCTTATGGAGATGGAAAAGCCTCTAATAGAATAGTAGATATTATACTTGGAACTATGGGTTAAAAAAACTTGCATTACGCAGAAGAATTGTGTATATTATATAATGGGATAATTTTTGCAAGTCTCATCTTTAACAAAAAAATATGGTGATGTGTTAAAAAGAAAACAATTAAAGTTATGGGAATATAACTAAAGCAATTTATGGTGAAATGATGTTATAGAACAACCTTAGCTTTAAGGGAAAACGACTTGCAAAAAAGCAAAAATATTTATATAATATTATTGTAATGATATTTTTTAAACAATAAAATATTATAACAACACTTCTTGTTAAAGGTGGTGATGCAATGGCAAAAGAAGCGATACAAGCTGTAAAAACAGCTGAAGAGCAAGCTAAGGAGATTTTGCAACAAGCAAATCAGCGATCCATCGATTCAAAAAAAGAAGCAACAAAAATAGCCGAGGAGAAATATCAGGCGATTTTAAAGGAGGCGAGGGATGAAGGAGAAAAGATAAAGGAAAAGGCTTTATCAGAAGGAGAGTCTATATCAGAACCAATAATTGCTAAGGGAATGGAAGAAGCAAAAAAGATAGCTGCAATGACTGATAAGGACTTGGACTCAGCGGTTAATATTATTATTGAGAGGATTGTGAATGCAGATGGCAATAGTTAAAATGAGTAATTTCAGCTTATTTGCTTTTGACTCTAATAGAGATGATCTTCTCCATGAACTTCAAAAATTTGAATACGTTCATTTTAAAAATCTTGATGAAGATGAAGATTTAAAGGAAGAAGGACTTGAAAGTGTAACTGTTCCTGAAAGCATTGTAGAGGTTGATGAAGAAATTAGCAAGGTTAAATATGTCATCGACTTATTATCAAAATATCACGAGGAAGATTCAGGCTTAAAAGCTATGTTAGAAGGCAAGACTAATCTAACCTTCGAGGAGCTACAAAAGCGAGCATCTAGTATAGACTATCTTCCCGTATATGAAGAGCTTAGGGAACTTGCATTAAAAGCAGATGAGTTAAATCGAGAGGAAAAGCAACTAAATGCCTTAAAAGAAGAGCTTAAACATTGGGAAGGACTAGAGTACCCGATTAAGGATTTAAGAACTTTTGAACAATCCAATGTCTTCATAGGAACATTGCCTAAGAAACTAGAGGATAAACTGCAAGAAGATCTTCTAGACCTGGAGTACACATATGCTGAAGTCATAAGTGAAGATAAGGACAATGTATATCTTTTTGCTTTAGTTTCAAAGGATGAATCAGAAAAATTGAATGAAATATTGAGGAACAATAGTTTTTCTACTGTGAAACTAGAGGGAGAAGATACTCCAAAGGAAGAGATAGCATCTATCGATGAAAACCTAAGAAGGATATCAGAGGAAAATAAAGAAATTGAAGGATCAATAGTAGGATTAGTAGATAATCTACCAAAGTTTGAGATAGTATATGATTATTTAACTAATAAAAAATTAAGATTATCTGCCTCAGAAAACTTCTTAAAGACAGAAAAGGTAGATGTAATAGAAGGATATGTTCCAACATCTATGGAAGATGATTTCGAGAAAGTAGTGAAAAAGGCTTTACCGCACTCCTATTATCTTGAAATCGAGGAAGCTGACAAGGACGATCCAGATGTACCAGTACTACTGGAAAACTCTAAGTTTGCGGAATCCTTTGAATCTTTGACTAGTATGTATGCTTTACCTAAGTATAACGAAATAGATCCAACTCCGCTATTTGCACCATTTTATTTAGCTTTCTTCGGAATGATGGTAGCAGATATGGGATATGGTCTTCTCATGTTAATAGGAACATCTATTATACTTAGAAAGGCCAATTTAGAGGATAGTACTAAAAAATTCATTAGATTTTTCTTTTATTTAAGTTTTTCTGTTATAGCTTGGGGTGCCTTATATGGCTCATTCTTTGGGGATATATTTCCTATAAAAGGACTAGTAGATCCAGCAGAGGATTATCAAAGCCTATTAATCCTATCCATAGTATTTGGTTTAATTCACCTATTCTTTGCATTAGGAATTAGTGCCTATATGAAGATAAGGGACAAGGATTATAAAGGTGCATTATTCGATGTAGGATTTTGGTATATGGCATTAGCAGGAGGTATAGTATTTCTATTGACTATGGTCGTAACATTATCACCACTAGTAAAAACCATATCTAAAACAGTTATGATAATAGGAATGGCAGGTATAGTACTAACCGGTGGTAGAGATGCTAAAAGCATAGGAGGCAAGCTAGGTGGAGGAATCTATGAGCTATATGGAATTTCTGGCTATGTTGGAGACTTCGTTTCCTATTCAAGGTTAATGGCTCTAGGATTATCTGGAGGTTTTATATCTGTGGCTGTAAATATGATGGCTGGAATGCTATTCGAATCGGGTATTCTTGGAATACTATTTGGAATAGTTGTGCTCATCGGAGGCCAATTGTTCAATGTGTTTTTAAGTTTATTAGGATCTTATGTCCACACTTCAAGATTAATATATGTTGAGTTCTTTGGAAAGTTCTATGAAGGTGGAGGAAAGAGTTTCAATTTGTTTAGAAGTAAACCAAAATTTATTAATTTAAAATAGTTGGGAGGAAATGCAAATGACATTTTCAGAATTTTTTGTAACATATGGTGGGGTATTTTTTGCAGGGCTTGGTATAGCTTTTGCCGTGTTCTTATCAGGTATAGGATCAGCGAGAGGTGTTGGAATCGTTGGTGAGGCAGCTGCAGGATTGATGGTTGAAGAACCAGAGAAGTTTGGTAAATCCTTAGTACTTCAACTTTTACCTGGTACTCAAGGACTTTATGGTTTCGTTATCGGCTTGATGGTATTGGGAAGATTAGATAGTGCTATGAGCTTAGGTGAAGGAATGTATCTATTTGCCGCTTGTCTTCCTATAGCTTTTGCAGGCTGGAGATCAGCAATTGCACAAGGTAAAGCAGCAGCTGCAGGTATAGCAATACTTGCAAAGAATGAAGAACATCAAACAAAGGGTATAATCTATGCAGTTATGGTTGAGACCTATGCATTATTAGCCTTTGTTATTTCCCTAATTCTTATAAACCAAGTTAGTTTCTAAATAAATTAAGGATGTGAAACGATGTCAAATTTGGAAAATCTAACAGAGAAAATACTTGAAGATGCTAAAAATCAGGCAAGTATTATTGAAGAAGAATCAAAAAGTGTTAATGATAGAATAATCAATTCTAAAATTAAGGAAGCCAATGAAGAGAAGAAGAGAATTTTAGATAGGGCTGCTTCAGAGGCTAGCCTACTAAAGGAAAGAACCATCTCTAATGCGGAACTAAAGGCTAGAAATGAGAAATTAAGAGCTAAGCAAGAGGTTATTGATAAGGTTTTCAATATAGCCAAAGAAAGGCTTGGAAACTTAGATGAGGATAAGTATATATCCTATCTTCAAAGCACTCTAAAAAATCTTAAATTGACTGGAGAGGAGTTTCTAGTAGTTCCTAAAACTATGAGAGATAAAGTAAAAAAATTAGGCATTCGTCTTAAAGTCTCAGAAGATGAAGTTGTAGATTCTGGATTTTTAATTAAGGATGAAGGAACTACACTAAACTATACTTTTGATTCTCTGGTTGAACACAATAGGGATGAGTTTGAAGCAGAAATAGCCCAGAGTCTCTTTAAAGAATAGGAGTGATTTCATGGACAGAATGGATTATATCCAAGCTGTAACTAGAACTAGAGTCCTTGAAACTAGACTCCTTTCAAGGGCAACCATTGATAGAATGGTAGATGCTAAAGATATGGAAGAAGTAATAAGAATTCTAGGTGAAACAGAATATGCCAATGCCATAGAGGGAATAACTAGGCCAGAAGAGTATGAAAATATTCTTTCTTCCGAGTTAAAGAGAGTCTACAATATGATGTATGAGATAACAAAAGACGATAC
>JAAYRD010000108.1 GCA_012518955.1 Tissierellia bacterium | reverse complement strand
TTTCGATATAATAAAATTAACCTAAGGAGATGATAGATATGAAAAATAATAGTACCGAAGTGGCGAAGGCAGCTATTAGATTAGCAATATCAACTAGGGAAGAGGAAAAGAATATTATAGAGGATTTTGAAAAAAGGCAGATCCAATCTGCAGCTGTGGATATAGGTGGAGATTTGATAAATTCCATACCTAAGATTATTGAAAGGGCCTTGGTTGCATCTAAGAAGACGGGGATTATCGATGATTCTCATATTTATGAAGGAGCTGTAGCAGGAGCTACTAAGGATGCCATAAGCCAAGTTGACCAAAAAGCGTTGGGTTTAAATTTTGGAGGGAAACTAGGAATAGCAAGGGCAGGGGAACATATTGTAGTTTCTTTATTTATAAGCATAGGACTTCTTCATTTAAACGATTTGGCCATAGCAGTAGGGCACAGATCTATTCCTGAAAAAAATGTGGATTAAAATATTCTAAATATTGTTGACACTTGAAGATATTATTATTATAATAAGGTCATATATTTATATAGTAGATGGTCATGAGACCAAGGGTAGATAGGTAGGATAGTAGGATTTAGTAATACAATCAAATAAATATTAGGAGGATGGTAGCATGGTAGGTAAAAAACACCTTACCAGTCTAAGTAAATGCTTAGGCTTAATTTTATTATCTATAATTATCTTATCTTTAGCAGGTTGTTCCGCTAGTAATGAGGCAGGAAAACCTCAAGAAAATTCTCAGAAAACAATATCAATAGGTATTAGTCAAATTGTTGAAAATCCCGTATTGGATCTTGCCAGGGATGGCTTTGTTGATGCTTTAAAGGAGAAAGGGTATGAAGATGGCAAAAACCTTGATATTGATACCCAATATGCTCAAGGAGATATTGCATTAACGACTACAATAGCTCAAAATTTTGTTTCTCAAAATAAGGATTTAATCCTTGCTATATCTACTCCATCAGCCCAATCAGCGTTACAATCTACTCAAGACATACCCATATTATTTACGGCAGTAACAGACCCTGTATCAGCAGGATTATTAAAGGATATGGACTCGCCAGAAGGAAATATAACTGGCACTACGGATATGGTGCCTATAGAACAGCAGCTGGAGCTGGGAAAGACAATTTTTCCAAATGCCCAAAGAGTAGGGGTGCCATATAATACTAGTGAAACAAATTCTCAGGTTCAAATCGAATTAGCTAAAGAGGCAGCTGAAAGTGTTGGTCTTGAAATAATCGAGATTCCAGTTACAAACTCTTCAGAGTTAGAGCCAGCTCTTAGTGGAAAGATTAAAGATGTAGATTTTCTATTTCTTCCATCTGATAACTTAATAGCTTCAAGTATGTCCATAATTACAAAGGTTGCTCTAGATAATAATATAGGGGCTATCGGGGTAGATGAACCTATGGTAAAAAATGGGGCTTTAGCCTGTGAAGGGTTGGATTACTATAAACTAGGATATCAAACAGGTCTTATGGCTGTAGACATAATAGAAGGAAAAGAGATCAAGGACATACCAGTTTCTGGAACTGAGGAAACAGAACTTACCATAAATGAGGATATAGCTAATAAATTAGGGCTTACATTATCAGAAGAGATATTGAAGGATGCAGTAATGTTCAAGGAGGGGAACTAATATGAATAGCTTTATAATGAGTGTTCTCCAACAGAGTTTAATATTTTCTATAACGGTTATGGGTATCTATATAACCTATAAAATATTGAAGTTTGCAGACCTTTCTGCTGATGGTAGTTTTACCTTAGGAGCTAGTGTATCAGCTATACTGATAACTAGGGGAGTTAGCCCTATTGTTTCTTTAGGTATTTCTATGTTGGCTGGTGCTTTAGCAGGGCTAGCAACTGGTATATTGAATGTTAAGTTGAAGATACAGGATATACTTTCAAGTATTTTGGTTATGGTAGGACTTTACTCTATAAATCTTAGAATAATGGAAGGAAAGGCAAATCTTCCTTTATTCAATCATAAAAGTCTGTTTACTGATAAAAACCCACTATTTGTACTATCTATAATAACTTTAATCTGTGCTATGTTTTTTACATTGTTTTTCAAGACTAAACTAGGATATCTATTAAAGGGGATAGGAGATAATGAAAATATGATTACATCCTTGGGGATCAATATAGGAAGTATAAAAATATTTGCTCTTTCCCTATCCAATAGTTTTATAGCATTATCTGGTGGTATAATGGCCCAATATCAGGGATTCAGTGATATAAATATGGGTACTGGAACTATGATCATGGGTCTTGCATCCATTATTATAGGATATAGTATATTCAAAAGGATAGGTTTTTTAAACTCTAGTATTATCTGTATAGTGGGAACATTATTATATAGAACTAGTATAGCTTTGAGTTTAAGGGCAGGCTTTAATCCTAGTGATTTAAAACTTATTAGTTCCATTCTTGTGGTAATCGTCTTATCTATTGGAAATAGTAAGGAACTATTTATTAATAGGAGAAATCAGAGTTTAAGGAAGAAAAAATTGAAGAATTCTACTACACTGAGGGAAGCAGGTGGTGGAAATGCTTAAGTTGAACCAGGTATCTAAAACTTTCAACAAGGATAGTATAAATGAACAGAAGGTATTTAACAATTTTTCTATGGATATAGAGAAGGATGATTTCATATGTGTTTTAGGAAGCAACGGGGCGGGAAAATCCACCCTTTTAAATATTATTTCAGGTAAGGTAAAGGTAGATGATGGGGATATAATACTAAACAATGTAGATGTAACCGAGGATACGGAATATGAGAAATGTAAAAGGATATCCAGGATATTCCAAGATCCATCTTTAGGTACTAATCCATCTATGACAATATATGAAAACCTATCAATGGCTAAGAATAAGGGAAGTAGATTTGGATTATCTTTTCTAATAGATAGAAAGGATGAGGGTTATTTTAAAGAATTGCTAAAGACCCTTCATCTAGGTCTAGAGGATAAATTGCACACTCCTGTATCTCAATTGTCAGGAGGTCAGAGGCAATCATTGGCTTTGATTATGGCTGTTATTGGAAAACCTGATCTTCTATTACTTGATGAACATACAGCAGCTTTAGATCCTAAGACTAGTGAAATTGTAATGAATATTACAGATAATATAGTAAAGGAAAAAGGGTTAACAACAATTATGGTAACACATAATGTAGACCAGGCCATAAGATATGGTAACAGGCTAATAATGCTTCATAGAGGAAATAAGATCATAGATGTATCTGGAGAAAAAAAGAACAGTTTAACTAAAGAAAGATTATTAGAGTTATTTAAGGATATGGATGATAAATCCCTATTTAGTTAGAATACGGGATCCAATTTGAGCAATTATTAAAAAACAATGCCTCGAATTGGATCCTTATTTTATGTATTGGAGTATAGTTTTATGATATTTTCCTTGCTAAAGGGCCATATTATATATATACTTGATTAGTTAGATAAATAAGGAAGGATGTAGATGAATGACTAGATTAAGGTTTGAGGATATAGAGCTTTCACAAGAAATTTATAGGGCGGTTTCAGACATGGGTTTTGAAGAGATGTCTCCTATACAGGCTCAGGCAATACCCTATGTATTGAAAGGATTGGACGTAATCGGGCAGGCGCAGACTGGGACTGGGAAAACAGCTGCTTTTGGAATACCTATTATTGAAAGGTGTAATGGAGATGATAGGTCTTTACAGGCAATAGTATTATGTCCAACCAGGGAGCTTTCAATCCAAGTAGCAGAAGAGATTAAAAGATTGTCCAAGTATAAAAAAGATATCTTTGTATTACCAGTATATGGTGGACAGCCTATTGATAGGCAAATTAAAGCATTGAAAAAGGGAGTTCAAATAGTAGTAGGAACTCCAGGAAGGATAATAGATCATATTAAAAGAAAAACTTTGAAACTTGGCAATATAAAGATGCTAGTATTAGATGAAGCTGATGAAATGTTTGATATGGGATTTAGAGATGATATAGAACGAATTATTAATCATACACCAAAAGAAAGGCAAACCATATTCTTTTCAGCAACTATGGCTAGGGAAATAGTGAAATTTGCAAAGAAATACCAAAGAAACCCAGAAATAATAAAGGTGGTACACAAAGAATTAACGGTGCCAAGGGTAGAACAGTATTATTTTGAAATAAAACAGCATATGAAAACGGAAATATTATCTCGACTTATAGATATTTACAACCCTAAACTTTCCATAGTATTTTGTAATACCAAGAAAAAGGTTGATGAATTGACCATAGAGTTGCAAGGAAGGGGATATTTTGTAGATGGACTTCACGGAGATTTAAGGCAGCCTCAAAGGGATAGAGTAATGTCTAAGTTTAGGTCAGGAAATATTGATATCCTTGTGGCTACAGATGTGGCAGCAAGAGGCCTTGATGTGGACGATGTGGATATGGTATTTAATTATGATCTGCCTCAGGATGAAGAATACTATGTTCATAGGATAGGGAGAACTGCAAGAGCTGGCAGAGAAGGAATGGCATTAAGTTTTGTAGTAGGTAGAGATAGGTATAGGATTAGGGATATAGAAAAATATACAAAGACCAAGATAGCAAGAAAGGATTTACCTACATTAAAAGATATAAAGGAAATGAAGACAGATCTATTATTGGAAAAAGTAAAAGAAGAGATAGACAAAGGTAATTTGGGTAAATATGAAAGCATGTTGAATTCTCTACTAGAGAAAGACTATAGTTCTTTTGATGTGGCAGCTGCTCTATTAAAATTTTATCTGGAAAGCGATAAGTTGAATAGTCACCAAGAACTAGATTCAGTAGATCGGGGTAATACCAATTTAAATGCTATGACTAGGGTGTATATTAATACTGGTAAAAGAAAAGGAGTCAGCCCAAGACATATACTAGGTGCTATAATAAATGAAACCCATGTGCCTAGGAAAATTGTAGGAGCTATAGACATGTACGACAAATTTACCTTTGTAGAAGTGCCAGGAGAATATGCAGATGAGATAGTTAATAGATTGAACAATAAAAGAATAAAAGGAATTAGAGTGAAGGTGGAATTGGCTAATCCAAGAAATAGATAGCAATTTTATGAGGTTTTAAAACCTTTATAAATCTTGTCCATTATTTTTTCACATCGGGTATATAATTAATAAATAGATACTCCCCATGTTTTTTAAAATTATTTTTAAAACATTTTAAAATTTGACCTAGGTCAAAGTAATACTTATTAATATTATCTATAATATAGACACAGAATAAAAATAATGAATTTAAATTTTAAGGAGGATGTTTTATGATTACTAAAACTTATCAATTAGATACTTTAACATGTCCATCATGTACCATGAAGATAGAAGGAGCTCTAAAAAGAACCAAAGGTGTAAAGGAGTACGAAGTTTTATATAACTCTAGTAGAACAAGGGTTACTTTTGATGAGACAGTAGTGGAATCTGAAGATATACAAAACATAATAGAAAGACTAGGATTCAAAGTACTAGGAGAAAAGTAATAGTTTTAGGAGGGAGTATTTATGAAAATGAGTAAAGGTCAAAGAGTTGTATTAGCTGGTATACTAATAGCTATTTCCTTTATCCTAAAGCGTACGGCATTGGATTTATGGGTTGCAAATGTATTCATGATTAGTGCAGCAGTAGTAGCCGGATTGCCTATTATGAAAAATGCTATTAGTGCGGCAAGATATAGAATTATAGGTATAGATGCTTTAGTTTCCCTAGCGGTAATAGGAGCCATGTTTTTGGCTGAGTATTGGGAAGCGGCAGCAGTTACCTTTTTATTCATGTTTGGGGATTATTTAGAATCTAAGACAATAGAGAAGACTAGATCATCTATAAAATCTCTGCTGGACTTAGCACCAGATACAGCTAGAGTTATAAGAGATGGAGTTGAGGTGGAGGTTTCTCCAGATGAAGTAATAAAGGGAGATATGGTAATAGTAAAACCGGGAGAAAAGATTTCAATCGATGGAACTATAGTAGAAGGAAATGCTTATATAAATCAAGCAGCAATTACGGGAGAATCCATTCCTGTAAGTAGAGAAGAAGATGATACTGTATTTTCTGGGACAATTATTGAATCGGGATATTTAAAAATTAGAGCAGATAGAGTAGGAGAGGATACGACTTTTGCCAGGATACTTCAGATGGTTGAAGAGGCTCAAGATAAAAAAGCAAAGACTCAGAAGTTCCTAGAGGTATTTTCCAGATACTATACTCCTGCCATTATAGTCCTCGCTGCATTATTATTCTTAGTTACTAAGGATTTGGTATTATCTCTTACCCTACTGGTAATAGCTTGCCCAGGAGCTTTGGTAATATCTACCCCTGTTTCCATAGTAGCAGGTATTGGTAATGGGGCTAAACATGGAGTTCTTATAAAGGGTGGAGAAATAATGGAAAACCTTGGGAAAATAGATGTATTGGCCTTTGATAAGACTGGAACTCTAACAGAAGGAAAACCTAAGGTAACCAATGTCAAAGCTTTTGAAATGGATGAAGATGAACTATTACAGATAGCGGCCATAGGGGAAAGTTACTCTGAACATCCATTGGCTAGAGCAATTATAGCGGCTTCCGAAGAGAAATTTGGTGAACTGAATGAAGCGCCTGAAGAATCTGAAATAATAACAGGTCAAGGATTGAAGGTAAAGGTTCGAGGAAAGACCTATTTGATAGGAAATAGAAAACTAATGGCAGAAAATGGGGTAACTGTAACTGGAGAGGAAGAAACCTATATAGAAAGTGAAGAAGAACATGGTCAAACGGTTGTTATAGTCTCAAGTTTGGAAAAAATGCTAGGTTCAATATCTATAGCGGATACGGTAAGAGAAGATGCAAAACAACTTATAAAAAACCTGAAAGCTCAAGGTATAAAGAAAGTAGTTATGTTAACTGGAGATAATAAAAGAGCAGCTGCTGCAATATCAAAAGAGCTGGGCATAGATGAATACTATGCAGAACTTCTGCCAGAGGGAAAAGTAAAGGCTTTGGAAACATTGCAAGAAAAATTTGGAGCCACAGCCATGGTTGGGGATGGAGTAAATGATGCACCTGCTTTAGCATCAGCAGACTTAGGGATTGCAATAGGTGGTGCTGGTACCGATGTTGCCATGGAAACAGCAGATGTGGTATTGATGTCAGATGAAATAAAAAGACTATCCTATGCTATTGGTTTGAGTCGTGCAACGGTAAAAAACATGAAACAAAACATATATTTTGCTATAATAGTGGCAGGTGCCCTTTTAGCAGGAGTATTGGCCAAGGTAGTATTTTTATCATCTGGAATGTTAATTCACGAAATAAGTGTACTATTGGTTATAATAAATGCTGTAAGGCTATTGGGATATGGCGAAAAAGGGAGAACCAGAAAAGTATTATATGATTAAGAATGGGAGGTTTTCCTCATGGATTGCAGTTGTCATTCTAATAAAAAAGATAGGCTTTGTATAGAGATAGTTCCTATATTCAATACCTTGGATTATCATGAGATGACAGAGATAGCAAAGATAATAACTAGTCGGGAATATGAAAAAGGTGAAATGATATATATGGCAGGGGACAAGGAAGAGAAACTTTTTGTAATTCATAAAGGAAAGGTTAAAATAACAAGGTTATCTGATTCAGGCAAAGAACAGGTAATTAGGCTACTTGGCCCAGGTGACTTCATGGGAGAGCTATCTTTGTTTGCTAATAGCACCATGACAGATAATGCAGAAGTCTTAGAAAAAACCAGCTTATGTATAATAGATGGAGATAAATTAAAAGGGCTAATGGTAAAATATCCTACCATAGCCCTTAAGGTGTTGGAAGAGTTAAGTGCTAGATTGGAAAAGGCAGAGAGTTTAATTGAGCACTTAGGAATCCATGATGTGGAGACTAGGATTGTAAAAATGATATTGGATATGGCAGATGATAAAAGAGAGGTAGTTTTAAAGATGAGCAAGCGGGACCTGGCTTCCCACATAGGTATGAGTCAGGAAACATTGAGTAGAAAATTATCTTATTTTCAAGAATTGGGATTGATAAAACTAGTTGGACATAGAAGGATTATTATACTGGACGAAGATAGCTTAAGAGCAATAATATAGAATAATTCAAATAAATAGTTTTATTTCTGCTTTTAAGTGTATAAATAATATAGAGAGATTAAAAGAGAATAATATATTGGAGGTATTATTATGGCATTTAAAATGACGGATAAGGTAACTTGGGTGGGAAAGATTGATTGGGAATTAAGAAGATTCCATGGAGACGAATACTCTACACATAGGGGTTCATCCTATAATTCATATTTAATAAAAGATGAAAAAACTGTCCTAATAGACACTGTATGGAAACCTTTTGATGAGGAATTTGTAGAAAATTTAAAAAAAGAAGTGGATTTAAAGGACATAGATTACATAATATCAAATCATGCAGAGGTGGACCATAGTGGAGCTTTGCCCCTTCTATTGAAGGAGATACCCGATGTACCAATCTATTGTTCTGCTAATGGTGCCAAGATACTTAAAGCCCATTACCATGAAGACTGGAACTTTGTTGAAGTAAAGACAGGGGACACCTTAGATATAGGAGAATCCACATTAACCTTTATAGAGGCTAGGATGCTACATTGGCCAGATACTATGTTTACCTATATGAGTGGAGAAAACATTTTATTTAGTAATGATGCCTTTGGACAACACTATGCTTCAGAATTAATGTATAATGATTTGGTTGATCAAGCAGAGCTATACCAAGAGGCGATTAAATACTATGCAAATATATTAACTCCATTTAGCCCTCTTGTAACCAACAAGATAAAAGAAGTACTAAGTTTTGAATTACCTGTAGATATAATAGCTACGAGCCATGGAATTATATGGAGGGATAATCCAGCTCAAATTATTGAAAAATATTTGGAGTGGGCAGATGCATATCAGGAGAATCAAATAACCATAGTATATGATACTATGTGGGGTGCTACAAGAAGGATGGCAGAGGGAATAGCAGAGGGTATTCAGTTAGCAGATAAGGATGTAACTGTGAAGTTATATAATGCAGCTAATTCAGATAAAAATGATGTAATAACCGAAATGTTTAAATCCAAGGCTGTGTTGGTAGGTTCATCCACTGTAAATAAGAGTATAATGTCTGCAACTGCAGGAATATTAGATATGATCAGGGGAATCGGCTTTAAAAATAAGAAAGCAGGGGCTTTTGGTTCCTATGGTTGGAGTGGAGAGTCTGTAGGATTGATAACTGAAAGACTTAAGGATGCTAAGTTTGAAGTAGTAGATGAAGGTTTAAAGGCATTTTGGAATCCAGATAAAGATGCAATAGATCAATGTGTAGAATATGGTAAGGAATTTGTAAAAAAAATATAAATAAAATTTATTAGGATTTAAAAACCCCCTTTTAAGAGAAAACTCTTAAAAGGGGGTTTTTAAATTATTTGATATTTTCTATTGCAAGACTAAAAAAAATATGCTAATATGTTCACATTGGGTGGACAAATGTTTAATGCATGCATACAAAAAAAGGAGGCAAAAATGACCGGTAATGATGATACCCGTTATATTGTAGATAAAAGAATATTACCTGTGGTTTTGTTAAAGACTGTTGAAGCGAAAGAATTATTGAAAAAGGGAGAAGCCAATACCGTCCATGAGGCTGTGGAAATGGTTGGGATGAGTAGGAGTGCTTATTATAAGTATAAAGACTATATATTTCCCCTATATGAAATTAACCAGGGAAGAATTATAACTATTCATTTACTTTTAAGCCATCACAAGGGGGTATTGTCTAAAGTATTAAATGAAATTGCAAAATCTAAAGCTAATATTCTTACTATCAATCAAAGCATACCAACCCATGGAGTGGCTAATGTAACCATGGCTATTGAAATTAAAGAGATGACAATTAAAGTACATGAGCTTCTATCAAGGCTTGAAGAATTAGATGGTGTTAATGAAATAAGCCTTTTAGCCAAGGAATAAAATATATAAATACAATGGAGGGATATATATGGGAAAGGTCAAAATAGGATTGCTGGGAATGGGGACTGTAGGAACAGGAGTATGGGATATACTGAAGATAAATAAGGATGAAGTGCTTAGAAACTGTGGATATGAGATAGAGGTATCTAAGATATTGGTAAATGACTTAGATAAGGAAAGGAATGTAGATGCTCCTACAAGTTTATATACTGATGATTTCAATGAAATATTGGAAGATGATGAGATAGAAATCGTAGTAGAAGTGATGGGGGGCATAGAGCCAGCTAAGGAATACATATTAAAGTCTATGGCTAAAAAGAAACATATTGTGTCTGCAAACAAGGCCTTGATAGCTAATCATGGAAAAGAAATATTCGAAAAAGCCCAATTAGAAAATGTAATGTTTTTATATGAGGCAAGCGTTGCTGGAGGGGTTCCAGTACTATCGACTATAAGAGAAAGTCTAGCAGGTAATAAAGTAGAAGAGGTAATGGGTATAGTAAATGGAACTACAAACTATATTTTAACTAAAATGGCTAAGGATGGTGTTGATTTTAATAGCGTATTAAAGGAAGCGCAGGATAAAGGATATGCAGAATTAGATCCAACTGCAGATGTGGAAGGATATGATGCAGCTCATAAGCTGGCTATATTAGGCTCCTTGTCTTTTGGGACAAATATAGATTTGGCTAGTATATATAGGGAAGGAATAACCAAGATTACACCCATTGATATCGAATATGCTAAAGAATTAGGGTATGCTATAAAGCTTCTAGCCATAGGGAAGGACAGGGACGGAGATATAGAGATGAGAGTTCATCCTACGTTTATACCTTTAGATCATCCCTTATCATCGGTGGGAGATGCGTTTAATGCTGTATTCTTAAAGGGTAATGCAGTGGGAGATTTGATGTTCTATGGTAAAGGGGCAGGAGATATGCCTACTGGAAGTGCAGTGGTAGGAGATATTATAGATATTATAAAAAATAGAAGTAGCAT
>JAAYRD010000013.1 GCA_012518955.1 Tissierellia bacterium | reverse complement strand
TTACAGTTATTTAATTATTGGAGTGAATATGTTATACTATTTAATGTGAACTTATGAAGTATTTTATACTATAGGATTGAAAGATGGGTCGTAAGGAGGAATATGAATGGATAGAAACTTAGCTTTAAATTTGGTTAGGGTGACTGAAACAGCTGCATTGCAAAGTGCTCAACACTTAGGACGGGGAGACAAAAATTTAGCGGATCAGGCTGCTGTAGATGGCATGCGAAAGATGTTTGATACAATAAACATTGATGGGGTAGTGGTTATTGGAGAAGGAGAAATGGACGAGGCTCCAATGCTTTATATTGGAGAACAGATAGGAAAGGCATCAGAAGATTCACTAAAATTGGACATAGCGGTAGACCCCCTCGATGGAACCAAAGCTGTAGCCAATGGCTTATCAAACGCCATTTCTGTAGTAGCGGTAGGCCCAAGAGGCTCTCTATTACATTCACCAGATATGTATATGTATAAGATAGCCGTAGGACCTAAGGCCGTAGGAAAGGTAAGATTGGATCTACCCATAGAAGAAAATTTAAAAAATCTATCTAAGGCGTTGAATAAGGATATATCAGATATCACCGTAACCATGTTAGATAGGCCTAGGCACGAAGAGTTGATTCGAAGGGTTAGGAAGGCTGGTGCAAGGATCAAGCTCTTTCAGGATGGAGACGTAGCGGCAGCTATGGCAACTTGTTTCGAGGATTCCGGTGTAGACATTATGGTGGGAATTGGTGGTGCACCAGAAGGTGTTCTAGCGGCAGCGGCTTTAAAGTGTATGGGGGGAGAGTTTCAAGGAAGGCTTCATCCCATTAACGATGAGGAAGTAGAAAGATGCAGAGAAATGGGAATTCATGATATGGATAAAATATTCTTCATAGAGGATTTAGCCAAAGGGAATGAAATCATGTTTTCTGCTACTGGAGTTTCCAATGGAGAGCTTTTAAAAGGTGTTGTATACTATGAGAATAATACGGCTAAAACCTATTCTGTAGTTATGAGGGCAGAAACAGGAACCGTTAGGTTTGTTGAAGCTATACACAAGTTGGATAAAAAACCAGAATATGCGAAATAATAAAATTATTGACTGGAAAGAACTATGATGATAACATAATCTTGATATCTTGTCTATTTACATTTCTTGAGGAATATTCCAAACATAAATTGTAGAAGATATAGAAAAATTAATAAATATAGGTAACCGCTGAAATTCTATACATATTGAGATGGAATTTTAGCGGCGCTATTTTTAATATTATGGAGGTGCAGTTTTGGACTCGAGTATTTTACGTGATAAAAAATTAGCTGATCTAAGAGTTATAGCTAAAACTATGGGAATTAAAAGTATTAGCAGATATAGAAAAGATGAGCTAATAGACTTAATAATAGAGACGGGAACAAAAGAAGAAAAGAAAAGTGAAGAAATCAATATTGACGATATAAACATGGAAAAACTACCGGATAAGGTAGCGGAAGAATTGGAGCAGATGGACAATATCAATAGTGCAGAGGGAATATTGGAAATCCACCAAGAAGGATATGGATTTTTAAGATGTGATAATTATCTATCAGGAGAGAATGATATATACGTATCACCTGCTCAAATAAGACGATTCAGACTTAGAACAGGAGATAAGGTATTTGGAATCACAAGGCCTGCCAAATCTGGTGAAAAATATAAAGCTCTTCTATATGTAAAAAGTGTAAATGGCCTAAATCCAGAGACTAGCATTAGAAGGCCAGATTTTGATAGTTTAACCCCTATATATCCAAGGAAAAGAATGACCTTAGAAACCACTTCTAACGATCTTTCTACTAGAATTATAGATTTAATTGCCCCTATTGGAAAGGGACAGAGGGGAATGATAGTTTCTCCGCCAAAGGCTGGAAAGACCACCCTTCTTAAAAAGGTTGCTAATGCCATTTCTAGAAACCATCCCGATATAGAGATAATAGTGCTTTTAATAGATGAACGACCAGAAGAGGTAACAGATATGCAACGATCTGTTAAGGGAGATGTGGTGTCTTCAACCTTTGACGAATTACCTTCTCATCATACTAAAGTGGCAGAGATAGTTCTTGAAAGGGCTAAAAGGCTAGTAGAACATGGTAAGGATGTAGTAGTACTATTGGACAGTATTACCCGTTTAGCTAGAGCCTACAATCTAACCATTCCCGCCACAGGCAGAACCCTATCTGGAGGATTGGATCCAGGAGCATTACATAAACCTAAGAGATTTTATGGAGCAGCAAGAAACTTGGAGGAAGGGGGCAGTTTGACTATCTTAGCTACTGCATTGGTAGAAACAGGGAGTAGAATGGATGATGTTATATTTGAAGAATTTAAAGGTACAGGTAACATGGAGATACATTTAGATAGAAAGCTATCGGAGAAAAGAATTTTCCCTGCCTTAGATATAAATAAATCAGGAACCAGAAAAGAAGAACTTCTATTATCTCAAAAGGAATTAGAAACCATATGGACCATTAGACGGGCTTTAGGAAATGCACCTATTCAAGAGGTAACGGAGATGTTGATAAGTAATTTAATGAAAAATAAAACTAACGAGATGTTCATAGAAGAGATGTCAAATAAAATTTGGTTTTAGTGTCAATAGTCAGTGAAAATGTCACCTAAAAGCATAAAGTTTTATTCAATGAAAATGTCACTATCAGAATTTAAAATAGAAGAACCGCATTTATTCCACGGTCCTATTGACATGGGGCCCCTGACCCCTCTGGACACCCATTTTTGCCGGAAATAATCTATGATAGGCGGGCATTTCCGCCTCAAGATTTTACCAGATGGGTCTCCCCCATATCAATAGACTTTCGCGGCATAAACGCTCCAATATTGATGATCTAGGGATATGATATTTAAAAATAGGTATAAGAAATAAACCCTTGAAATAAGGATTAGAAAAAGATATGATATTTATGGAGTTAAAAACTCTCTCATGCCCATGCTCTTGTGGAATTAAACAGTCCGTTTAATATTTCGAGGATCTCTGAATCGGTTTCCTCATATGAGAGCATGGGTCTT
>JAAYRD010000107.1 GCA_012518955.1 Tissierellia bacterium | reverse complement strand
TATGACTACCATAATTTGAAGGTTTTAGTTAAAGAGCAAGCCTTACAAAAGGATTTGGATGATCTATATATCCCTATAGGCACAACCGATTTTGAAAAGTTAAAAGCCGATTATTTAGCAGACAATTTTCGGGATATAGATCCCAAATTTAGTGAAGCATTGGATAGTGTAGTGAAGGATTTTGAAACAACAAAAGATCCTCAAAGAATAGATTTAATATTGGATAAATACTATTTTAACCATTTTTATGAATTAGCTAAGGAACTAGAAGTTCCCTTATTCATAAACTATGTAAAGGATTTAATAGATTTAGTCAATATAAGGACTTTAATAAGACTTAAGAAGCAAGATAAAGATATGAATTTCCTAAAAGATGCATTGTTACCTAATGGTAATATAGATATAGGTGATATAGTCTTAGCTTTAAATGATTCTATAGATGTTATAATAAACAAATTCAAAAGTCGGGACATAGGTCCTAGTCTAAGAAAAGGATTAGAGTCATATCAAGAAACTGGTCGTCTATCCGAATTTGAAATACAAATGGATGACTATTTGATGAGTTTAAACAAAGATTCCAAATATGTGAACTTTGGACCTGAACCTATATTTTCCTATATAATAGCTAAGGAAACAGAAATAAAAATATTGAGAATAATAATGGTTTCAAAGCTGAACAAGCTTTCTCCAGATGCCATAAGGGAAAGGTTGCGTGATTTATATGTATAAGGTTGCTGTAATAGGTGATAAGGACTCTATACTGGGTTTTAAGGCATTGGGAATAGATGCATACCCTGTCTTTGATGGAGATGAGGCTAGGAAAACTGTAGACACATTAGCAAGACAAGACTATGGTATTATCTTCATAACTGAACAAATGGCAAGCTTAATACCTGATACCATTGAAAGATACAATGATCAAATGATTCCTGCGGTCATATTGATACCAAGTAATCAGGGAACTTTGGATATAGGTATGAATAGAATCAAAGACAATGTGGAGAAAGCCGTAGGAACAAATATTTTATAGAAAGAGAGGGCTTATCTTGAAAGTTGGAAGAATAGTAAAGGTATCCGGACCTTTAGTTTTAGCTGAAGGTATGGACGAAGCTAACGTATATGACGTTGTGGAAGTTTCAGAAAATAAGCTCATCGGTGAAATCATAGAAATGAGAGGAGATAAAGCCTCTATTCAAGTATATGAGGAAACTACAGGAATAGGTCCTGGGGAACCAGTTTATACTACTGGTGAACCTCTTTCCGTTGAACTCGGGCCTGGTCTTGTAACTACCATGTTTGATGGTATACAAAGACCTCTTGAATCTATTAGAGACGTAGCTGGAGACTTTTTAGCAAGGGGTGTAGAGGTGCATGCCCTTGATAGAGATAAAAAATGGCATTTTACTCCTCAAGTGAAAGTAGGAGAAGATGTTGGACCAGGAGATGTAGTAGGAACGGTTCAAGAAACTGCAGTAGTTCTTCATAGAATAATGGTACCTCAAGGTGTAAAAGGTAAGGTTAAATCCATTGAAGAGGGAGAATTTACCGTTGACGCTACAGTATGTGTTGTAGAAGGAGAAGGTAAGGAACACAATCTTACCATGATTCAAAAATGGCCTGTTAGAAGAGGTAGAGGCTATGCTAGAAAACTAGATCCAGATGAGACTTTAGTCACAGGACAAAGAGTAATTGATACATTCTTCCCTGTAACAAAGGGAGGAACAGCGGCAATTCCAGGACCTTTTGGTTCAGGAAAAACCGTAGTTCAGCATCAACTTGCTAAATGGGCAGATGCAGAGATAATAGTTTATATTGGCTGTGGTGAACGTGGTAATGAGATGACGGATGTACTTTTAGAATTCCCTAAACTGATAGACCCTAATACTGGGCAATCCTTAATGGAAAGAACAGTCCTCATTGCCAATACATCAAATATGCCTGTTGCTGCTAGGGAGGCTTCCCTATATACAGGTATGACCATAGCAGAATATTTTAGAGATATGGGTTATTCAGTGGCTCTAATGGCTGACTCCACATCTAGATGGGCAGAAGCCTTAAGAGAGATGTCCAGTAGGCTTGAAGAGATGCCTGGTGATGAAGGTTATCCTGCATACTTGGCTTCAAGAGCTGCTGCATTCTATGAGCGAGCTGGAAAAGTTGTATGTTTAGGTAAGGATGAAAG
>JAAYRD010000106.1 GCA_012518955.1 Tissierellia bacterium | reverse complement strand
CTTCTGTTATAATTGTTTTCATAAGAAAGGATCCCTCCGATTTTTGTTTGTTGTGGTAAACAACATTATATCAGAGGCCTTTCTTTTTTTATACTTTTTTGTCACAAATGTATTATCTCATAACAAAATGGGAGAGATAATAGACTCATCTCCCCTTATAACTTCTTATTCTAGATCTTTTGTAACATACTTCGACGTCATAGCTCCTAGGATTCCACCATAGGTTAATTTGAATTCTATTTTATCTCCAACCTTATAGTCCATATTGCTATCTGTTCCATCCAATATTAAATGATCACTGCTTGCTCCTAGAATTGTTATTCCATCATCTATAGGTGTTAAAGAATCCGGTTCTACGTCTTGTCTACCTATTCCACATATCATTCTTTTTCTAATACCCCGATCTTTAAAGATAGGTACTTTTCCAAAGGCATCCCTTCCTATTTTTCCCGTAGGCACAGAAGGTTTCTCTTTTACTTCAATTATTTCTGCTATTAATTTAAAAGCATCGTCATAGGTATTATGAATTCTATTTCCATAGGCCGTTTCTAGACCTAATACCAAGGATTCTCCTAGCCTTAAATTGTTCATACCTGGTATTCTTTTACCTGCTAATAATAGATGTAAATTACTGGAGTTACCTCCAGATATTATTTCCATTTTTATATTATATTTTTCTTCTATAGTTTTAGCTATTTTTATTAATTTTTTTAGGTTGGATTCTTCAGGTATGACGCCTCCATAGCAAGTTAGATTAGTTCCAACACCAACTATTTCAACACCTTCCAAGCTTAATACTTCTTTAACTCCATTATAAAGCTCTTCTTCTTCATAGTATCCTTCCCTTAAATCTCCTAAATCCACCATTAGAATCACCTTATGAACTTTACCTATAGCACTAGCTTTCTCAGATAATGCTTTAATGGTTTCAACTTCTGAGTTTAAGGATATATCTGCATATTCCACCACCTTTCCCACTTCAGATAGCATAGGCAATCTTAAAAGCATCTTAGGAAGACTGAAATCTTTGAATTTCGCTAGATTTTCAGTTCTTGAATCAGCTAAATAGCTCACCCCTCCATCAATATAGGCTTGTGTGATTTTAGGATGTCCACAGAATACCTTTGTGACCCCTGCTACTTTTATATTATACTTATTACACAAATCTATTATAGTTTTTACATTATGTTCTATTTTTTTTAGATCTATTTTTATTTTAGGATACATCATAATTACCTCCTATATGCACTTAATGGACGATAGAGCTATTAGCCTTTAATATTTTACATTCCTAAGCTATCTTTTAATAGCCTTAAAGCTTCTTCTGGATACTTTTTAGACATCACTCCCAAGGAAGCCATTATATAATGATTATCTATAACTACCTTAGCTTCTTTTGTAGGCAATAATTCATTCCCCTTATTACTTAGAGCTATTTCCTTTAATATTTCAACTCTATTTGGCAGTCTAGACAATGCCCCCCCTGTTCCAACAATGGTTTTTACTAAAGTTAAATCTTTGCCCTCAGCAATGGTTTTTTTACCCCCAGGACCGTATAGATGTCTTAGATAACCGGCATGTCTTTTAATAGCCGTAACTACAGCGTGGACAGTTAGGTTTTCTACAAAATCCTTTTCTATTTGAGTCTCTGGTATTGGCTTATAATCTTCAATTATACTTTTTAGTTCAGCCTCAGTTATGCCCAACTCTTTCGCTAGTTCTTCTTCACCAACCATTTTGACTATATTATTCATATTTACATAAACCCCTAAATCCCCTTCCACTGTTCTTTTAGCTAAAGGCTCTGGATTTACAAGTATTCTAGATATCTCTTCACTACCTTCAGTTACAGAATGGATATCCGTAGTAGCTCCTCCCACATCAACAGTGATTAAATCATCTATTTCTTCATATAACAGCTCAGAAGATGCCATTACGGCTCCTGGAGTAGGCATGATGGTCCCAGTTACCATCTCCCTAACCTTTTCCATTCCTGGCCCATGAATAATATGCTTTTCAAATACATCTTGAATTACCTTTCGAGTAGGTCCAATGTTCAATTCATCAATCTTTGGATATACATTTTCAACAATATATAGTTCAGATTTCTTATCCTTAAACAAATCCTTAACTTCCTCTTGGTTCTCTACGTTTCCTGCATATATTACCGGTACATCTAGATTTAATCCTGCTACAAGCTTCGAGTTATATAAAGCTGTATCCCTTTCGCCATAATCTACTCCACCAGCGATTAAAATAATATTCGGTTCTATCTCTTTTATTTTATTTAAGTCCGAATCTCTAAGTTTTCCTGCAGTTATATACTGTATGTTAGCTCCTGCTCCTAAAGCAGCTTCCTTTGCCGCCTTCACAGTCATATCGTAAACAAGACCATGGACAGTCATCCTTAAGCCTCCTGCTGCACTACTAGTGGCTATAAGTTCAGTGTGTTCAATCTTATCAACATTCATATTTTTAGCTAGATTACAAATGGCAGATTTAAGACCAATATTTACATCCCCCTCATATACCGAGGTAGGGGCTTGGCCTTGCCCTATAAACTCAGGGCAAGATCCAAGGTTAAAAGCATTTACTACTGTAGTAGTACTACCTATTTCCGCTACCAATAAATCAATCTTCATTTTTCATCTCTCTTCTTCTCTTTACTAAGAATGTTGCTACTTGGTCACCATTAGAGCCTCTGCCAAAACCTGCATCCATACCATTTTTTACAGCCAACTCATTTGAAACCTGAGTACCTCCCGCTGCAAGGATTATCTTATCTCTAATTCCCTTCTCAACACATAGTTCATGTAGCTTCTTCATGTTTTTGTAATGAATATCATCATGACTTATTATAGTAGATGCAAGGATTGCATCTGCATTGATCTCTATAGCTGCATCTACAAGTTTTTCAACAGGAACAGAAGTGCCAAGATAATTGCTTTCTATTCCATATTTTTCAATACCACCATGTTTAATATCTATAATCTCCCTTAAGCCAACTGAATGTTCATCCTCCCCTACTGTAGCTGCCACCACAGTCATTGGATTATTATCAATATCTTCTCTGATTTCATCCTCTGTCAATACCTCTGGTTTTGGCGGTATAACCAAATCATCTATATCTATGGTAAATCCTACTCTACCTTTTAATTCAATTCTTGTCCCCTCTGCTTCCTGCATTATCTCTCTATGGATTACCTCTACATCCTCTAAGCCCAATTTTTTACCTATTTCCAATGCGGCAAACTCTGCCACCCTTTCTTCAGCAGGTAAAAATAAAGTGATTAAAATTATACCATCTCCCAACCACTCCATTTCTGGTCTTAACTTAGATGTGTTTCTTAGCTCCTTGGTTTCTTCTAGCCTTAGATATACATTATCGTTCTCATCTAATTCATCTATATAGACAATTTTATCTGAATCCTCAAATGTGCTTCCACCTATTAACTTAGATGGATTATCTACTGCATCCTTATCATATTGTTCAATATTATTGTATCCAAAATGAGCTGTTACAGGGGCCATATAGTCTCTATCTCTTTCATATACAGTACCTACGCCTATACCCCCATCGGATTTTCTCGATATTCCATCCCCATTTCTTTCAGGGTAGTATCCAGAATCCACAAAAAATCCTTCTTCTACTGCTTTAAAGTATCCCCCCACCTCTAAAATTTCCTCCATGAACAATATAGCTCTTTCCTTCAGTTCTCTGACGGTTTCAGCTAATTCCCCATGGTCTCTCTTGATTTCCAACATCTCTGTAAGTCCGTCCATACCCGCAAAAGCTTGTTTAGCCGTATCTACAGCCTCTATATTGTATATATGCCATGGTACATTTCTACCCTCATCTGGTGTAATAGTGGATTGAATTTCCGCTCTAGTCATTTGAGATATAAGCAAGTTCAACACATGAGTTACTGTAGCTTCCCTTGCAGATGATTCCATATACTTGGTGTTCATCTGTGCTCTCATCTTATACTCAGCAAACAATTCCCTTAAAGCCACAGCATAAGGTAAGTCTAGTCTCATACATGGAGCTGGTGGTGCTGTTGGTGGCACTGTTGAAAGGCAAATATTCTCTTTTTTCATACCCACCTTAACGGAAAACATGGAGTTAATAGCGTGCTGTACCATTAATTCAGGCATTACCTTCCAAGCTTCTCTAGCAGTTGCATTGGCATTATGTGCTCCGTCTATTTGTGCTATATTGGCCCATGCCATGGTCTTTTTTGCACTAGCCGCATCAACAAAAGATCTAACCATATTTATATTCCTATATAATACATTGTATTGAGGATCCTGATGGGCCCCATTTACCCCTTCTTCAGCAAACATAACGGCAATTTCTGGTCCTGCAACTCCAGATACATAGGAATGATAGTTGATTGGCCTACCTACTTCATCTTCAATAATATCTAAAGCCTTTCTTTGAGCCCTTACTTGCTTTCGAGTAATAGGTATTCCACCTATTCCCTGGGGAGTACCTTCTATTAATCCATCGTAATGACTTTGTCCCGCAGTCCTAATTACCATTAAATGATCTGCTCCATGCCAGGCTGCCATTCTCATACGTCTTATATCATCTTCAAATCTACCCGATGCTATCTCTGTAGTAATAATGGATTTTGGTTGAGGATCTATATTGTTAAAGTATTTTGCAGCAGGCAATGGTTGACTATCTTTAAGAGGCTTAGATGTGTCATAGTATTCAAACTTACCCATCCGCCTTTTCTCACCAATACCCTCTCTCCAAGTCCAACCTCTTCTTCTAGGCCTATATTTATCCAAGTCCTTTAATATATTTTCAATATCTAGTTTCTCATTTGGTTTTAAATCCATTATTTCTCACCTCCTTGGAATATCTTTACTACGTCATCCCACATCTCTCCATCTACTAGCTTTAATCCTGCATCTCTAATTTCCATATTCTTATCCATTGCCAACCTATATACAATATGTCCAGCACCTTTCCCTAGTAAACCTCTATCGATAATACCTTCAACTATAGATTGAGCCTCCAAACTAGAAAATCCCATTCTAAGTAATACCGATCTCTCTATAGATGGAGTAGTATTTTTCTCAGACAATTCTATCAAAGGATCTACAATCTTTTCAGCCAGTTCCCAAAATCTTTGTTCAAGTTCTGCTTCACTTAAGCTTGCTAAGTGCTTCCTTCTTTCTTTGAAATCATCTTCTCTCTTCATACCATTCCCTCCTAACTCCTAATATGCTACTCCAAATTCATCCAATACTTTTTTAACAAATTCTTCATTGGATTTAGTATCTTCTATTAAGAATTCTAAGTCTTCTTTCGTTACTTTTTCTACTTTAGTATTTTTTATACAGTTTCTAATATAGGATCTTCTAGTCCTATCCAATTCAATTTCTTCAACTTTAATATAGCTTGGATCTTTTGGTAAAATAATATTTTCTCCTGGTACCTCTTCCGTTGGATCCCCAATTATTACCTTGATACCGTTCTCTTTAGCAAAGGTTAATTGAGGTTGAATATGTTTTCCTGCACCTGTATATTCTGTTTCCTGTACAACAATTATCTTATCCTCGTCTAATTCTTGAGCTAATTTAAATGCAGCTGCTAAGGATGTATTCCCTGCTGGTCCTCTCTCTAATCCTTCTATTTGGGCTAATACTTCTGTCATATAGAATACAGAACCTTGGTTTATAGTTACATATCTATCAATATATCTTAATGGTCTAGCCGCTGACCTAGGAACATCGGATCTGTCTGGCCAAGTTGCAAATGGAATTCCAAATCCAGTATGACCTGTAGTAAAGGACTTCTTATTGAATTGGCTATCACTAGCCATATGAAGCCCTTGAAGACTTACACTAGCCCCTATTATTTCAGTATCAGTAGCTCCAGCTTTTATAAGACCCCTTGCAGTTCCTGTTAAGTTACCACCACCAGCATTTGTAACTACAACTACATCTGGATCTCTACCTTCCCTTTCTCTAAATTGCATGGACAATTCATATCCTAATGTCTCTACTCCAGCTATTCCAAAAGGTGTATAAAGGGAAGCATTAAAGTATCCTGTTTCTTCTAATAATACCAAGAAGGTATAGAACAACTCTGGTCCAACGCTAAGTTGTACTACCTCTGCTCCATAGGCCTCACACTTTCTTGCTTTTTCAACTATTTCTGGTTGGCCCTTTCCCTTAGAATCATAGCATTCCTGTACAATTATACTTTTTAAACCCCTCATAGCAGCCTGACTGGCTACAGCAGCTCCATAGTTACCGCTGGTAGCAGCTATTACACCTTTATAGCCTAGTTTCTTTGCATGATAACAAGCAGTAGCCGCTCTTCGAGCTTTAAAACTTCCTGAAGGATTGGCAGCTTCATCTTTTATAAATATTCTTGCTCCTTTACCAGCTGGTGCAAACTTCCTTGCCAATTTAGTTAAATTTCGCAGTTCGTATATTGGAGTATCCCCTACTCCTGTTTCCCTTTGTATTTCTTCAATTTCTTGAAGATCATAACCAGTTTCTCTCATCATTCTCTCATAATCGAAGGCAATACTACCTGATTCAAATAAATCATAATCTATGCCTACTGCATTTTTCATTATTTCTCCATTTCTTGCCATTACAGCTTCAAAACTCATATCCTTAGCCATAATATTATTCACCATCCTTTTCAAGTAAACTTCGAACCTGTCTACCTATATACATTAGTTCAGGAACACATTTACCAAAATCATGTTCATAATATGGGTTTACCTCTATTAGAGTCCCTTCCATTTTCCTCCCTATATAGGTTTCAACCTCTACCTTATCTCCAATATTTGCACCTTCATTTAATAGAAATCCTTTATCCCATAATTCCAAGGGCACATTTTGAGTATCCTCTGGTATATTTGGAGCTCTTTCTCCCGCTTCTAATACAATATTATGAATTCTTACCCAGTCGCCTTTTCTAGCATCCATTTATATCCTTCCTTTCTTTCAACTCAATAAAATAATTTTCCACTATTAAAATATCTATAAATATAATCTTCGAATAAGTTCGAAGCTAAAGATAACGAACAATGTTGTTCTCTATCTCTCTATTAAGTCTCTCATATCACCCATTATAGCTCTTGGTACTGGTAAGTCTATCATGGTTTTAAGTCCTGGGGAAGCATTTATAATTTGAGGTATCATATTAACACACATTGCAATGGTTCCAATTCCTCCTGGAACTTCCGGTTTAATAGCCATTTCAATATCAGGAGTTCCTTTTATGGTTATAAAGTCTCCAGTACTCCCACCTTCTAATTGGGGCTCAACTTGCTGTGGATGAACCATTTCAATTTTTAACTCCCCATCTACTTTACCATAACCCTTCATATTACACCCTGCCACATCTCCTGCTTGCACTTCTGCATGGGGAGCTTTTCTATATACACTAGACACTATAGGCTCTCTGCTTAGTTCGATTTCATCACTTAATTTCCATCCTAGAGCATCAGCAATCATCGTAATGGATTCAGGGAATCCAACATGTCCATCTAATTTATCCTCTTCTACCCTTTTATTGAATTCATCAACGGTAATACCCACACCTTGTCCATGCATTACAGCTGGTCCAAAGGGTGATAGATTGTTTATTCTCTCTGCCTTTATGCTATCAACATCCATACATGCTCCAGTTAATGTGACTACCAATAAGTCCATTATTAGCCCAGGATTAATTCCAGTACCTAATACTGAAACTCCATTTTCTTTTGCAATTCTATCCAATTCTTTAGCTAATTCTGGCTCTTGAGCATAAGGATAAGCCATCTCCTCTGCAGTTGAAATTACATTTATCTTATTTTCTAAACAATGCTTAATCTTATCAAAGGAATCCTTTGTAAAAGAGTCTGTAGCAATTAAAACAACATCTGCAGCCTTCTCTGTTATTATCTCATCATATGTGCCTATTATAATATCTGGTCTATTTCCTCTTTCTACATCTAAATACTCATACATACTTTTTCCAAGTCTATAAGTTCTACCTACAACCCCTACAATTTCTACTCCTTTTTTATCAAGTAACATCTCAGCCATTCCCTTACCCATGGCACCTATTCCCCAAAGTATTACCTTTACATTTTCTCTTTTCATATTTGCACCTCCAAAATTTTCTCTAATATTTTCTACACCTATTATATATGCAATTTTTTTGCCAATTCTTTTTGTAGACTTTCCTCATTTTTTTATTATTTTCCTATACTTTTGTCTATATTTTCAGACTTTTTAAAAAAGAATTTCCTCTCAAAGCAAAATAACTTGCACTGTCTCCGCAAATTATTTTGCACCTAGGATGTATTTTTTCATCTTATATTGTAAAGTTTGCCTTCTCATTCCTAATTTTTTTGCTGTTTGTGTTATATTATAATTATGGATCTTTAAGCTTGTCTCAATTATCTGCTTTTCTATCTCATCCAAGTAATCTGATAAAGGTTTATCTATCTCTACAACATTTGACTTTAGTATATTACTATCTTTGATTATATGTTCAAAGGATATAAAATCTTCTTTTGTTAAATAAGTCCTATTGTTTATAGCATAGTTCATAGCCGATTCTATGGTGTTTTCCAACTCCCTAACATTCCCTCCCCAAGAATACTTATAAAAACAGTCTAAAACTTCTTCTTCAATTCCAAGAATATTTTTACCCAATAAAGGATTATATTTTTCGATAAAATAATTGGATAATATAGGAATGTCTTCTTTTCTCTCCCTTAAAGGGGGAATTCGTATATAAACAACATTCAGTCTATAATATAGATCTTTTCTTAAATTTCCATTTTTTATACTCTCCAAAGGTTCTTCATTGGTAGTTGCTATTATCCTTACATCTATAGGTATATCTTGGACTCCGCCTATGCGACGTACATAGCCTTCTTGGAGGACTCTCAATAATTTTGCCTGAAGTCCATAGGACATAGAATTGATTTCATCCAATAGTAATGTTCCACCATTGGCCTGTTCAAATATTCCCTCCCTTTGGACTGCTCCCGTAAATCCACCTTTTTCTGTGCCAAATAATATACCCTCCAACAAAGTTTCTGGAATAGCAGCACAGTTTTGTGCAATAAAAGGACCTTTCCTTCTTATTCCTTCGTAGTGTATACTTTGTGCAAACAATTCCTTACCAGTCCCCGTCTCTCCATAGATTAAAACAGAGGAGGGTGAATCCTTTGCCCTCATAGCTACTTTAATTGCCTCTTTTATATTCTTAGATATCCCAATTATATCATTAAATGTATAATGTTTAATTTCTCCCTTTGATACATTATAATTATTATTCTTTAATTCCTGTTGTAAATCCATGAGCTTATTTGATAATCTATTAAGATAGGTTATATCCTTTGCTATTTCTAAAGCCCCTACTATCTGGTCCTTCCAGATTAAAGGTATTGTAGAGTTTAATGAGGTTATTTTTTGTCCTTTAAAGTTAATATATATTTGGACCTTATCTAGAATAGGTTTTTTAATGCTCAAAACCCTTATTAAAGTTGAGGTGTTTTCATTTAAACTAGGAAATGTATCCAATAGGTCTTTACCTACTACTTGATGCATAGCCAGTCCCTCCAACGTTCCCATAGCCTCGTTATATATGATGGTTTTTCTGGCTTTATCAATAACATGAATTCCTATATCCGTATACTGCAAAATATTTTGCAGTATAATCTGATTTAGATTAGCCTCTTTCATCCTATCATCCTTTTTATTTAATAATTCTATGCATTGTTTTTCAAACCAATAGCGGCAACCAACCTCTCCTTTGTTCCCTTTTCTCTCCTATAAGAATGAAATTTATCTACATTACAACTGGTGCAGGCTTTGGATACAACAATATTTTCTTCCCTAACTCCCCTATCCTTTACTTGAAGATAATTGACTTCCCATAGATCTAAAAAAGTTTTATCATCCTTCTCCATCAATATATTAGAAAATCTAGGATACCTCTCTTTAAATTGTTCACCTAAGTCTTTTCCTACCTCATAACAACATGGTCCTATTGATGGACCAATTCCCACTAGAATATCTCCACTTTCTGAGCCATATACTTCCTTCATCTTATCTATCATTTTTCCACTTATATTTTCATATGTACCCCGCCATCCTCCATGTGCTACACCAACTACTTTTTTTATTTGATCTACAAAATAAATGGGAACACAATCCGCATGATTAGTTGACAAGATTATATTTGGTATATTAGTTATTAATCCATCTCCTTCTATTTTTGAAAGTTCTTTAAAGTCATCATTAGAATCTACTAAAATAATATTTGTGCCATGAACCTGTTTTAGATTCACCTGATTAGATTTTGGCATGTTTAAAATTTCAGAAAGTTTATCAGGAATGTTTCCGTTGTTCCATCCAATCCTAGATGTGAATAAATGGTCTATAAAATTCAATTCATTAAACCTTTCAAATTGATAATACAATATTCCCCTTCTGTTTTTTTCTATAATTTCCATACAGCACCTCGAATGATTATTTTTCTTCTCCTAATAGTTTTTTTAGTTCTTCCATGAAAGTATTTATATCCTTAAACTGTCTATAAACTGAAGCAAATCTTACATAAGCTACTTCGTCTAAGTCCTTTAGTTTACTCATTATTATCTCCCCAACATGCTGACTGGTCACTTCCTTATCCATAGAATTATATAATTCCTTTTCAATTTGATCCACTATATCCTCTATAACCTTTAATGGCACCGGTCTTTTCTCACAAGCCTTTAATATTCCTGTCATAATCTTATTTCTATCGTAAGGCTCCCTATTTCCATCCTTTTTAACAATTATTAAAGGTATAGATTCTGTCTTCTCATAAGTTGTGAACCTTTTAGAACATTTTATACATTCTCTTCTACGTCTAATAGCCTGTCCTTCTTCTGTTGGTCTAGAATCTACTACTTTAGTATCATAATAATTACAAAATGGACATTTCATATTTGTACCTCCAAACTTTATCCTTGTTTTAATTATAATATATACCTTTAATAATGTCTAACATTTCACTTTTCTTCAGGATCTATATCTACTAATATTGCGTCAGTTCCAATTCTTACTATATCATGCCAAGGAATTATAAGATCGCTATTCTTCCCAAATAACCCTAATACCTTCCCTGATCCAAGGATAACTATAGCTGTAGCTACTCCCTTGTCTAAATCCAGTTCAAAATCATAGATGAGTCCAACTTTAGACCCATCTCTTATGTTTATAACTTCTTTTTCTCTCATCTCAGATAATCTAATCATTACCTCACCTCATTAATGTCCTTTTAATATATATATTAAAAACCTAGGGTAAAATATTCCATATATTGGTGAGATAATTTTTTCTAGATAAGCTTTCTCATCTGTCTCAAAGCATTTTTCTCTAGCCTCGACACCTGAGCTTGTGAAATTCCTATTTCATCTGCTACTTCCATTTGTGTCTTACCCTCATAGAACCTTAAATTTAAAATTAATTTTTCCCTTTTATTCAATTTGTCTATAGCTTCCCTTAAGGCAATTTCTTCAAGCCACACCTCATCTTCAGATTTCTCATCCTTTACCTGATCCATTACAAAAATAGCATCTCCACTATCATGATAAATAGGCTCAAATAAGGAAATAGGCTCTTGAATAGCGTCTAATGCAAATACTACCTCTTCTTTTGGCATATTTAATTCCTTAGATATTTCCATAATAGTTGGTTCCTTTAAATGTTTGCTAACCAATTGATCCCTCGCTTGTAAAGCTTTATAAGCAATATCTCTTAGGGATCTGCTAACCCTTATGGAATTATTATCCCTTAGATATCTTCTAATCTCTCCAATTATCATAGGGACTGCATAGGTAGAAAACCTTACATTTTGACTTAAATCAAAATTATCTATAGCCTTTATCAATCCTATGCATCCTACTTGGAATAGGTCATCTACATTCTCTCCCCTTCTATTAAATCTTTGAATTATACTTAAAACCAATCTCAGATTTCCTTGTACAAATTCGTCTCTCGCTTCTAGATCTCCTGCTTTAATCTTTACAAATAACTTTTGCATCTCCTCATTTGTGAGTACTGGTAATTTAGATGTATTAACCCCACAAATTTCGACTTTATTTGTGTACACCTACTTCATTCCTTTCGCCATTTATTGCCCCTTTTCATATAAAATTATTGCCTCAATGAGTTATTTTATTCAATTTTCATTTGCTAAAGATATCCATATTATAATAGTCTAGCCATCTCTTTTTTCAGTCTTTTTATTATCCTTTTCTCCAATCTAGATATATATGATTGTGAAATTCCAAGTGTATCCGCTACTTCTTTTTGAGTTCTTTCCTTCTCATTATTAAGTCCAAAACGTAGTTGCACTATAGTCTTTTCCCTTCCAGAAAGTTTATCAATTGCTATATTTAAAAGCTCCTTATCTACCTCTTTTTCTAAAAATTTAAATATAATATCTGCCTCTGTTCCCAATATATCCGATAATAACAATTCATTCCCGTCCCAATCTACATTAAGAGGCTCATCAAATGATACTTCAGATTTTAGCTTATTGTTTCGTCTTAAGTACATGAGGATTTCATTTTCTATACATTTAGATGCATAGGTAGCTAATTTTATATTCTTATCTGGGTTAAAGGTATTTACCGCTTTAATTAAACCTATGGTCCCAATGGATATTAAATCTTCAATACATATACCTGTATTTTCAAATTTTCTAGCTATATAAACTACCAGTCTCAAATTTCTCTCTATAAGAATGCTCTTAATAGAATCGTCATATTTTAATCTTTTAAGAAAATAGCTTTCCTCATCTGGCTTCAATGGTGGTGGAAGCACCTCTCCACTCCCTATATAATAAACACTATCCAATAAATTTAATTTTTTTAATAAATTATAGAAAAATAGCCTAATCCTTAAACGTTTTTCCTTCATGATTTCTCCCCCTATCCTAATATTTCAGGATGTAATAATCCATTATATTGCTCATCCTCTGCCAATTTATCATTATAAATAGCGACTATTATATCGCCTTTTAATTCTTTAGGCCCATCATCCAGATAGATTTTTATACTATCAGGTTTAAAGCCTATTAATATTCCGTTCTCATTACCTATTGATTTAAAAGGTATCAATCTAAACTTAATATCCTCGTTCATCTTTTCCATAATATAGGTCATAACCTCTAAATCCAGCTCCTTTTTATGCAAATACATATCCCTAACCAGCTTAGGCAAAATATTCTGCAATGCATCATATTCCACAATTATGACTGGCATCTGGGATATAGGTTCCTTTAATGAATTACCCGTATCTATTAATGCAAGTAATTCTACCTCTTTGTTATTAAGCCCTATAACTATATTGGTTATATATTGCTCTTTGTTGATCCTAGCCTGATGAAATTTGAGCATATATCTTATAAGTAAAATAGCTACTATTATTCCAATAACCAAAAATTTCATCAATTCATCTGAACTTTGGAATGAAAATTTAGTTAGATCCAAATTATTATTTAATATATAGAAAATACCTATTATAGCACCTGCAAAGGCAAAAGAAATTACATAGAATACAGATATTTGTTTCAAAAACAATTTCAATCCAGCTGGATTGAAAGCCAAAATTATCATAAGTACAGAAATTGAAAATTTGATAGAAAACTTTACCATAAACTCCAATGAGGGAAAAAAAGCTACCAAAGTATATAGAGAACCTACCAATGACGCTATAAATATTCTTAATTTGCTAGTTTCTGTTCTTGTAATGCCTTTGGTAACATATAATATAATAAAATTGATTATAATATTTTCTATTAATAGGTATTCAATATATACATACAACAGAATACCCCCTTTTAATAATGTCCTACTAATTATACCTATTCAATAGACATACTATTTATGTCTATTATATATAAGTTGTACCTAGAAATTTGTCAGTTTTTAAGCAACAAAAAAAACGTATCTCTATTTAGAGAAACGTTTTTTGTCATTATTCTGTATAGTTTTTATTTAATCCCTTTTTCTTAAAAAAGTAGGTATATCTAGGTTATCCACGGCAAAGTCGCTAGTAGCTGCACTTTCCTGGTCTGTTTTGAGCTCATCAACTGAAAATCTTCCCAATTTTTTTGATTTTTCTGAGTCAAATCCTGTCGCAATAACTGTTATTTTTATTTCATCTTTTAAATCCTCTTCTATTCCAGCACCAAATATTATATTTGCATCTTGATCAACAGCCTGTCTAATTAAATCTGCTGCCTCGTTCACTTCAAACAAACCTAAATCCCCACCACCCGTAATATTTAACAACACCGCCTTGGCTCCATTTATAGATGTTTCTAATAATGGACTTTTGATAGCTTGCTTTGCAGCCTCTACGGCTCTATTCTCCCCTGATGCTCGTCCAATGCCCATGTGAGCTATTCCTTGGTTGTACATAATAGTCTTCACATCAGCAAAGTCCAAATTAATTAGATTGGGAACAGCAATTAGATCCGATATACCTTGTATACCCTGTTTAAGTACTTCATCTGCCATAGAAAAAGCTTCTACCATAGTTGTTTTCTTTTCTGCTACTTGAAGCAATCTATCATTAGGTATGGTAACCAAAGTATCAACTTTGCTTTTCAATTCTTCTAAACCTTTTTCAGCATGGTTAGTCCTTCTTTTTCCTTCAAAGGTAAAGGGTTTCGTTACAACACCTACCGTAAGAATCCCAAGCTCCTTTGCCACCTCTGCAACTATAGGCGCAGCCCCTGTTCCTGTTCCTCCACCCATACCCGCAGTTATGAAAACCATATCAGCCTCCTTTAAGGACTCTGTTATTTCATTTTTATTTTCTTCTGCTGCCTTCATTCCTATTTCTGGATTTGCACCAGCTCCTAAACCCTTGGTCAACTTCTCTCCTATTTGCAATTTTTGTTCAGCTTTTGATGAATTAAGAGCTTGTTTATCAGTATTAACAGCAATAAATTCAATTCCTCTTACACCGCAATCTATCATTCTATTTACAGCATTGTTACCTCCGCCACCAACACCAATAACCTTTATCTTTGCAAATCCCTCAACATCAACATCAAAATCAAACAAATCCTCAACCTCCTCCATGATTAAATTCCAAAATATTTGTTAAAAATAAGTATATTGATTCCTAAATTCATTTTTAATATAGTCACTATATACTAAATCCCTCTATTATAGAAAGATTAGCCATCTTTTTTAAGTTTTCTCTTAAATAAGACAATACGTCTAATACCTGCAAAGTTTTCAAATAATCTTCCTCCAAATGTAAATATTGCCGCATAATATAAAGGTACTCCAAGTCTATCCCCAATATAAGCTAAAAATGCAGCAATTATAGCATTACCAAAAAAACCAGATAAGAAAATACTTACATCAAACTTATTCTCTAGATTTGCCTTTATACCTCCAAAAACTGAATCTAGGCAAGCTAAAATCGCTACTGAAATATATAGGGAATAAGCTGCATCATAGGTATATGGCAATAAAAATCCAATAGCCATACCAATTAATATACCGATTAAAGCAAAAAACACGTTAATCACCCTCTTTTAATGGTTTAGCATATCTAAAGTTGAATCTTCCACGATATGCTGGAATTTTGATATCATCTTCTATGGTAGTTTTAACATTTATTTGATCGATATTTTTTAACGCATAACTATAAGTATTAGGTGCATTTATAGCTGCATTTAATAATTTTTGATCCCCTATAGCTTTTATATGAAAGGGAGCTCCTAAACTTTTACCATTTGCCCTTATAATAGGACCACCACATTTTATTTCCGTTATGGCTAGTATTCGTTCATCATTAATACTTATAGCTTCAGCACCAGCTCCTCTTAAATCATTTATAATTCTCAATATATCTACATCATGAACTACATCTAAATCATACTCTTGACCAAATGCATCTTCCGCCATATTGTCGTGCAACGTAATGATGATTCCTGAACCTTGCACATCTTCTAAACCTGAAATAGCCTTGTTTTTTTCTAACTCAGCGTTTAATATATCTATTATATTCTTATCTTCACTAGCCATGTTTTCAAACTCTTCTATCTGTCTTTCTTTCTCTTCTATCAATCCCTTTAAACTATCTGTTTCTTTTACTATAGAATCTATTTCATTCTTAGTGGTTTGAATAGATCTTAATGTAACCGAGGGTATATCTGGTATATTCTGTTTGAATTGAACTGATATAAAAATACCTAATAAAATAGAAGAGAATAATATTGTGAATTTATGTTTTCTAGTATTATCCATATATATCCCCCAAGTTTTAATTAGCTACTTCTTCTACCGGCTTTGAGTAAATAAATTCTACTAATTTTCTATATTTTGGTATTTCAATATTCTTTTCCTGGGTCAAATGCACGATATAATCGTAATATTCCAATGTCCACACAATACCCCTCTTAAGTGCCAGTGCTGATTCCAATTTTTGAGGATCTCCAATAGCCTTAATTACTATGGGAGAACTTATAGTTACACCATTAACTTCAATAAGATCCCCTGCCTTTTCTATTTCAGTAAAAGTAGTATATCTTTGATCATTTATAGATATAGCCTCTGCCTCGGCAGCATTTAAAACACTTATGGTCTGAAGTATTAAATCTAAATCATCTATAATGCTGTATTCTTCACCAAACTGTACATCTGCAGGTGGTTCCTGTATTTCTAAAACCACTCCAGGTCCTTCTAGATCAGTATATCCAGCTAACATTCTATATTTCTCTAAATCCTTGTATAGATTCTCCGCATATATATTATTATCAGCCTCTCCTTTTTCGTACTGGTTTATTTTACTTTCAGCTTCATCTAGAGCTTTAGCTGCCACATCCCTTTCTTCTTGAGCCTTTTTTAATTCCAAAGCCAATTGCTGCGCCCTTTGAGTGGGGAGAACTCCATCGCCAACGGTTTTACTTACGGTTTTAAATTGTATAGATAGTATAATACCTAAAAACAAGGAGATTGCTGCAAGTGCCAATCGACTATTTGTTTTTTTCATATAATTCCCCCTATTGACCACCAGTTATTATTACTGGATTGTCACCTTTGTTAAATAATATCTGTTTTACATCCCTATCTTCTCTTTCAATATCTTCTAGTATATGATGTAAAAAGCTATATTTATATTTTACATTATGCAAAGACCCAAATGCAACCTTAATACCATTTTTTAATTCTATAATTATATTATTTTCATCATTACAATCAATGTATTTCATCGATGAAAAAAGGCTTGATCTCTCACCTAAGCGAATAAACTCCATCATACTATGGATGTCCAATATTTCAAATACATTATTTCCCACCTCTATGTCAGATAATTCCACACCCACAATTTGAGGTAATTCAATTTTTTCTTCCTCTTCTTCTTTTTCCTCTATTGATAATATATATCCTTCATCGTCTATGTAAACAAAGGAACCTATATAAGGTATTATAGCTACCTCTTTCCTTTCTTGGATTTCAATAGTTATTTTATCAGGGAAATTTCTTTTAATTTTTGAGCTTTTTATATAGGGTAGGGCATTTAAAGATTCTTCGCATACATTGCTATTTATTCTAAATATATTTTCTCCCTTAGAACAAGAAGACGCTTTAATCACCTCTTCAGAGCTCATCTTATTAGCTCCCACAACCTTAATTTCTTTAATATTAAAAAAGTTAGTTTTAAATACAAATAAATATAATAATATCAATATCAGTACAAATAGGAAAAGTTTTAATACAATTCCCCTTCTTCGTATCCTTCTTTTAGTCCTCTTTCCTTTATCCATAGAGTATCCCACCCGCTTGCTCGTCCTATATTATGAAAGTAGCAAAAGATGCTACTATTCAATGATCTTGATATCAGCACCAAGCTCTTGTAATCTAATATGAAGATCTTCATATCCTCTCTCAATATGATAGACATTGTCTACTTCTGTAACCCCTCTAGCTGATAATCCAGCCAAAACAAGACAGGCTCCACCTCTTAAATCTTTAGCATTGAGTTTTGCTCCTGTCAATTCTTTTACTCCTTTAATTACTGCTACCTTTCCAAAGATTTTAATGTTTGCTCCCATTCTAATCAACTCTTCAGCATGTTTAAATCTGCTTTCAAACACAGTTTCTGAAATTATGCTAGTACCATTTGCTATGCTAAGTAAAGCCATCATCTGAGCCTGCATATCTGTTGGAAATCCTGGGTAAGGTAATGTTTGAATCATCTCAATAGAACTTGGTCTATTAGAACTTACTATCTTCAGTGAACTATTATCGCTATATATTAGACATCCTGCTTCTCTTAGTTTTGCAACGATTGCCTGTAAATGATCTATAACAACATTTTTTATTACTACTTCTCCTCCTGTCATTGCAGAGGCTATCATATAAGTTCCCGCAACTATCCGATCTGGCATGGTGTTGTGGGTAACGTTGGTTAATCTATCTACTCCCTCAACTATAATCACACTAGTTCCTGCTCCATTTACCTTAGCTCCAGCTTTGTTTAAGTATTTTTGCAAATCTATTATTTCAGGTTCCCTTGCTGCATTACGAATTATGGTGGTTCCCTTTGCCCTTACAGCAGCTAATATAATATTTTCTGTTGCTCCCACACTAGGATAATCCAACTGTATCTCTGAACCTTTTAAATCCTTAGCTTTGCAATGTAAAAAACCATGGGACTCCTCTATCTCTACTCCCAATTCCTTCAAGGCTTTTAGATGCAAATCAATAGGCCTAGGCCCAATCTCACAGCCCCCTGG
>JAAYRD010000105.1 GCA_012518955.1 Tissierellia bacterium | reverse complement strand
GAAAACTGTGGATGTGGTTGTGGATGTGATGAGGATATAGATGTAATCTACCTTACACTTGAAGATGATACGGAGTTGGAATGTAATGTACTAGGAGTATTTGAAGTGGAAGATGATGAATACATAGCTCTGGTTCCTGTAGATGGTGATCAAGTACTATTATATGGATATGAAGAAGATGAAGAAGGGTTCGAATTAATAAACATTGAAGACGATGAAGAATTTGATATTGTTTCAGAGGCTTTTGAAGAGTTGTTTACAGAAGAAGATTTTGAGATGTATGATGAATAATAAAAATTAAACATAAAATACTTCAACTATTCAGTTGAAGTATTTTATTTAAATAGATAGTTGCTTTTTAAAATTTTCATAGACTTGCATAAAACAGGATATAGAGGTGATGAAAAATGTATAAATTAATTGCTATGGATTTGGACGGTACTCTATTAAATGATGATAAACAGATTACAGAGGAAAATTTAAGACTAATAGACAAACTAATAGCGAAAGGATATGAAGTTGTAATAGCAACGGGTAGAAGGTATTGGTCTGCTAAACAGTTGACTAAAGAAATCGGCAAACCTTTGGTAATATTGGCTAATAATGGCAATGTAGTAAGGGAAACAATAACCGATGAGATAATCATAAAAAAATATTTGGATTTGGAAGATTTTAAATTATTGATAAAAGAAGGAAAAAAAAGAGGTCTTCACCCTATTGTGCATGTTGATAATTATGACAAGGGTTATGATATCATAATAGAAATGGAAAAAGAACATAGTAATTATTATAGTTATTTAAATCAATCTGAAAAAAGGTATAGAAAAGTTGATAGCTATCTAGAGCTAGAAGATGGTAAAATATTAGCAGTTGTATATGCAGGAGACAAAGAGGATATGGAAGATTTTCATTTAGATATAAATAAAAGATATCCTAGAAAATATAGTTCTCATGTAATGGAAAATATTCAGGTAGCAGAAGCATTATTGGAAATTATGAATCCTTTGGGCTGCAAATGGTTAAGTCTATTGGAGTATGCTAAAGAAAAAGGAATTGCTGAGTCGGAGATCATAGCCATAGGAGATGATAATAACGATACTCAGATGATAAAAAATGCAGGTTGTGGAATTGCTATGAAAAATGCCAGTGAAAGGGTAAAACAAGTGGCAGATATTATTACCGAAAAAGATAACAATGAATCTGGAGTGGCATTTGAATTGAAAAGGGTATTAGAGATATAGGAGGTAGAAAATTGTCGAATCAGAACTCTATAGATGTATATAATGTTTACTCTAAATACTTAAAAGAAAGATTTGGGGAAAAGGTATATAAACTGCCCATAAGTTTGCCTTTGACTTGCCCTAATAGAGATGGATGTGTAGGTACTGGAGGGTGTATATATTGCGGAGAGGAGGGAGGTTCCTTTGAAAATCTTTCAAACACCCTTTCTGTAAAAGAACAGGCAGAAAAGAATAAGGATTATATTCAAATAAGATATAAGGCAAATAAATTCATATCTTATTTTCAAAACTTTACCAATACCTATCTGCCTATTGATGACTTCAAAAGATATGTGGAAGAATCTATAGTAGATAGAGTTGTAGGTATATCCATATCTACAAGGCCAGATTGTATAAACGACGAGTATTTAGAATATCTAGACTATATTAAGAAAAGGTATGATTTAGAAATAACTATAGAACTAGGATTACAAACCGTAAACTATCACACTTTAAAAAAAATAAACAGAGGTCATACTCTAGCAGAGTTTTTAGATGCTGTAATTAGAAATAAAAGATATGGTATAAGAACATGTGCCCATTTAATATTAAATCTTCCTTGGGATGATATGGATGATACAATTGAAAATGCCAAGATATTATCTGCTTTAGGAGTAGAAGAAGTAAAACTTCATGGATTATATATATTAGATAAGACTGAACTAGGAAATATGTACAAGTCTGGGGAAATATCTATAATATCAAAAGAAGAATATAAGGAAAGGGTAATTAAATTTCTAGAGTATCTAGATGAGGAGATAGTAGTGCAAAGAATAATTGGCAGAGCTCCAGAAGAAAATTCTTTATTTGTGAATTGGAATGAAAGTTGGTGGAAGATAAGAGATGAAATAGTATCTGATATGGAAAAAAGACAGACTAGGCAGGGAATCAAATGTGATTATTTAAATGGAAAGGCATTAAAAAACAAAAAATATATATAAAAATAGAGGAAAAAGCAAAAAAATGTAGAATATTATATTAAGCAAACAAAAATGGGGGTGGCTTGTCATGGTTAAATATATTTTAGGATTACAAGGTAGTGGAAAAACAAAATGGTTAGTAGATAGGGCAAATGAGGAAATGACAAAAGGAAATGGTAATATTGTATTCGTCGATGTAGACGATGATCATATATTTAATTTGGATTATTCCATAAGACTTATAAATGCCATGGAGTTCAATGTTTTGAATATTGAATCTCTCTATGGCTTTTTATGTGGAATAATTGGTAGCGATTATGATGTGGAAAAAGTATATGTAGACGGTATATATAAGATAATGGAATTAAAGGTAGAGGATTTGAAAGACTTGGCCAAAGCTTTAAACGCTATAGGAGAGAAGTTTGATGTAGAGTTTTATATTGGAGCCGATTTTAAAATAGAAGAATTACCTGAAGAATTAAGAGAAAACTGTATAGAAGTAGAAACAGAGTAGGATTATCCTATTCTGTTTCTTTTTGGACTATTATCTCATAGAGTTATTATCATTGGGTCTAAAAGTAGCACAATCAGTTTCCTCAGTACTAGAAGCATTCCTTGGTTGAATTTCGATTTTAGCTGCACTGCACTGATCTCCTAAGACATGATAATGACAAGTATTAACAACACATTTTACTCCATCAAGTGGTTCATCAGTTTTATTTATACTCATGATACTCTCCTTTCTTTTTTAATGGTATGCAAAATTATTTTATGTGTTTTTTGATTATTTATACTAATGGTATTTGATTAATAATGGAAATGGTTTAACATATAATATATAAAAACTTTAAAGGAGAATCCTATGATAAAAAAAGAGCGATTAGACAAGATTTTATCCAATATGGGGTATGGAAGTAGAAAGGATATAAAAAAGATCATTAAAGAAGGAAGGGTTCAAGTAAATGATAAAATTGTAAAAAATAATAGCATGAAGATAGATCCTTATAAGGATAAAGTTACCTTAGATGGTATAAAAGTTGATTATCGTAAATATATATATTTAATGTTGAATAAACCCAAAGATGTAGTATCTTCTACAGATGATCCTATCAATAGAACTGTCTTGGATTTAATAGATGAAGAATACCTGATATTTAATCCTTTTCCCGCTGGTAGATT
>JAAYRD010000104.1 GCA_012518955.1 Tissierellia bacterium | reverse complement strand
AGCGCGTTCATTTTACCCTTGACAATCTCAAGGCGGACTTTTATAATTGTCAGGGCGAAATTTAAAGCAATTTGAAGCAATTCTATAAAACATTGTGCTATTTTTTCATGTTTAGTTTACAAAGCCAGTAAAAATAAAATCTCTTTATACTATTTTCTCTATAAAAAGCTTTTTTATGTTACTCAGTTTCTACTTTTAAAAAGGTTTGTATATTTTTAAGCATAAAAGTAGAAAATAGGTCTAAATAAAACTTTATTATGGAGGATAATATGAATATTCACGAGCAAAAAAATTTCAAAAAACTGCCAGAGTCCTATTGGTTAGCATCTACACTTACTACAAACTATCCAGCCTTAAACGAGGATATAGATGTAGATTTGGTCATAATAGGCGGAGGATTGGTGGGAATCACCTGTGCATATCTATTGGAGAAAGAAGGATTGAGCATAGCTGTCCTTGAGGCTAGTAGTATCTGTAATGGTACCACCGCCCACACAACAGCTAAGATTACATCTCAACATGGGCTTATTTACAATAAAATTCAAAATAGTATGGGTAAAGAACTAGCTCAGCAGTATGCAGAAGCCAATGAATTGGCCATAGAAGAAATAAAGAAAATATCAGAGGAAAATGACATAGATTGTGACTATATTCCTCAATCCGCATTCATCTATACCCAAGATGAAAATTACATCCAAAAAATTGAAAGTGAAGTTGAAACGGCTTCTAATCTGGGGATCAATGCGTCCTATGTAGAAAATATTCCTTTTGATATAGATATAAAGGGAGCAGTTCAATTTCATAATCAAGCCCAATTCCATCCCCGTAAATATGTACTAGGATTAGCCAAAGCCATCTATAACAACAATGTAAATATATTCGAAAACACTAGGGCTATGGATATTGAAAAAGATGAGAACTATATAGTTATTACTGACAAAGGAAAGAAGGTTAGAGCAAAAAACATTATAATAGCCTCTCACTATCCATTCTATAATAAACATGGAGGTTACTTCACAAGGATCTATCCCGAAAAGTCCTATATAGTAGGAATCAAAGCTAAGGAAAAGTATCCTGGTGGAATGTATATAAATGCTGAAGATCCAGCCCGTTCTCTACGCCACCAAAGTACTGATGATGGAGAGCTTATATTAGTAGTGGGAGAGCATCATAAGACTGGTCAAAGTGAGGATACTAACAAACATTATCAAGCACTATTAGATTTTGCCAACACTCTATTTACTGTGGAGGATGTACCCTACAGATGGTCTACCCAAGATTGCATGACCTTAGATGGAGTCCCCTATGTAGGTAATTTCACTTCCAATACTCCTAATATGTATATAGCTAAAGGTTTTGGAAAATGGGGTATGACCAACAGTATGGTGTCAGCTATGATTTTAAGGGATCTGATCATCGAGGGAAAAAATCCTTGGCAGGATATATATAATCCATCCCGTAAAACCATTGTTGCTTCTGCTAAAAACTTTGTAGTAGAGAATTTCAATGTAGCGGAACAGCTTATAGAAGGGAAACTTGAATCTCTCCCTAAAAATATAGATATTGAACCTGGTGAAGGTAGGATCCTAAAAGTTGATGGAGAAAGGCTAGGTGCATATAGGGATGAAGATGGAACTCTACATCTAGTAAATACCACCTGTCCCCATATGGGTTGCGAATTAAATTGGAATTCTGCTGAAAGGAGCTGGGATTGTCCTTGCCATGGCTCTAGGTTTTCCTATGACGGAAATACCATAGTAGAAGGCCCAGCCGTAGAACCTTTGAGAGCTGGGAAAGATGTAAATACAATTGAAAAATTGTTCAAAGATGATTTCTAATAGTATCATATAGTTCCATAGAGCATTGGAAATGGTCGATACGATGGTCAAAGGAATTCTAGGACAATTTCTACATATGTTTTGTGGGTAGATAATAATAGCATATATTATCATTGGAGATGATTCATTTGGATAATTTTGAAAAAACCTATGATTATGTTTTAAAAACAGTTTTTGGTATTGCAAACCCAATTAAAAAGTCCCTGATTAGAACCCAGTGCAAAGTTCATAAGTATATAAATCTTCGAGCTTTAAATATCATAAAAAACGACGAATACTTTGAGGAGTATAATTTCTTTAGCAGTTATATTCTGGATATAAACCAAGGAGCTGTCTGGGCTGATCAAGACTTCAAGAGTACCAATCACTTTTATAGCCCCTATAAGAAAAAAGGTCTATATGGTAGAAAAAGTGCTATGGATTTAGGAGTTGACTATTATTCTAAGGCTTTGAATTTATGGGATAAGGGTGAATTCAATCAGTCCCTATTCTATCTAGGTGCTACCCTTCATCTGATTCAAGATATGACAATTCCTCAACATGCTAATATTCGCCTATTGGATAACCATAGACAGTATGAGAACTATATTAAACGCACCTATGAGTATTTAGAGGACTTTCAAGTAGACACAGGAAGTTATTTGCTAGATTCTGTTGAAGATTATATAAGATTTAACGCTAGAGTTGCTCTTAAGATCTATGATAATTTTAAAAAAATTAGAAATCATGAATATAGGTATTATAGAATAGCTAAATGTGCCCTCCCTTTAGCAAAGAGAACCACCGCTGGAGCCATGATTATGTTTTATAATGATACATTAAAACCTCACCAATAGCTCCTTTACTTTACACTATGAAATTTATTCACTAAGACTTTTTAATCATGGTCATTTTGCATTTAGGGCAGGTGATAGCTATTCTGCCTTTTCCTTTTGGCACACGAAGCTTTTGTTTACAGTTTGAACACTTATAATAACGATAATCCTTTAAACTTTTTATCCGTTGTATCCTGCTACTCACTTTGTTCTTTATGGGGTACCAGATTTTTAAAAATTTATTATTTTCTTGATATCGCCTTCCTATATCTTTGGAAAATATTCTATAAAAAATTATAAATAGTATGATCATGTTCAATATATTTAGTACACCGCTGTTAAAAAATCGGGATAGAATCGAAAAAAATATAGAAACTATCAGCAATGCTGTGGATAATTGATCCACTCCATATCTGCCGACCATAAATTTTCTGAACCAATTCATAAATAATTCATCTCCTTCTATTATAAGATATATTTACTATCTCATGTTTTGATATCTCTCTATATTTCCATCACTTAAAAATTCATAGGCTTCATTTATCTGTTGAAATATCTTGGTGGCATCTGGAGATTTGTTTAAATCTGGGTGATATTCCTTTGCCTTTTTCCTATAGGCTAACTTTATTTGATATTTATCCGCATCATATCCAACTCCTAATAGATCGCAACTTTTTTCATATTTTCTTTTAAACTCAGTGGTTGGATTGGTATAGGTTTGTTGATTTCCATAACCAGTGTTTTGTCCATACCAATTATAGCTTCCCTGACCCCCATAGCCTCCACTTCCTCTCTGAGAATTTTGGTACTCATACCATTGTCTAAACCTTTCTTCCCATTCCCTTTGTTGTTGAGCTCGACGTCGTTCTTGTTCTTTTCTTCTCTTCTCTTCTTCCATCCTCTTATACTTATCACCATATTCATCAAAGGATTGAAATTGATAGCTTACTCCATCTATGAGATAACTAGCCCGATCAAATAAATATTCGGTTATAGTGTACCTTATATACTTTAAATAGGATACAAATTTGGTTCCTAGTATTGGAAATATAACAAAAAACAATATGCTCAATAGTACGATAGGATTTAGCAATAGTGCAATTCCCAAAGGCCCAGCAAATAAAAAAAGAAATAAACATCCTCCCATTCCTATTAAAACAACAAATCCTCTTGCTATGCTGACTACAAAGGTTACTATGGTTTCGGTGATAGTTATTAAAATTCCCAAGACTACTGATATGAATTTAGCAATACCATATAAAACTTTTCCAGCTATTTTCCTTAATATATTCATATATCATTATACTCCTCTTTCTTTTTTCCAATCATGGATTATTATTTCACCATATCCTTCATTATAACATAGAATAAGCTCCTTTTTAGTGACAAGCACCAAAAAGAAGCTTATTTGTGAGATATTTATAACATCCTTAACTAATATTCTTTCATGTCCATTTTATTAGTTTCTACCATTAACAGCTTTCTCTATCCTAATTAATGCCTCTTCCAAAATAGAACGAGGACAGCCAATATTAAATCTTTGAAATAATCCAGATTCCTTTCCAAACATTTCACCAGGATTTACTGCAAGTTTACATTTATTAACTAAAAAATCCCTCAATTCTTCAGAATTCATACCAAGATCAGAAAAATCAACCCAGAGTAAATATGTGCCTTCTGGTTTTACTACTTTCAGTTGAGGAATATTTTTGTCTACAAAACTTATAAAAAAATCCCGATTTTTCTCTAAATATTCTAATAGTGAATCCAGCCAATCTTCTGATTCATTATAAGCAGCTACTAGAGCTTCTTCTCCAAATACATTTGGCCTTATTATATGGTCTTTTTCTAATTCCAAACTATATTTTTTCCTCAGTTCATTATTTGGAATTATTATATTAGATATTTGTAGTCCTGCTATATTAAAGGTTTTGCTTGGTGCAGTACATATGATACATCTTTCTCTAATCTCAGGAGAAACATTGGCCAGTACAGTATGATCATATCCTTTGTATACTATATCAAAATGGATTTCATCGGAAATTATTATAATATCATTTTTTAAGCATATTTCTCCTAGTTTAGTCAGTTCTTCTTTGGTCCAAACTCTTCCCACTGGATTATGAGGACTACATAATATTAATAGCTTAGTCTTAGAATCTATTTTTGCCTCTAAATCTTCATAGTCCATAAAGTATCTACCATCCCTATATATTAAAGGATTGGTAATTATATTACGACCATTATTCTCTATAGTCGTATAGAAAGGTCGATATACTGGACTTTGTATTATTATATTATCATCAGGCTCAGTATAAGCTTTTACAGAATAACTAAGAGCTGGTACAACCCCTGGAGTAAATAATATCCATTCCCTATCTATTTTCCAATTATGCCTCCTTTTCATCCAACTTATTACAGCTTGATAATATTCATCTGAAGAATAGTTATAGCCAAAAATAGGATGGTTTGTTCTTTCCTTTATAGCCTTTAAAACAGCTGGTGGAGCTGAAAAGTCCATGTCAGCAACCCATAGTGGAAGCAAGCCTGTCCCCCCAAATAATTCTTCTAATCTATCCCATTTCATACAATTAGTATTACGCCTATCTATTAAATCGTCAAAATTATACATAAAACCTCTCCTTCTCAGGATTCTCCTAATGAGAATTATATCATAATAAGCTTATTTGTAATACTTACTTGCCATCTTCTCGGTTCCTAACTACATTTAAAAACTGTCTTGTTCTTTCATTTTTAGGATTATCAATTACTTCCTTAGCTGGCCCTTGTTCTAAAATTACTCCCTGATCCATAAAACAAACCCTATGGGATACATTTCTTGCAAAATTAATTTCATGTGTCACAATTAACATAGTTTTATTTTGTTTTGCTAGTTCCTTGATTAATATTAGCACCTCATTTACCAATTCTGGATCTAATGCTGAGGTAGGTTCGTCAAATAAAAATATCTTAGGTTCTAGAGCTATGGCTCTACCAATTGCAACCCGTTGTTGTTGTCCACCCGATAAACTAGAAGGATAATTATCTTTCTTATCCAATAATCCTACCTGTTCTAATATTTGTAGGGCTCTTTCTTCTGCTTCACTTTTTTTCATCTTTTTAACAACTTTTAAACCTTCTGTAATATTGCCAAGTACGGTTTTATTATTGAATAAATAGAACCCTTGAAATACCATTGCAGTATTTCGTCTTAGCCATAATTTATCTTGCTTAGTAATTTTATTGAGATTGACTACATAATCTTCTATTTGTATTTCGCCTTGGTCAGCCATTTCTAAGCAATTTATACAACGTAACAATGTTGATTTACCAGTTCCTGAGGGTCCTATTATAGATATAACCTCACCATTATTTATATCTAAATCTATACCTTTTATTACTTCTAGGTCTCCAAATGATTTATGAATATTTTTTAATCGTATCAAACCGTTTCACCTACTGATTTCTCAAGTTTTACCTCTATACGCTTTTGTATGAATCCCATTATAGAAGTTGTTCCCCAATATACAAGCAATACGCATACATATGCCTCTAAATAACGATATCCTGAAGCACCTTCTAATTGTGCTGTAGCCATCATTTCTTTAACTCCTATGGCAAAAACTAGGGATGTATCTTTGATGATGTTTATAAAACTACTAAAAAGTGTTGGAATTGCTACCTTAATAGCTTGTGGCAATATAATACGAAACATTGCTTGCATATATGTCATACCTATGGACTGTGCTGCCTCCATTTGTCCTCTATGTATTGAGGATATAGCCGCTCTTAAAGATTCAGCCATATAGGCAGAGCTTGCCAAACTCAAAATTATTAATGCAGCTTGAAAGGATGAAACCTTTAAAACAATTTTTGATAAAGCTGGCAAAATTCCAAAATAAAAACAAAACAACTGTGCCATTAAAGGTGTTCCTCTAAAAAAGGATATATATACTTTAAAAATCTGGCTTAGCACTGGTACTTTCGCATATACAACTATTGCAATAAAAAAGGCTATTGTAATACCAAATAATATTGCTAAAAAAGACAGCTTTAAAGTAACAACGCTATATTTTAGCATAATGGGTATTACTCTCAGCATGAATTGAAAATCAAAATTCAAAGATATCACCTATTCTTCTGGCATTGTAGTGTCGATATTAAACCACTTTTCAGATAGTTTTTTTAATGTTCCATCTTCTCTCATAGATTTCAATGCCTCGGAAACCTCTTGGGAAAGTTTCTTCCCCTCTTCATCTTTTCTAAATGGATATGCATTTATTTCATAAACCAATTTTTCGTTTAATTGCCTAATAGCTAAATCATTTTCTTCTATAACTGTCTTTGTTTTAATCTCTCCTTGCCATAATGCTTCTAATCTTCCAATCATTAACTCCTCTTCTATAGAAGCTCCATCAAAAGTTATAACTTCAAATCCTAAATCATATTCTTCGTTTATTTGTCTTAAGGTTGCTTCTCCATTTCCACCTAACCAACAACCAACCTTTTTTCCTTTTAGATCCTCTTTAGTTTTATAATCGCTGTCCTCTCCTACAAACAAATCATAGTAACTATATGCATAAGGTTCGGTAAAATAGTATTTTTCTTCTCTTTCTTCTGTAATTGACATTTGATGGGCAACTGTATCTATTTCTCCTGCATCAAGCATTCCTACTAATCCACTAAATTGTCCAAGTTTAAATTCCAAATCATAGTTGTTCCTGTCTGCAATTTCTTTCCAAACATCCATTTCAAATCCCTTAACTTCATCATTTTCCTGAAAAGCCCAAGGTATATAAGATGCTGATGTTCCCACCACTAGCTTTGTTTTTTCATCTGATTCTTCCGGTGTACCTGAGCTTTCTTTATTGTTTGCACACCCAACAATTCCAAAAGTTAATATGCAAACAAGTAGTAATGCAAAACCTTTTTTAAATTTCATTTAAATTCCTCCTAACTTTTAATAATATCAATTATTCTAATATTGATTAATTACTTCCAATTAACGATTATATATAATATTAAATGATAAAACCAATCGAAAATTTTTATAGCCTCAGCCCTTGCTATAGATAAAATTATAAAATAATAAGCTTATAAATTGGTGTTAACACCAATTTATAAGCTTATTTGTAATCTATGTTCAATTATTTGATTGGAATCAATACATTTTCAATCTCTTTTCTTTTGGATTCATATTGAGATGGAAGCATTAATTTTTGTCCTAGTTGTTCTAATGATTCATCTATTGTAAATCCCGGTCCGTCTGTGGCGATTTCAAATAGATTTCCACCATGTTCTCTAAAATATATGGATTTAAAATAATCCCTATCCCTTATAGGACTTATATGATATCCGCCATCTTCAACTAATTTCATCCACTCTAATTGATCTTCATCATCTTTAGCCCTTAAAGCAATATGATGCACTATACCTACACCTGTTTTCCCAATACCTTTGGGAGTAGTATCTAAGTCTATTATATTTCCAATAGAACCTGTGGATTTAAAACGGATTAATTCCCTGTCCTTTCCAACCTTTTTATATCCCATAATATTTTCCAGCAACTCAGCCGTTTTATCAGGATTAAAGGATAATAACCTAGCCCCTTGAAATCCTTTAATAGCCACATGGGATTTTATGTCTTCAAATTCCCAACTGCTCTTTTCCCCTTCAGCTGTTTCCACTATTTCTAACTCCAGCCCATGAGGGTCTTTGAACTGAATATATTCTTCATTAAACCGTTGACTTATTTTATAGGGAATATCAAATCTTTCTAGGCGTTTTTTCCAAAATTCAACTCCACCTATTGGTACTGCATAGCTGGTACTTCCTACTTGCCCACCTCCAACCTTTCCTTTTTCTCCATTAGCCCATGGGAAAAAAGTGATGACCGTTCCTGGTATTCCTTCCTTATCACCAAAATAAAAGTGGTAGGTTTTTGGATCATCAAAATTAACAGTTTTTTTAATCAATCTAAGTCCTAAAACCTCTGTATAAAAATCCACATTTTCCTGAGGGTGTCCTACAATTGCTGTGATATGATGTATTCCCATAGATCTTTTTCTCATTTTATACCCTCCTCTAAACCTTATTACATACTTTGATTATATTGTACCCGAATACAATCATCATAAAACAATAGACTGGTTATTTAACCAGTCTATCATCCTAATATATATCTACAGATAATCATCTTTATTGTTTAGCTAACCAATCTAATGCTCCTTGTGCCATTAATGCTGTACCTTTCCAAAATACATCTTCATCAACCATGAATTTTGGATGGTGATGTGGATATACTATGCCTTTTTCCTTATTGAATCCACCTAAGAAAAAGAAGGTTCCTGGAACTTCTTCTAGATAATAGGCCATATCTTCTCCACCCATAGTTGGGTCTTTAATCTCTATCATATCCTCCTCATCTATCACTTTTCTAACGGTATCTAGGAATCCTTCTGTAAATTCTGGATCATTGGAAACCGGTGGATACCCAAAAGTATATTCGTATTCATAATCACCATGCATTCCTTTAGTTATGCCTGCCACTATACTTTCGATACTGGATGCAATTTTTTCCCTAGTATCCTGATCTAGGGCTCTTACTGTCCCTTCTATATCAACAGAGTTTGGTATTATGTTATAGGCAGAACCTCCATGAATAGTACCAATTGTAACTACAGCAGGATTTGTAGGTTTCATTTCACGACTTACTATAGTTTGAAGTGCTGTTACAACTTGAGCTGCTATAGCAATTGGATCTACCCCAGTATCTGGCATAGCTCCGTGACAACCAGACCCTTTTACTTTAATACGGAAGCTATCTAAACAGGCCATTATATTTCCACCACTATATCCTACCTGACCAGTTCCTACCTCTTCAAAAATACCTCCTATATGAAGTCCTAATGCAGCATCCACCTTAGGATCTTCCAAAGCGCCTTCCTCAATCATAGGTTTAGCTCCTCCTGGACCCTCCTCTGCAGGTTGGAATAGAAGCTTTACATTGGCCTTGTATTCTATACCCATTTCATCTAATCTCTCAGTTACATATGCAGCTGTTTTAGGTAATTCCAGTCCTATTTCTGGAATTTGGTGGAGATCCCTTCTCCAACTTACTATTTCATCTTGAAGTTTTTTAGCTTCATCTACAATATTAATCATATTAATGCCTCCTATTATTCTATAATATATTTTAATAATCATGGTTATGGTAAAATACCATAACCATGATCCGATTTTTTATAGTTTAAAACTAGACCAATATTTTAAATCTATGCCTGTTCATTCTTTTTTTCCTTATTGTGAAAAACCCTTGCTATCCCTATAGTTCCAAATACCGCAGCGATTATTAAAAGGATGAAAAAACCAACGACCAAACAAGTTTATAAGATTAGTCGTAGATGTTTCATTATTATATATAAAACTATGGTTGGGTACTTCTGTTGCCCAAATGATACTCCCAAAGCTTGAGCAAATCCTACTCCGCCATCATTGGTACAGGAGCCTCCAAGCCCTACATAGATTTTTCTATATCCTTTTTCCATTGCAATTTTCACTAGCTCTCCAGTACCATATGTAGTTGTAGACAGGACATCTAATTTATCTTTGTCTATTAAGGTTAGCCCAGATGTTGCTGCCATTTCAATCACAGAAATATGCTCATCTAATATTCCATATTTAGCCTTCAGTCTTTTACCTAAAGGTCCTACTACGTAGGCTTCCTCATATCTACCATTTGTTGCAAGGACTAAAGCTTCTACAGTCCCTTCTCCTCCATCAGCTATGGGAATCTTTACTATATCTACATCCTTAATAATATTTTTAATCCCTTTTTCAATGGAATTTGCAACTTCTAAGGTAGTTAAACTTCCTTTAAATGAATCGGGTGCAAGTGAACTACACCCCACCTACGCCTTACTTAGAGGTGGGGGTTTCTTGGTCAATAGTACTAATGTACCAAGTTTACCCAAGCTCTAAGGGTAGCTCCTACCCCGGTAATACCAAAACTATATGGCTAGTTTCAGTAGGTTTTTACTTGCATTTATATCTCTGTCATGATGGCTATTGCATTTAGGACATGTCCATTCCCTAAGTGCTAGATCTTTTACATCCTTATTTTTATATCCGCAATTAGAACATAATTGGCTACTTGCATAATTGGATGGTGCTATGATTATTTCTCTATCATACCATTTAGCTTTATACTCTAATTGTCTTCGAAACTCATGCCATGATACTTCTTGTATAGATTTTGCTAAATTGTGATTTTTTAACATATTTGATATCCTAAGATCTTCTAGAACTATAACTTGGTTTTCGTTTATAATTTTAGAAGATAATTTATTCAGATAATCTTTTCTTTGATTTACTATTCTTTCATGTTGTTTTGCCACTTTTAACCTTGCCTTTTCTCTATTCTTACTTCCTTTTTTCTTTCTTGATAAGTCTTTTTGTAGTTTTCTTAGTCTTTTTTCTGATTTTCTTAACCATTTAGGATTTTCAAATATTTCTCCATCACTTGTTATTGCAAAGTTTTTAATGCCTAAATCTATACCTACTTTTTTATTTGTTCTAGGTAATGGCTTTATATTTTCTTCTACAAGTATTGATATGTAATATCTATTGGATCTAGTTTTGGATATGGTGCATGATTTGATTTTACCTTGGAATTTTCTATGATTAATTATTTTTATCTTTGATTTTAGTTTGGGAAGTTTGATATGGCTGTTTTCAATATATACAGTGCCATTTTGATTATTAGTAGTATAGGATTGTTTGCTTTTTCTACTTTTGAACTTAGGAAATCCAACAGTTTTGTCTCTGAAAAAGTTTCTATATGCCTTTTCTAAATTAAGCTGTGCATTTGCTAAGGCCAGGCTATCTACCTCTTTTAGCCAGGGATATTCTTTCTTATACTTTGCAGGAGTGTTTTTAAGCATTTTTCCTGTTTTTTCATAATGCTTTATTTTATCCGATAACATTTTATTATAGATAAATCTTGTACAACCAAAGCATTTAACTAGATATTCTTTTTGCTCTTTATTTGGGTATAGCCTAAACTTATAAGCCCTTAACATATTCTCACCTCATTTACCTTGGCTTTGAATACATTTTTTTATTCACCTAATACTAATTATATTATATCATAGTATATATTTAGTGATAAAAAATAATTAGCAATTCATCCCCACTTATAGAAGATGGGGGAATTCTTGCTGAAAAAGGTTAAAAGAATAAAATAAGGTGACCCTTAAAGAGCCACCTTTATAACTAACCTTCTATAAATTCTACAGTTCCTCCTGCTGCTTCTATAGCATTTATAACAGAGGATAAACCTGTTCTATTTCCTCCTAATATAGGAAGTCTTATAATTAAACAAATACCACCTGGAGAAGAAATCTCTATTAAACCTAATAGATTGATTTCTGCACCAGCAGGAATATTTATTCGAAGGATTGTTCCTGGCAATTGAGGACAATCATTTCTTTTACCCTTATCTCTTGATCTATTTTCATGAATATTTGCCTCTTTTACATTTATCTTCATCTAGTTCACCTCCCCCTCCTTAGGCAATATATAATATGACAGGGAGATAAATCTGTGAACAAACTTTAGTATATAAAATCAAAAAATAAAAGCCCAGATTATTTCAATCTTGGCTTTTAGCACCTTCCTGCTACATCCGTTTTAAAGTACGCTTTAAAAATTCTTTTGTCCGCTGTTCCTTTGGATTATTAAATATTTCCTCTGGTCTTCCTTCTTCAGCAATAATCCCTTCATCCATAAACACTACTCTATCAGCCACTTCTTTAGCAAACTCCATTTCATGGGTTACTATTAGCATAGTCAATCCCGTTCCAGCTAAGTCTTTCATCACTTTAAGAACTTCTCCTACCATCTCTGGATCTAGGGCTGATGTAGGCTCATCAAAGAGCATTACATCTGGCTCCATGGAAAGAGCCCTGGCGATAGCTACTCGTTGTTTTTGACCACCTGATAACTGTCTTGGCTTAGCATTGATGTATTGATCCATTTCAACTATTTTTAAATATTTCATAGCTATCTCTTTCGCCTCTTCTTCAGAACGCTTTAATACCGTTGTTTGTCCTACAACACAGTTGTTTAAAACATTGTGATTGTTGAATAGATTAAATTGTTGAAATACCATTCCTAACTTGGTACGGTATTCATTAATATTGTGACCATCATCTAAAATATTTTCTCCATTATAAATAATTTGACCACCACTCGGTTTTTCCAAAAGATTAACACACCGTAGAAGGGTTGATTTACCAGATCCTGATGAACCGATGATACAAACTACCTCCCCTTTATTTACCGAAAAATCAATATCTTTTAAAACCTCATGGGTTCCAAAGGATTTTCTCAAATGCTGTATATCTATTACTTTTTCCATAGTACCCTCCTCTCTTAGTGTTGTTTTACATCGTTATATTTTGTTTTGCGCATTATATCTTCAGGTGTTTCTACTTGCATTTGGTTAGCATACATAATATAATTTTCTGGTCCATCCAATTTTCTTTCAATATAACGCAAAATTCTTGTTACTGTAAAAGTCATTATAAAATACAAAACACATGCTACAAAGAACGATTCAAAATATCTGAAGTTATTGCCAGAAATTGATTTTGTTTGAAAATATAGTTCTGTTACAGAAATTACATTTAGTACAGAGGTGTCTTTTATATTTATTACAAATTCATTGCCCGTTGCTGGTAAAATATTTCGGATTACTTGTGGTAATACTACATTTTTCATAGTTTGAACATGATTCATTCCTATAGCATGGGCTGCCTCAAATTGTCCCTTGTCTATAGAAACAATACCACCACGAACAATTTCTGACATATAAGCTCCTGTGTTAACAGACACTATAAAAAGAGCCGCTGTTAATCGATTCATATCTACACCAAGAGCCAATGCAGAACCATAGTAAATCACCATAGCTTGCACAATCATAGGTGTTCCGCGAAATATTTCTATATAGATGGAAAGAACAATATTAACAATTTTTAAAACAACTCTTTTAACCCCTACATCTGGCATTGGAATAGTACGTATAACCCCTACTAATAAACCGATTATAGTTCCAACAATGGTACCTATTATAGAGATATAGAGGGTCATACCTGCCCCACGAAGAAACATTGGCCAGTTGTTTGAAATAATATTTATTATCCAATCGAAACTCATATTTATTCTCCTTCAAAAATATATTTAACAACCATTAATCAGCCGCCGGTTGATTTTTAATAGCATTATCCATAATATCTGTACGTTCTTTCTGTGAAATACCCTCCAATATTTCATTAATTTTTTCGGTCAATTCACTGTTTTTTGCAATACCTACAGCGATTGCAGTATCGTCATCTGATGTAATAAATCCATCTGAAAACTCTATCATTTTAAAGTTTTCATTGGCAGATTCAGCACTAATACCTTCTGGACGTTCTGAAACATATCCATCAATCATACCTGATTCAAGAGCAACCCTCATTGCAGAGAAGTTGTCCATGGCTTCTTGTTTATCTACGCCTTCAATTTGATCTATTACTGAATAGTGGAAAGTATTTAATTGACCAGTTATCTTTGCCCCTTTGAAATCCTGAATAGAAGTAGCATCGTCATATTCTCCACCCTTTTTAACAACCATAACCAGATCTGATTTATAATATATATCTGAAAAGTCTATGGTCTCCTTACGCTCAGCTGTCGGGGACATTCCAGCTATAATAGCATCTATCTTACCTGAAGTTAATGCAGGTACAAGGCCGTCCCATTCGGTTTTTACAATAACTAATTCCTTCCCCAATCCTTCTGCAATTCTTTTAGCTATTTCTACATCATATCCACCTGCATACTCTGATGCCCCATCTATTCTTACACCACCATTGGAATCATCTATCTGTGTCCAATTAAATGGTGCATATGCACATTCAAGGCCTACCTTAAATGTTCCAGCATCAGTAGCATCCGATGTCTTTACTTCTCCTGAATTACTCGCTCCACATCCTGTTAATAACATAGCTATGGATAATAGCATTATTAATAATAATGACATTCTTCTTTTCATAATCCTTCTCCTCCTATAAAGTTTAATGTATTTATAAGTACAAAAAGAACCTGAGATGAACTCAGGTTCTTATATACATATATACCTAATTCCCCTCTTTCCCAAATGCGAGATAGCACCCCCTGATATACTGGGATAGTTTATCAGGACAGTTCAGCAGCTATTAACTGCAGACCCAGCAAGTAATACTGAGGATATTACAAGCTTCGGCGATATTTCCTTCTCCTTAGTTTCCACGCCTCTCAAGCTCCACTAAGGACTGTTAAACATCGCGCCTCTACCTCACTTGTGAAAGTGAGGTATTATTAAATTGTATAATATAGTTTATAACAGTATATAAAATATGTCAAATTTTTTCCACAACTTTACCTTAGGTTATAGTAAAAGCTTTTGTCATTATTTCTAACAGCAATTTGTCTTACTGCTATTAAACCAGCTTTTTATTATAGCATAGGCACAGCCAACTCCAGTTTCAACCTCTATAGCATCTACGGGACAATTATTATCACATGCCCCACATTCTATGCACCTGTCCTTGTTTGCTAAAAAAGCCACCTTATCATCCATGCTAATTACACCATGGGGGCAAACATTAATACATAAGCCACATCCTGTACATTTATCTGAATTAATTTCTATCTTCGCTACATTTCTAATATACTCCATATCAGTATATACTCCTTTCTAAATTATAGAAAATTTCCTATAATCATAAGCACTACCCCTACCAATGCAGAAGTTGCTATAACTGGCACTGCAATTAAAGTTTCTTTCTTTACACCAGATAAAGATGTAAATGTTGTACTTCCAGTAAAATTCAAAGCTAGAAAACTTATTATTGAAGTCAGCAATAATGAATTACTTATATTGAGTACTATATTATTATCATAATAAAAAACATTAGAATATTTTATAACAACAACAGACCAAATCACACCTAGAACTAACCCCTTCATGGAAAAAGCCCTAAAGGGTAATATAGGTAGAAGCATTGGAACCAATATTGTTCCGATTATAATTGCTATGGCATAAGGGATAGTATTTAATAGTCCATTCTTTAATGCTTGGGGAAAACCATTCTGGAATGATTGCATCAATACAAAGAATTTGAACCTCTCCCACTTTCACTTCGTTTAGAAGTGGGAGATTCTTACGTTGTCTGATATTTAAGTTTCCACCTATTGCTAGGCCACCCTTAAACGTATCGGATTGTCCAAAAACCCATTATCCCTCGCTTCATTTATAAGTCTGGGAATACATTTATCATATTTTCTTAATATATTTAAACTTCCATTTATATCTGCATTTATCTTGATATCTTCATTACTAACAAATAGCCCTCTTTCTATTCTTCTATTTTTATTATAATTTTTCTTATTAATTGGCTCCAAATCTATTGCACTACAACCACTTGTATAGGATTCGTTTTGAATTATTACTTTAATACCTAATAGTTTAGCTTTATATTTAATTTTATCTATTAATTGTTGTTGTGGTATTTGGACAAAGGATTTAGATGTATTTTTTTGTTTGATTCCACTAAAATCTCCTATTACTATAGTTTTACATTGATAGTTTATTGCTAAATCTATTATCTTTCTACTGGCTTTATGAATATAATCTTTGAGGAAATTATTTCTTTTAGTTTGAAGTTTGGTAATTTGTTTTGTTCTTTTGAATTTTTTGCTATCTTTAGATTGTTTCATAGCTATTGATGTAAGTCTTCCTATTTCTTTATTATAGTAGCTATTTTTAGATTTAGCATATTTGCCATCTATAATATAGGATTTAGTAGTATCTCTAAATGTTATTGTGGCTAAATTGTCTAATCCTAAATCAATAGATATTATATTATTAAATCCTTTGGTTATATCTACTATTTCTTTAGTGTATATTATATTTAAGTACCAAGCCTTTTTAGAATTATCCCATTGTATTTTAATTTGCTGTACTTTATCTAAATTAACAGGTATTTTGTCAGGGTTTATGACAAAATTTAAACTTTGAACCTGAAACTTACATTTCATTTCTTTTGATAAGGATAATTTTAATGTGTCGTCTTTGTACCTAATTCCCGCCCTTGTAAATATGATTTCATTTTTTCTATTGTTATGATTTTTAAATTTAGGTGGTTTTGGTTTTCCTAGATATTTACTTGAGTTTTTCTTATAATTTTTATTACTTTGAAAATATGATTTCCAATTGTTATCAATCATTTTAAAACATTGTTGCCTAGTGTGGCTATGTAGATATTTACAGCGCCAATTAGATTTGTATTCTTTTTCTATATGATAATAATTTTTATATTTATTATTCCTTAAGTCATAATTTACAATATTGTATAGTTTTGTAGTATGAAAAGATAATTCTTCAATAATATCTAATTGTTCTACTCTTAATTTAGGATATAGTTTAAAGGATAGTTTCATCTAATCTCACCTCCCAGAAACATATGTTCACGTTGCTTATATTATACAATATATTGAAATATTTGTCATACACAAAATTCATCCCCCACCTAAGTTTTTAACTTAGAGGTGGGGGTATTCTTTTTAGTTTAGATAAAGCAAAATATAGAAATTAAAAAGCATTAGATAATTAAATGAAATATGTTATAAGTTTAAATCTTTGATTATAAGGTATAAGACATATAAAGAAGGTCTTAAAAATTTGAAAACGAGGTGTATTTATGAGTCAGAAGATAATTAGTATAAATGATCTTAATTTTCGTGAAGAACCAGGGGATCCTTTTGTCGTCAGAATGTATCATTTAGATTATTATCCTAAGGGTAATGAGGATATGGAAATCCCTGAATCGGATTTAAAAGGTAAAAAACTAGGGAATGACTTTGACCTTGATGATGCTTGGAGACTATACCATGGAAATAGGGTGCCTGGTTTTCCCGTACATCCCCATAGGGGTTTCGAAACTGTGACAATAGTTCTTGAAGGCTATGTAGATCATTACGATTCCCATGGTGCTTCAGGTAGATATGGTCCTGGAGATGTCCAATGGATGACTGCTGGGAGCGGCATGCAACACGCAGAAATGTTTCCACTCTTACATACCGATAAAGAGAATACATTGGAATTGTTCCAGGTATGGCTAAACCTACCAGCTAAGGATAAGTTTGTAGACCCCTATTATAAGATGTTATGGGCTGAAGATATTCCAGCTGTAGTAGAAGAAAATGAAAAAGGTAATAAAACTATAATAAATCTAATTACAGGTTCTTACAAGGGGACAAAGAGCCTTGATCCCAACCCTAATTCCTGGGCTAATGACGAAAATAATCATATGGGAATATGGACGATTAAACTGGAACCAGGTGCCAGCCTTATCCTACCAAGAGTATCCGATACTTTAAATAGAAACCTATATTATTATAGAGGGGAAAACATAACTATAGACGATACCAATATAAAAGCTAAAACCAGCATAAAATTGGCTGGAAATACAGAAATTAAAATTACCAATGGGAAGCGAGATAGTTATCTATTGTTATTAGAAGGGGAACCTATAAATGAACCCATGATAAATTATGGCCCCTTTGTTATGAACACAATGGATGAAATTAAAAAAGCTTATGCAGACTATAACAATACACAGTTTGGTGGATGGCCCTGGGACAGAAGAGATCCTGTTAATCCGAAGAACACTACTCGATTTGCAAAATATGAAGATGGAAGAATTGAAAAAAAATAGCTGCCCTCTCGGCAGCTAAAAATTTTAATTTCCTATTTGTTTACTCTTTAAGCTATTTATAAAATTAGTAACTTCAGGCATCAGTTCATTTGACATAGAATCCAATATTTTAATCAATATTTTTATTTCTTCTTCCGGAAATTTTTTAGATAATCTATCTAGAACTGTATCTATGTATTGAGTCCTAATATCATAATATTTATAAAATTTTTCCGTTGGTTCTAGATAGTATTCCCTTTTATCTTCTTTAGATTGGATTTTCTCTATATAACCTTTTTTCATAAGATTGGAAACCCTGTAAGCCATATTGGATTGGGAGGTTTCCATAAATTCTGTTAGCTCTTTTATAGTAGGTTTTCCCAAAGCATTGATTACTTCTACGCAAAGTATTTCCGTAGGAGTCAAGCTAGCCTCTCTGTCCTCAAGCCCTTTGAATATACTTTTATAAAAGTTTAATTTAAATTTTTCATAAACATCGTTAAATAGTTCTTCTAACATCGGCTCACCCTTACCGTTTTTATTTAATAATATCAAATAGGACTACCTAATTCAACCTCCCTACTGCTTTATAGCAAAAATCAGTTCTGCTGTACAGCAGATTTCATCCTCCACCTTGGCAACAGCCTTGCCAAAGCCTATATTGCCTATCTTTCTTTCCAATTTACACTCTAGATATAGTTGGTCTCCAGGGATTACCTGTCTCTTGAATTTGGCTGATTTTATTCCAGCAAAAAAGGCGATTTTACCTCTATTTTCTTCCAGTGATAGAAGAGCCACTGCTCCTACCTGGCTTAAAGCTTCTATTATTAAAACTCCTGGCATCACATGATATTCTGGAAAATGTCCTGAGAAAAAATGTTCATTTATGCTAACGTTTTTAATTCCCACAGCCCAATTCCCCTCTTCTCCATCTACTATCCTATCCACTAAGAGAAAAGGGTATCTATGAGGTATTATTTTTTCTATTTCATTTGAGTCTAACTTCATTTTAATCCTCCCACCTTTTAAATAATAAGGATACATTATGTCCACCAAAACCTAAGGAGTTACTGAGAGCATAATTTATCTTTCCTTCTCTATATTTGTTTTTCACTATGTTTAAATCACATTCCTCATCTTTAATTCTATAATTTATATTTGGAGGAATAATTTCATTTTTCATGGATATTAATGTAATTATTGCCTCTATAGCTCCACTAGCTCCTAAAAGATGTCCAGTCATTGATTTTGTGGAGCTGACCAATATTTTCTCGTAATTTTCTTCGAATACTTTTTTTATAGCTATTGTTTCAAACTTATCATTTAAAGGTGTCGATGTTCCATGGGCATTTATATAGTCTATTTTAGATTTTTCTATACCCCCTTCTGAAATTGCATTCTCCATAGCCTTAGCTGCATATATTCCTTCACTATTTGGTTGGGTTATATGACCTGCATCACAAGTAGAACCATAACCTATGATCTCTCCATAGATCTTTGCATTCCTATTCTTAGCATGTTCTAGTTCTTCCAGTACCAATACTCCTGCTCCTTCGCCCATTACAAACCCAGATCTTTCCTTATCGAAGGGAATACTAGCTCTTTCCTTATCTTCTTCTTTTGACAGAGCCTTCATAGAAGAAAAACCACCTATTCCCAAGGGAGTTATGCTAGCTTCAGCACCTCCAGCTAGGATAATATCGTTATAACCATCTTTTATACTTCTGTATCCCTCTCCAATGGCTGAATTAGAACCAGCACATGCCGTCACTGGGCATAGACAGGAACCATGAAGTCCAAAATGACTAGCTAGCTGAGAACCAACTAAATTTACTATGACCATAGGTATGAAGAATGGGGAAACTTTTTCATATCCATTTTCCATACCTTTTATCTTTTGACTTTCTATAGTACCTAGTCCTCCTATTCCAGAAGAAATATATATTCCTGCTCTATCCTTGTCCACTTGATTAAAATCTAGGCCACTGTCTTTAACAGATTTAATTCCTGCTATTAATCCAAATATACCAACTCTATCCATTCTTCGAAGGGATTTTCTGTCTATATAATTTTCAAAGTCAAGATTCTTAACTTCTCCTGCTAGTTTTACTTGAAAATCCTCTATATTAAAATTTTCTATTATGTCTATTCCTGATTTGGAAGTTCTTATGCTTTCCAATATACTTTCTAGAGTATTTCCTATAGGTGATACCCCACCTAGTCCTGTAATTACTACTCGCCTTTTTTCCATTATATATTCATACCTCCGTCAATGGATATAACCTGACCAGTTATATAACTGGCTTCCTCGGATACTAAAAAATTAACCAGATTTCCTATATCTTCTGGCTTTCCAAAGTACTTAACCGGTATTTCTGCAAGCATTTTTTCCTTTATCTTAGGATCCAATTTATCCGTCATATCCGTTTCTATAAATCCAGGGGCTATGGCATTTACCCTAATATTCCTGCTAGCCATTTCCTTGGCTAAGGATTTTGTCATTCCAATTAGTCCAGCCTTGCTGGCAGAATAATTTACCTGTCCCCTATTTCCCCTAATACCTACTATGCTAGAGATATTTACTATCCTTCCAAATCTTTTCTTCGCCATGAGCCTAGCAGCTAGTTTCATGGTATAAAATGCTGAGAATAGATTGACTTCTAGAACCTTTCTAAAATCTCCCTCCTTCATGGAAATCAATAGTCCATCTCTAGTTATTCCTGCGTTGTTTACCAATATATCTATTTTGCCAAATTGATCCATTATATTTTTAAAAACAGTGTTAACTTCCTCCTCATTACTCATATCCCCCTGAAGTATTCTTGCCTCTACTCCAGAGCTTTCACATTCTTTCTGTGTTTTCTCTGCTCCCTTTAAATCCTTGTTATAATTTATTATTACATCTATATTTGATTGAGCCAATCTAATAGCTATGGCCCTTCCTATACCCTTTGACGCTCCAGTAACTAGGGCTACTCGTTTACTTTCCACCGCCTTTTACCTCCTTGACAAGTTCTTCTATGGACCGAACTGTATTTATGGACATTACCTTAGCCTTTCTATCTATCCTTTTCACAAGCCCCTTAATGGTGTTCCTATGTCCAATTTCTAATATAAGGCTAGGCTCTTGTTCCACTACCTTTTCCAAAGATTTTTTAAATAAAACTGGATTGTTAACCTGCTTTGACATGATTTCCTTTATATCTCCATCTTCCTTAAAATCCCCATGGAGGTTGTATATTACTGGAATACTTGGAGTCTTAAATTGCATGCCCTTAAAATACTCCTTTAAATTTACGGAAACTTGGTCCATATAGGATGTATGGAAAGGACCACTGGTATTTAGCTCCATAGCCTTATATCCTAGCTTCTTCAGCTCTTCTTTCACCTTAGATAACAAGCCACCATCTCCAGAAACCACTATTTGTCCTTTGGTATTTATATTGGAGATTTGAACAAATCTATCTGAAGTAGAAACTTCTTTGCAAAGTTCATCTATCTTTTCAACATGGTCACTAAATATGGCTAACATTTTGGAATTCAACTTTTCTGCTGCCTTACTCATTTCTTTGCTTCTGTATTGTATTATCCTAAGCAATTCATCCTCTTTTAGAACTCCTGCAGCATATAATCCGGCATATTCCCCAAGACTAAGCCCTAGAACCATATCCGGTTTAATGCCATGAAATTCTAAAACCTTGGTCACCGCCATTTGAAAGGCTAACATTATAGGTTGGGTATATTCAGTTTTTGAAATGGTATCCAGGTCACCATGAAAGGATAGTTCCTTTAGGGGAAAATCCAATTCTATGGAATCATAGAATTTTTTTATAAAAGGATATTCAAGATATAGGTCGTAACCCATACCTTCCACTTGGCTACCTTGTCCCCCATATATAAAGGATATTTTCATCTTCCCTCATACTCCTTAACCATATTATATTCTCCTTTTTCAACTTCCATTTCATAATATATCCTGTCCAACTCTTCCATATATTGCTTCATTAGCCCCTCCAATATCTCTCCTACAGGTTTTATTTCTTCTATCTGACTTACTGTCAATCCTGCCATAAAGGAACCTTTTTTTAAATCTCCTGATTTTACAGCTGTCTTTAAGGCTCCCAATGTATACATTTCTAGCTCCATTTTGTCCTTGCCCTGCTTTTCCTCTTTTATATAGTTCCTGGTCATATTATTCTTTATCAATCTCATAGGTAGACCAGTTATCCTGCCAATTACGGTTATATTATTATACTTGGATTTTATTAAAAGATTTTTATACTCTTCATGGATTGGGCATTCTGAGGAAGATAGAAATAATGTGCCTATTTGAACTCCTACAGCTCCCAAAACCTTGGCTGCTAACATCTGTTTTCCTGAGGCTATGCCTCCTGCAGCTATTATAGGAATGTTCACCTTATCTTTGGTTTGTGGAATTAGGGTCATGGAAGTCATATCTCCTATATGGCCTCCCGCTTCATTCCCTTCAACGATGACTCCATCTACTCCATATTTCTCCATTCTCATAGCCAATGTAGGATTAGGTACTACTGGAAATACCTTTGCATTAGCCTTATGCCATTTGTCAATATATTTAGATGGGCTTCCTGCTCCTGTTGTCACCACAGGTACTTTCTCTTCAATTATAAGTTCTGCCATCTCGTCTACATAGGGATTTAAAAGCATTAGATTCACACCGAAGGGCTTTTTAGTTAATGATTTGCATACTCTAATTTCATTCCTTAACTCTTCACCGGTCATGCTACCAGAGCCTATT
>JAAYRD010000012.1 GCA_012518955.1 Tissierellia bacterium | reverse complement strand
ATGGAAGAAGAAATCTATCTGCCTTCAGTTGGCGAGGAGCAAGTAGATAAATTAAATGAACTAATTTCCCAGCTACCAATTATAGAAAATATAAGCTTAAACGATAAAAATGAAATTATGAAGGTATATAATATGTTCATGCAATTACCGGATAAATATAAAGAGAAAGTAGAAAACAAGGACATTTTAATGAAATTAAAAGAAAAAATAGAAGATATAGAAAGAGAAATCAAAGAAATAAATGAAGCCATCTGGAACTTACCTGGAGATGTAAGTGAAATAACCTTAAAGCATAAACCTGCTATATTAAATATAATGGCAAGATATGATGCCCTCAGTGATGAAGATAAAAAACACATAGAATTTTATGATGAAGTCTTAAATGCTATGAAAATGATTGAAAAATTAGAAAAAGAAAATAAAACCGATATATCTCAAGATTATAAAGATAAAAATACAAGTAAAGATATAGGTACAAGTATAAATAAAGATATTAAGAAAGATGCAACGAAAAATATAGATTCAAAAATTGGACAAGTTGTAGATACAGATAAAAACCCTAAAACTGGAGATCATCAAATACTTATTATCCTATTTCTATTTATATTGTCGGTGTCCACACTAACCATTATGGGTGTGATTAAAAAGCCATCTAAGGATAAATAATTATAGTGCTATGGGTCAAGGGCTATCCCTTGACCCTATAAACAGGAGGGATAGTTTTGAGAAAAAAAATAATAAGTATAGGTCTTATTACCATAATCCTATTGTCAATTATAACTGGTTGCAAGATTCAGTCCATTGACGAACATCATAAGATATCCGAAAAAGATAGTATTGAAAATGATCTAAAGAATAATATTAATGACGATGTAGATGTTGGTAAAAAGAATGAAAAAAAAGAATCTGGAGATATACAAAAAACAGAGTCAAAACAAGAAATAGAAAAAAATACAACAGATATATCAGAAAATAATAGAGATATAGAATACAAAAGCTCTGGCTCAACTAAAACATCTACCACTAAATCCAATAAAAATAGCAGTGATAGCAACAATTCCATCAATCAGAAATCAAGTACTACTAAAACCAATGCTAAAGAAACTAATAATACCAGTAGTAAACCTAAAGAAACACCTGCAAATAATAGTAACAATAAAAAATATGTTACATTAACAATTAGATGCGATACCATCCTCAATAATAGAGATAAATTGGACCCCAATTTAAACAATGAGCGATTCGTACCATCTAATGGAGTAATCTTACAGAAAACTAAATTTGAATTGGAGGATAACCAAAGCGTTTTTGATATTTTAGTAAAAGCTACAAGAAAATATCGAATTCATATGGAATATCAAGGGGCTAATCAAAATAAATATGCCAGTGTCTATGTCCAAGGTATAAATAATGTTTATGAGTTTAGTTGTGGAGAGCTTAGTGGCTGGATGTATAATGTAAACGGAAACTATCCAAATATAGGATGTGATAAATATATATTAAAAGGTGGGGAAAATATTGAATGGCGCTATACTTGCGATTTGGGAAGAGACTTGGGGGTTAATTGGATTAAATGATTAGAATTAGTGCACTTGAATCCTATCACCCAATTGTTTTATTCGTTTTCTTCGCATCCTGTATTCTCTTTACAATGTTTTTCATGCATCCGGTTTATTTAGCTATATCCCTCATTTCTTCTACCCTACTATTAGGTAAATTAGTAGGGTTAAGAAAGCTTTTTAAAACACTGCTATATATATTACCAATATTCATATTGATTGCAATCAGCAATCCCATTTTTAGTCATAAAGGGGTTACACCTTTGTTCTATATAAATTATAATCCTATAACATTGGAATCCATTCTATATGGCATAGCTATGGCAACTATGATAGTGTCTATCATGCTGTGGTTTAGATGCTACAATTTGGTTATGACTTCGGATAAGTTTATATGTTTATTTGGAAATATTATACCTACCTTAGCTCTAATCATTTCTATTACCTTAAGATTAATCCCTAAATTAAAAGATCAAATCAAGCAAATATCTAATTCTCAAAGAACATTGGGAATGTATATAGATACTGGGAGCATATTAGAGAGGATTAGAAGTGGAATTAGAATACTATCAATTCTAATAACTTGGGCTTTAGAAAATGGTATTGATACCGCCGATTCAATGAAGGCTAGAGGCTATGGATTAAAGGGTAGGACCACATTTTCCATTTTTAAATTCGATAAAAGGGACGGTATTATATTAGGAATAATCCTCCTTTTGGTTTCAATCAATATACTTGGAGAAGTCTATGGATATAGTTCTTTTTACTATTATCCCTATGTCAAGAATATGGATTTTTCAGTCATGACCATTACCTTTAATTTATCTTACTTTTTATTATTGATATTTCCTACAATAATCGAAATCAAGGAGGATTTAAAATGGCGATCATTGATATCAAAAATTTAAGTTTCTCATATCCTGCTCAAGAATCTAAGGCAATAGATAATATTTCCCTTTCCATAGAAAAAGGAGAATTTATACTAATATGTGGAGAAACTGGTTGTGGTAAAAGCACTCTAATTAGGCAGTTAAAGCCCCAAATCGCTCCTTATGGTGCAAGACATGGAGAAATATATTATAACAATATCCCCTTAAAGGCTTTAGATGATAAGAAAAATGCGTCTGAAATAGGATATGTAATGCAAAATCCAGATAACCAAATCGTAACAGATAAGGTATGGCACGAATTAGCCTTTGGATTAGAAAATCTAGCTATAAAAACTCCTGTCATTAGGCGTAGGGTTGCAGAAATGGCCAGTTTCTTTGGCATCGAAGGATGGTTCAGAAAGGATGTGCAAGATTTATCCGGGGGACAAAAACAGCTGTTAAACCTTGCCTCTATCATGGTTATGAACCCCAAGGTTTTAATTCTTGATGAGCCCACTTCCCAACTAGATCCTATAGCTGCAACCGACTTTATAAATACATTGTATAAAATCAATAAAGAGCTAGCCCTTACCATTATCTTAGTCGAACATAGGTTGGAGGAAGTATATCCAATAGCTGATAAAGTACTAGTCTTAGATAAAGGTAGAAAGTTGATATATGATACTCCTGAAAAGGTTGGAGAAAGCCTTAGAAGTGCGAAAAACCATAATATCATCTATGGTTTCCCCACACCTATTAGAATATATAATGAGTGCAATACAAAAGATAAATGTCCTTTAACCATTAGAGAAGGCAGTATTTGGCTAAGTAACAATTTTAAAAGCAATATAAATAAAATAAATTCCTATAAAAAACCAGATAACTCAAACATAGTTTTGGAACTGAAGGATGTCTGGTTTAGATATGGAAGAGAATTGCCAGACGTTTTAAGAGGAGTCTCTCTACAAGCTTATAAAGGAGAGATCTTTAGCATCTTAGGTGGTAATGGCTCCGGAAAAACCACTACTTTAAATGTAATCTCAGGTATTAGTTCTCCTTATAGAGGAAAGGTGCTGCTCCATGGAAAAAAGATTTCAGATTACAAAAAGAAAGAACTTTATCACAATAATATAGCCGTATTACCACAGAATCCACAAACCTTATTTGTAAAAAATAAAGTTGAAAAGGAATTTGATGAAATAATAAAAGTAATGAAATTAAATAATGATGCCGCAAATAAAAAAATCAACAATATAGCTGAAAGATTGTATATTAAACATCTTTTTCAAAAACATCCCTATGATTTAAGTGGCGGAGAACAGCAAAAAGTTGCCTTAGCAAAAATACTATTACTGAATCCTAAAATTATTTTATTTGACGAACCAACCAAAGGATTAGATGGGTACTCTAAAAAGGTATTAGGAGAGATTATGAAAGAGCTTAAAAAATCTCATGTTACCATTATTATGGTAAGCCATGATATTGAATTTTCTGCAGAATACTCTGATAGATGTGCATTGTTTTTTGATGGTAATATTGTATCAGAAGATGATCCAATTAGCTTTTTCAGTGGCAATAGCTTCTATACTACAGCCGCCAATAGAATGTCTAGACATATTTTTAAAAATGCAATTACAAGTAAGGATGTGATCCATTTATGTCAACAAAGTTAAAGATACGAACTAGTATGAAAAATATAACCATAAGTATAACTACCGTCCTATTGATTATACCTATAGTCATTCTAGTCGGTGTTAAGCTTTTAAACGATAGAAAGTATAATCTAATATCCTTTATAATTGCATTTTTAGCTTGCATTCCTTTTTTAGCCAGATTTGAAAATAGAAGGCCACAGCCTAGAGAGATTCTTTGTATATCGGTAATGTCTGCCCTATCGGTAGCCGGTCGACTTATATTTGTTATGTTGCCAGGTTTTAAACCTGTTACAGCAATTACAGCAATTACCGGAATTGCTTTTGGACCCGAAGCAGGTTTTCTTACGGGGGCTTTATCCGCTATAGTGTCCAATATCTACTATGGACAAGGTCCCTGGACCCCCTTCCAAATGCTATCCTGGGGAATTTTAGGCTTTATAGCGGGAGTACTGGCAAAATTTAACTTAATGGAAAACAAAGTTGTCCTCACATTATATGGAATCTTTTCTGGTATATTATTTTCTCTTATGATGGATATATGGTTTGTATTGTCCATAGATGGACTCTTTACTTGGAAACGATATTATATAGCTATTATAGGTGCAATTCCTTTTACCATAGTATATTGTGTTTCAAATGTAGTATTTTTACTGCTATTATCAAAACCAATTGGCGAAAAATTAGAACGTATAAAATTAAAATATGGGCTAATGCAAGACTAAATATCCATGTACCACCATTCTTGCATCCTTATATTCATAACTACAAGTGGACAAGGTAATTAATTTCTCTTGTCCATTAAATTTATTATTATCCTTAAATAAGGATTTATTGCTAACATCTTCTAGATATAATAAAAATTCATCAGTAGAATTAAAACTAGTTTTTAAATAGTCTGTATTGCCTTCCGTAATATAAACAGAAAAAACCCTATATTTAAATCTTCCCTTATCTGTATCCAAATAGATATATTTATTGTCCCTATAACAAGCCTCACTCTTATACTTTTTAAGTCCTCCAAACATGCTCCCATCCCTCATATGATGACCATATATTATTATATTTTCATCTTCTGAAACATTATTTCTATAGTCCATAAATATAGAGCCATGTTTTGAACTATTTCCATGTATATCATGATCTAAATAATAAATATTGTCCCTTGTTTGCACTATTGGATAATTAATATTTGTACCAGGTATATATATCCATGCTACTATATCATTGTTGATTGACTTTAGTTCTTCTATATTTTTCCCATGGCCTCTACTCTCTTTATTTCTATAGTATAATTGAGATATTTCCTGGTATACGCTCTTAGCATTGTTACTATTTATTAGATAATCAATTATAAATACTAAAGAAATAATCAGTATTATTATATTTATTAATATAATTATTCTTCTCATTTTCTTCCCTTTTCCTTTATTATTAAGACATCTAAATATGCTATCTATCATGGAATATATTATATCATGAATCCAGATAATCTTAAGTTCTAAATATCTCTCTATTTTGAATATATGGTTTAGGGTGCATTTTAAACGATTTCTATAGTATAATAAGAGATATACTAAATTTTTTACAGAAGGAGCAGTCGTAATCTATGAAAAAAAGAGTAATATTAGGCATGAGTGGAGGAGTAGATTCATCTGTTTCGGCTTTATTGCTTAAAGAAGCAGGATATGAGGTAATAGGGCTTTTCATGAAAAACTGGGATGAAAAGGATGAATCCGGTGTATGTACAGCAACTGAAGATTCTGAAGATGCAAGAAGGGTGGCTAGCCAATTAGATATTCCATACTATTCTATAAACTTTGAAAAGGAATATTGGGATAGGGTATTCACCTATTTCTTAGATGAATATAAAAAGGGAAGAACCCCTAATCCAGATGTAATGTGTAATCAAGAAATAAAGTTCAACGCCTTTTTGGATTATGCGTTAAAGCTAGATGCTGATTATATAGCAATGGGACATTATGCCCAAGTAGAAGAAAGAGATGGAAACTATTATCTCCTTCGTGGAAAGGATAAAAACAAAGATCAAAGCTATTTTTTATCTAGAATAGGACAAAAAGCCCTATCTAGAACCATATTTCCCATAGGACATTTAGATAAAAAGGAAGTTAGGACGCTGGCACAAGAACATAACCTATATACTGCCACAAAAAAAGATTCAACAGGTATATGTTTTATAGGAGAAAGAAACTTTGATGAATTCTTGGACAAATATCTATTATCAAAAGAGGGAGATATAGTAGATGTAGATGGAGATAGAATAGGCCAGCATAGTGGACTTATCCATTATACATTGGGTCAAAGAAGAGGTATTGGTATAGGTGGAATAGGAACAGGAGAGCCTTGGTTTGTAGCTGGAAAGGATCTAAAAAAGAACATACTTTATGTAGCCCAAGGAGAAGATCATCCAGCCCTATTTTCCACTTCGTTGATTGGGGAATCCCCTTCATGGATACTAGAAAAAGCTCCAGATATGCCCCTAAGGTGTACAGCTAAATTTAGATATAGACAGAAGGATATACCAGTAATGGTAGATATTTTAGACGATGGTAATATCCATATAAAGTATGATAATCCTAGCAAAGCGGTAACACCAGGACAGGCTGCAGTACTGTATCAAGGAGAAGTATGCCTTGGAGGCTGTATAATAAAATCTATAGAGCCATTAGATGAAAAATATTCCTATATCCATGGAATTTAATACAAAGGAGTTAATTAAGAATATTCTTAATTAACTCCTTTGTTTTTATTGGTAGGATTATATACCTTTAAAGGTATATAGGTTATCCCTACCTTTTTCCATTCATCTACCAGTTGAGTTAAGTATTTATTATCCTGGAAAATAGCAATACCACAATCTCCACCGCCAGCACCAGATGATTTACCTGAGCCCTTGAACTTTAAGGCGATATCACATAGCTTTGTCAGTAATGGCGTTTCAATTACTAGATCCAACTCCTTACTCATATCAACTAAAAGAGCTCGATTGATTTGAATTTGTTTTTGTATCTCCCAGGGGTTACCTTCTTTGAAAGCATTAATCATCTTTATAACACATTTCTTGCTATGGTATAGAAAGTTTCTATAGAATGTGCTATTTTCAATTCTTCCCTCATTGACACGTTCTACTAAACTAGTGGTGCTGGCTGGCTTTCCTGTCCAGCCAACTACCAGCTCCAATCCTTTAGGCGGTGTCAAAGTTTCAATTGAAAGTCCTGGCCATTTTATATTTAATAACTGAGTAATTGTACTATCCTTTCGTTGTTCCAGTACCCAATCTCTATCAAATGTTGTAAAGGCAATCCATCCACCGTAAACGCTGGCTGCAATATCTCCGCAAGAACCATTTCTATTTATAGCCAAATTGGCCAAAGCAGACAATTTAAATAGTTCCATATTTGAGATTGTCATTCCATAATGCTTGCACAAGGCTTCTACCGTAGCCACTGTAACGCCCGCACTTGAACCTAATCCATATTTTCTACCATCATTGGTCTCCAGTTGGCTAGATATATTCAGATGATAGAGATCTAGTTCTTTACCATGTTCTTTTGCATAGGTTTCAACCATATTAATAGCGGATAAAATATATGAAAAATGATTATCCTGTTGAGATAGGATGACTTTGCCATTCTTCCTTACCCATGATATAGCTTTCCTTCCATAGGAAGTAATACTTCCCTGATTCAATGATTTTTCCAGTGCAACTTCAATAAATCGATCTACACCTACTAAAATGGCTGGGTAACCTGGTTCTACTACGGCATATTCTCCAGCTATGAATAGTTTACCTGGTGCATAGGTTCTTATCATATTTACATCTCCTTGAAACTTTATCTTGTCTAATTACATATAGTATTTTACCAATTTGGAATTTGTGAACCTTTATATACCCTATCTATTATTTCCTTAACCTCATCTGTTTGATAATTTTCTATTAGTTTTTTCAAATCAGGATCATCCTTGTCTTCCGTTCTTGCTGCAAATATATTAATATATGGTTTCGTATCTTCATTTACCGGCTCTAAAAACACGGCATCTTCTATTGGAATAAATCCTGCATCTACTGCGATGGTGCTATTTATTACAGATAGCTCCACATCATCTAACATCCTAGGTGTTGTGGCTGCTTCTACTTCTATAATTTCAAGATCTAATGGATTTTCTACAATATCACTAAGGGTTGGTAGGCCTTCTACATCTGGATCTATTTTTATTAGACCTGCAGTTTGTATTAGAATAAGAGACCTTCCACCATTGGTGCCATCATTTGGTATGGCTATCTTATCTCCTTCTACCAGATCTTTTACATCTTTAACTTTTGTAGAATATAAACCAAGTGGTGCTATAATGGTTTCTCCAATAGCAGTTAAATCTAGATTATGCTCTTCTTTAAATTGATCAAAGAATGCATAGTGTTGGAAGGCATTTATATCTATCTCCCCTTCACTTAAGGCTAAATTAGGTCTTGTATAATCTGAAAAACTTACAAGCTCCAGTGTAATTCCTTCTTCGGCTAATTGTTCTTTCAGATAAGTCCATTCTTCTGTTTCTGGACCTGTTATTCCTAATTTTATTATTCTTTCGTCTTCATCCGTTGAAGCTGGCTTACTACAAGCTGAAAGAGCTCCGGCTAATAATACTAACACTAATACTATAATTCCCAATCTTATTTTTTTCATAAATCATCTCCCCTTCTTAACGTTCTATTTTCTTTAAAACTAAATTTCCTAATCCTTGAATAATGGACACAAATATTAAAATTATGATTATAGTTACATAGGTAATGTCTATTTGGAATCTTTGATATCCATATCTTATGGCAAAATCTCCTAATCCACCTCCTCCAATTGCTCCCGCCATAGCTGAAAGTCCTATTAAACTTATAAGAGTTATGGTAATTCCCCTTATTATTCCCGGTAATCCTTCTCTTAAATAAACCCTAAATATTATATCCAAAGGACTTGAACCCATGGCCTGAGCCGCTTCTATTACCCCCTTATCCACTTCCATTAATGCAGTTTCTATTTGTCTAGAAAAGAACGGTACTGTTCCAAATACTAAAGGAACTATAGCACCTTTCGTTCCTATGGCAGATCCTACTATCAATCTCGTTAAGGGAATTAGTGCTCCTATAAGTATTATGAAGGGAATGCTTCTGAAAAAATTAATTATTTTTCCCATAATATTATTGAATATATTGTTTTCTAAAATATTCCCCTCCTTAGTTACCACTAGAAAAACACCTATTATAATACCTAAAACTAGGGATATGATACCCGATATGGACACCATAGCAATAGTTTCCCCTATACTTTGCATCAATTCAATCCTATTATCAAGAACATTTGGTATATACTTTAGAATTACTTCCTTCATGATCTATCACCTCCACTATTAATCCTTTTTCTCTAAAGTAATTGATGAAACTTTGTATATTTTCCCTTTCTCCACTAAAAAGAATAATCATCTCCCCTATAGGGGTTTCTCCTAGAATTTCTATATTGCCATATAGAATGCTTGCATCTATTCTATATTTTCTAGAACCCTTTGATAATAATGCTTCCGTGGTAGATTCACCTATATATGCAACTCTAGCCAATACATCTTCTTCTTTTATATTAAAAATGTTCTCTTCTTTATTCAAAATCTCATAGATCTTTCCCCTATTGGTTGTAGTATCTATAAACTCCTTAGTAGTTTCATGGATAGGTTGACTAAATATCTGAGCTACTGTACCTTCTTCTATAATCTGACCCCCTTCCATTACGCTTACCCTATCACATATCTGTTTTATTACTGACATCTCATGGGTAATTAAAACTATTGTAAGGTTTAGCTTGTTTTTTAATTCCCTTAATAATTCCAATATGGAATTTGTAGTCTTTGGATCCAATGCTGAGGTGGCTTCATCACATAGTAATACTTCAGGATTGTTGGCCAAGGCTCTAGCTATCGCAACCCTTTGCTTTTGACCTCCACTTAATTCAGATGGATAAGCCATTACCTTATCTTTAAGTCCCACCAATTCCAATAATTCTAATACTCTTTTTTTCTCTTCTTCCTTAGAAAGCTTTGATCCCCTTAAAGGATAGGCCACATTTTTATATACATTTCTCGAATTAAATAAGTTGAAATGTTGAAAAATCATACCTATCTTCTTTCTTCGAGATCTTAAATCCTTCTCCCTTAAAGCAGTTAAATCTTCCCCCTTAAATACGATCTTTCCTGTAGTTGGTCTTTCCAGAAGATTGATACATCTAATTAAAGTGGATTTTCCTGCTCCAGAATACCCTATTATCCCATAGATTTCTCCCTTATTAATATTTAAGCTTACATCTTGAATTGCCTTAACCTTATTTTTCCCATTGTCAAATACCTTTGTTACACCTATAATCTCAATCAAACCCAATACCTCCTTATTAAAGTACACTCAGTCATCAAAAAAATAAAATAAAAAAAGCTTTCATCCTTTTGCAAATATGCAAAGGGACGAAAGCTTCGTGTTACCACCCTAAGTTTATACCTATCTCACGATTGGTACCTCATCAAGTACGCAGGATTAATATCCATCAATACTCTAGCACTATAACGTGTGCACACGTAGATGTCTAAAGATTGCTTCGACACCTAGACTCCAAGACCATGTTCAGCTTGCTATCCTCTGCTTCCTCTCACCAAACGAAGCTCTCTGTATGAGTATTCGCATGCCTACTCTTCTTTTCAAAGTCTTTACCGCTGATTGTTGTTAAAGTTATTGATTAGTATAGCAAGATTTTTCCATCTTGTCAACAAAATTTTTAAAATATTTTTATATCGATACATTCCTTCTCTTTATAAGGCAACAATACCTGGCCCTGGACCTGTTACAATTATTTGTTTAGATTTAAATATTTTTTCTAGCTTTCTTTTTATTATACGCCCTTCCGATAATTTACAAATTATCTTAACATTAGGTCCAGCGTCCATGGTGAGGTAACAGAGAATACCTTGATTCCTCAATTCCCGTACTATTTCCATTACCATAATACTTTCCGGTTCCCAATATAATAGTGGTGGTTTTGCCCCCAACATGGTAGCGTGCATTTTAAAGCTATTGCTTTCAGCAATTTGTCCTACTTGTTCAATGTCTCGCCTTTTGATTGCAATTTTAATTTGCTTTAAATCCTCTTCAGCACTTTCTAACCAGCCTTTATAAAAAGGTGATGTTGATACTGTTCGTTTCATTCCTGCACGACTAGAAACTGTTTTCTTCTCTGGATTTACTATGACAATAACCATTCCAATATCCCATTTGGCATCGTCTATGGGAATTGCATAGGAATCATCTCCTCCCGTTCCCTTTTGCCATTCTACAAATCCACCATATATGCTCCTTGTGGCACTGCCAGAACCTTGCCTGGCATATATAGATAATTCCCTGTGATCCAAATTCAAACCGCTGGCAATATTTGCGGCAGCTGCCAATGCTGCAAAGCCTGAAGCTGATGAGGCTAACCCGGCTGCCGTAGGCACATAATTGGTGCTTTTAATAATGGCCGGTATATTCATCTTTGCAGTACTACGAAACAAATTTAAGAATCGGGTCACCCTGTTAGTAGCAGCCTCATTTTGAATATCACCGTTTAAATAAAAATAATCTCTGTCAATATCCTTATTAAAAATTACTTCCGTTTCAGTATAGAAAGCATCTAAAGTAAGGGAAAGGCTACTATTCATTGGCAGAACCAATTCATCGTCTTTCTTTCCCCAATATTTAATCAAAGCAATATTTGCATGAGCCCTTGCTTTCCCTCTATTGGCCATTTCTAATCAACTCCATATCCAAAATCCATGTATTTTTAGCTCCATTGGATAATAATTTATCGCAGATAAAATCAGCCTGCTGTATAGTAGAAGCCAATGCTATTATGCAACCACCACGACCACCACCGGTTAGCTTTGCCCCTAGTGCTTCATTATCAAGAGCAACAGAAACCAATCGATCCAATGAACTATTACTAACACCCAATTTTTTTAACAAACTATGGGCCTTGGTCATACTTTGCCCAAGTTTTACTACATCCTTTTTTTCAATTGAAACCTTTACCCTATTGGTTAAAACACCTAACTGCTTAATCAATGACTTACCTTCTTCTGGATTGGATTCAATCAGCTTTCTAACACTAGATACCGCAGCTTGAGTTTGCCCCAATTCTCCTGTATCTGCAACTATCAAATATGCATCTAATTTAAAGGTAAATGGAACAAATGCCTTACCTTTAATATAATAAAGAGGTGTTTCTCCTATTATAATGGACATATCTATGCCACTAGGATTTCCATGGACAATTTGCTCGGATACATTTGCCCATTTAAATAATTCATCATCGGTTAATGGTCTATTATAATAATCATATAAGGCACGAATGGTGGCAATGGCCACCGCAGCACTAGAGCCTATACCTCTTTCTGGAGGTATGGAGCTTTCTATATCTATACTAAAATCCTCCAACCTTTCATTGAAGCTATGAACAATTTGTTCAATAACCGATACCAATCCAACCAGCTTTTTTGGTGAATTGGATAACAGACCCTGATGGAAAAAACAGTTTAATGTAATGGATCCCTTCTTCCTGCGAATAGTGGTTTTTATTTTTGTAGCTGGAAAAGGAATAGCCAATGCTGGTTGTCCATATACAACAGCATGTTCACCTATTAATATTATTTTACCAATTCCAGTACCCACTCCAATTTTATTATCCATATCTTACTCCTTATCTACAGTATTATAATAGAATGATTTTATCCACAATCCAAGGAGCTGCATATAAAGTCATGAATTGTACTCCATAGCCCATACCCATTTTATTTAATGTACCACAAGTAATACCAATTAGTAATACGCCGAAAACATTAAGCAATCCTGCGTCCATGTATGCCAATAAAATAATAAGTGAAATAAACAAGCCTAAAATTCCTTCATGGGGTATTCTTTGTAAAACAAAGGTGGAAATTCTACTGGCATATCTATTTGTAATATAATATGTTATTGTAATTGCAATTACTGCACCGATTAAAATTGCTACAATGAATTCCCAGCTATCTAGTCTATGATGTAAATTGTTATCAACTGTAAAAACCGGGGGAGCATTAAACAATGCACTTCCTGGTCCTATGGCTGTTGGCGATAAGGGAACGCCTATAGCAATTAATGGAATAATTATTCCAGATAGGTATGTGGCTTGTATTAATGCGCTCATAGTTGTAATAGCTGTATTTGATCGGATAACCGGGTCTTTAATCCTATTTGTTGCTGCTTCTCCTAGTAAAATTGTTAAACCTACAGGACTAAGTACGAATAAAAAGTTTGCAATCAAAGCAGAAATAGAAGCCTTTACAATCTCTGCTCTGGTCAATATTTTAAATGGGTTTAAAGTTTTATTTCCTATGGCATCATTTGGAATTGAAATCTTTTTCATCTTTTTTGTTACCATAGATTTTCGGCTTCTTTTATTTAAAAGTCCAAGTAAAGATACCATCAATGGACCAGTTGTAATACCTAGAAAGAAAGATACCGTAATATTGGCAGAGCTAGGCACAATTCCAATTCCCCAGTATAGATGTCTTAGACCCATGAACAATATTGCCAATGGTATGATACCAAGCATAGATAATATTTTATTCCTACCTGTTAACGATAAAAATATAGCCCCTAAGAAGAATAATAATGATGATAGGGTCTGTATTTTTTCTGCATAAGCCACTAATACATTTGCCAGTAATAAAGCCGTAGGGATGGAAATAACCACTCCAATTAAAGAGCCTACCGTCATCTTTTTAATAACTAGAGCCGACATTCCCTTCTCTTTTAAAAATAATGAATATTCTAGCATAGGGCTAGACATTACACCACCAGGTAGTCCTACTAATGCAGTTGGTATAGCATTAGTTAAGTTTAATGTTACAATTGCAGCAATAAAAAATGTTAAAACAATAATTGGTGGTACACCAGCTAAAACTACAGTTAAAGTTATTGGCATGAGAACAGACGTTTCATCAGTACCAGGGATAAATCCGATAAATGTATATATAAAAACAGCCACTAAAGCTGCTAAAAACATCTGTATTATATGCATAGAGTTCATAAATATATTCTCCTCACTTTTCTATTGACTCTTCTTCTATAGTGATAATTCGTTTCGGCCTAATGAAAAAAGTCGATATTATAAAACCTAGCACCGATCCTATTAGACCAAAGAATAGCTGTTTTGTTTTGTCATTAGATGGTGCTATAAAATAAGCACCCATTGTTGAAGTACTGGAAATAATTATAGATATTACTAGGGATTTGATTTCAATTATATCTCCCCAAACTTCAAACATTTGTCCTTTGTTATCCATAGCAGTATCCCCTTTTTAGATTTATAATTTCGCTTTAATCAAACTCTTTCGTATATACTGGGATATATCTTAGTATATTGTTTATCCTTGTACTCTTCATTAGTGAAATCTTGTCAACTAACATTGCCCTATTATCAATCCTAACTTCTTCTTTAATCTTTTCAAATTCTTTTGTAAGCCGTATTTGCCGACCTAAAGTAATATGTGGAACAAAACTTCTTCCTTCTTTACTATACCCTTCTTCTTCCAGTGCTAATTCAAGATCAGAATGTAATTTCTCTAACATATGACTTTTATGAACGCCAACCCAAATTATTCCCTTGTTTCCCCTAGAAAATAGACCTAGTTTCTCTAGGTGGATTTCAAAATCCTCTTGATTAAGAGCTACTCTATTAAGGGCTTTCTTCAGTTTATTTAACTCACAATCCTTTGTCTCTCCTATGAATCGTAAGGTTAAATGAATATTTTCCTTAGCTATAAAATTACCTCCACCACTATTCTCTCTTATGACTTTCTGAACTTTAATTAGATAATCTTTTATTGCTTCAGGAATTTCTATTGCTATAAAAACTCTAATTTTTATCATCTCCTTTATATTTATTCTCTAGATCTCATACCCACTGTGTTATAATTTATATATGGAATACATATAGTTTTTCAATTGTACTTAAAGGCAAAATATTCATTGTTAAATTTATAATTTTTTTGCTTTTTATCTATGATATATGAATATCCATATATATTCAATTCCTTTCTTTTAAATATATTATTGGCCATTTCTGCCGGCTTAACCTTATTTTCTAAAACTTTGGCACACTAGTTGCAATCTATATAGATATAGGATATTTGGCAATAGTTTTAGAAAAGGGGGACAGTATTTTAAATCGAAATTTGTAAAACTTTGGAGGCGATTTTATGGAAACATGGAAAATCATGTTGAGTTTACAGGGATTCACAACTTTTATTTCTTTAGCCGCTATAGTAATATACGTCTTGAAGCCGGAAAAGGGGGAAGAATAGTATGAGTTTAAAGTTTTGGTCTATTGTAATGTTTGGTCTGTTTTTAGCATCCATGGTCTTTTTAGCCATTTTAGCTGCCAAGGAAAACGTTAAAGGGGAGGCCGCCGTAGATGAGGAATATTACCTAGGAGGTAGAGATACTGGTCCCGTATTTTTAGCTTTTTCCTATGTTACTGGCTCCGTTAGTGCAGCTGCTTTTATGGGCGAGCCGGGGGTTATGTCCGTTGTAGGTTGGCCCTACTATTGGATAGTTATAGCCATAATACCTGGAATGATATTTCCAGCTCTATTATTAATGAAGAAACTTAGGCATAAATCAGAAGAATTGGGTTCCCTTACTATACCTCAATATCTAGGTCAACACTATAAGAGCGATGGAATAAGATTAGTAATAGCTATTGCAATTTGTATATTCTATCTATTCCCATTGGTTGCACAGTTTAAAGGCGCCGCCGTACTATTGGAATCCTTTACAAATATTCCCTTCAATACGGGAATACTTATATTTACCATATTCATCGGTTTATATGTTGCATTTGGTGGTCTTAGATCCGTTGTTTGGACTTCCTTTGTTCAAGGAATACCTATGTTTGCCATAGCCATCATTCTAGTAGTTACAGCACTTAAAGCTGTTGGAGGATTTTCAGGTATAGAAATAGGACTTAAAGCTATAGACCCTAATATGCTAAGAGTAGTAGAGCCTAGAGGACCTAATGCTCTATTCCCCATTGAAGGTATTATAGGAGTATTTTTCTATTGGGCTATAATGTTCGTATCTCAACCATATCTATGTGCTAGGTTCATGTCCATAAGGGACACCAACAAAAAAACAATGGGTGTATTTTTAACGGTTACATTGGTATTGACAGTTGTATTCAACACATTGTATTTCACAGGCTTAGCAGGTCGTATACTATATCCTGATATTGCTGGAGACTATATCACATCTCAATTAGCTATAGACTATCTTTCAAACTTTTTAGCTTCCGTAATGATGATTGGAATATTTGGTGCAATGATGTCCACCACCCAATCCATGTTATTAGTTGTTGCTCAAGCTATTGCAAATGATATATATGTTGAATCCATTAACCCTAATGCATCTGGAAAACAGGTTATCAGCGTTACTAGGATTGCAATCGGAATAATCTGTGTTGTATGTCTTATACTAACATGGTTTAATCCACCAGAATTTCTATCTATATTTCTGTATCTAGGTTTAAGTGGTATCGGTTCATGTATAGCAGTTCCCCTATTTGCTTCATTAATGTGGCCAAAAGCAACAAAACAAGGAGCATTGGCAGCAGCTATAATCGGGCCTATTGCCTATGTTATTTTTGAAATGGTACTCAACTTTAACCTATGGTTCTCATCTATGTTAGCTGTAATAATATCTGCTATAGCATTATACGCACTAAGCAAAATCTATGAACCTAGGGACGCTGAAGAAGAAATAGCTACACCATAATAAATATGGACAATAAAAAATGTCTTAGATATCTAAGACATTTTTTATTGTCCTATATTATACTTTTTTACCCTATACTCTAGGTTTTGTCTATTTATACCAAGTCGTCTCGCCGCCTCAGCTACATTTCCCCCAGTTCCATCTATTGTACTCCTTATTATTTCCTTCTCCATTTCTTCCATTAAAGAGGTTAAATTCTTGTTCTCTAGTTCTTCTTTAACTTTCTCGGAAATTAGTTCTTTTTCAACTTCTTCAGAGGGCTTATTTTGATTCTGTAAAATAAATATAGGTAGATGTTCTTTTTCAATATATTTCTTATTTCCAACAATTATCATACTATGCTCTATAGCATGCTCTAACTCCCTTACATTTCCAGGCCAATCATGATTTTTAAAAATTTCTTCTACTTCTTTTGTTATTCCTTTCACATTTTTAGAAAATTTATTATTAAATTTCTTAATAAATTCATCTACCAATATAGGTATATCATCCAATCTGTCCCTTAAAGGTGGAATTACAACTGTAACAATTCCTAATCTATAGAACAAGTCCCTCCTGATGATTTCTTTTTCAATAGCTTCTAACGGGTGTATGTTTAAAGCACTTAATATTCTAGGCCTGACTATCCTTTCTTTAGTCTCCCCAACTCTTCGAATCTTGCCAGTTTCTATAGCTCGAAGTAGCTTGGATTGAAGGTTTAAACTCATGGAATTTAACTCATCTAAAAATAGAGTGCCATCTTTAGCTTCTTCAAATAATCCTGGATGGTCCCTAGCACCTGTAAAGGCTCCTTTAGTAGTACCAAATAATAGGCCCTCTAAAAGGTTTTCAGGTATTGCCGCACAGTTAATGGATACAAAATTTCCAGTAACAGGACTACTATTATGTATACTTTGAGCAAATAATTCTTTTCCGGTACCTGTTTCCCCATAGATCAATATGCTTGACCTAGTTTTCGATGCCATAGTGGCCATCTCTATACATTGTTGCAGAGCATCATTTTTACCGATGATCTGATCAAAAGTATATTTTGCCCTTCCGTCATCTTCCTCTGCCTCAACAATATCATGTTTATAAAAAACATCTAGGGTTTCCTTAAATTTAGTTATATCCTTTGTTAAGGTAAGCACCCCTAACATTTCATCACCCTTCATCAAAGGATAGGAACTACTTACAGATGAAATCCTTTTTCCCTTCACAGTAGTATAATTTTGATATACATTTTTAGATGCTTTTTTAGTCTCTAAGGTTTTTAAAGTTAGACTAGTATAGCCTTCCATTCTAAAGCATTCCCTTATATGCTTACCTATTACATGTTCCCTATTTAGCTTATCTAGCTCCTCACTAGCCCTGTTATATACAACGAGCTTTCCATCCATATCTACTACCATTATTCCATCATCTAAAAGATCAAATATTTGAATATAAGCGTCTGCAAAATGAATATCTTTCACCCTAATGAAATCCATAAAAGTCCCCCTTTTTAAAATACTAAACTCTAAGGAATAGATCGCCTACCTAGATAATTATGGCTTTTATCTCAAGTTATATATAGAGATAATATTATCCGTTCTCCTTTTATCGCATCTTATATATAATTATAAACAAATATAATGACTTAAAGCAAATTATTATGAAAATAATTGCTAAATTATTTGCTTTTTTATTTTTATATATTTGTATTTTCATTAAATATTCCTGCACATGTGCATATTTAGCGGTTCTATGGTTTTTAAAATAATTGGCATGGGTCTTGCAATAAATATAGATACAACCTTAAAAATATAATAATGAAAGGGGATATTATAATGGTACAAAATATTTCAGATCTTGAAAGATTAAAAATCATCAAAAATGGTGAAAAGGTAAAACCTACTTTCTCAAGGGAAGAGATGGGAAATAGGAATGCAAAACTACGTAAATACATGGGTGAAAAAGATATAGATGCAGTTCTATTCACTTCCTACCATAATATCAACTACTATAGCGATTTCCTATACACTGCTTTTGGTAGAAACTATGGTCTAGTAGTTACTCAAGATAAGCATGTAACCGTAAGTGCTAACATAGATGGTGGAATGCCATGGAGAAGAAGTTTTGAAGACAATATAGTATATACCGACTGGAGAAGGGATAACTACCTATATGCAGTACAAAAAGTATTGGAAGATGCTGGTATCAAAAAAGGACGTTTAGGAATTGAATTTGATCATGTTAACCTTGATCTACGTAAACAAATAGAAGATGCTTTCCCAGAGTTTGAATTAGTAGATGTAGCTAACGATTTAATGAAATTTAGAATGATTAAATCTAAAGAAGAAATTGAACATATTAAAAATGGCGCTAGAGTATGTGACGTTGGTGGATATGCAGTAGTTGAAGCCATCAATGAAGGTGTACCAGAGTATGAGGTTGCTCTTGCGGGTGTTCAAGCTATGACTCGTGAAATAGCTAAACTTTATCCCCATGCTGAGCTTAGAGATACTTGGATTTGGTTCCAATCTGGAATAAACACAGATGGAGCTCATAACTGGGCTACTTCCAGAAAGATTCAACCAGGAGATATTTTAAGCCATAACTCCTTCTCAATGATAGCAGGATACTATACTGCTCTTGAAAGAACCATGTTCTTCCAAGATGTAAGTAAGAAGCATTTAGAATACTGGAACATAAACGTTGAAGTCCATGAAGCTGGATTAAAATTGATTAAACCAGGTATTAAATGTAAAGAAGTATGTGAGGAATTGAACAAGATATTTGCAAACTACGGTCTACTACCTAACCGTACATTTGGATATGGTCACTCCTTCGGAGTACTATCCCATTACTATGGACGTGAAGCTGGATTAGAATTCCGTGAAGATATAGAAACCGTTCTAGAGCCAGGTATGGTAGTTTCAATGGAACCAATGATAATGATTCCAGAAGGACAACCAGGAGCTGGTGGATACCGTGAACACGATATATTGGTTATTCATGAAAACGGCGAAGTTGAAAATATAACCAAATTCCCATACGGTCCTGAACATAATATAATTAAAAAATAATTCCGTATAAATCCTTAGAAGCCTCTGATTTATTTTCAGAGGCTTTTAAAATTATAGTGCCTATTTCCATAATACTATCATCACTATAAACTTAATACTAAGACATTTGAAAATATTTTTCTTCTAAATCCTCTAAATGGTAAAAAATATGTATCAGTTCTTTACCAAAATTGAGTAAAGTATAATATGTATTATTGCCTTCAACTGTCTTAGCTATAACATTCTTCTCTGTTAATATTGATAGTTTCCTATTCAATTCTGTATGACTTATATATGGAATGCTTCCTAGAATATCACTATAACGATGATTCCCAAGATCAATAGACTTTAATATTTCTGGAACCCATCTTAATTTAATCAAATCCTGTACAATTTCAAACCCAATAGATATTTTGCTTTTCATCTTATCCCCTGCCTACTAACATATTTGTTCCTTTTTGTTTCTTACATTATATCATATAATATAGATAAGAAATACAAATACTAGATAATAATCAATATATAAAAACATTTTAAGGAGGCATATTATGAAACATATCGAATTATTGCAAAAATATTTGTCTAATCTAGCTTTGGTGAATATTAAGTTACACAATATTCACTGGAATGTAATAGGTGAACAATTTATGGAAATACACAATTATACAGAAGAAGTCTATGATGAACTATTTCAAAATCTAGATGAAGTGGCAGAATTACTAAAGATGAAAGATATAATGCCACTATCCACTATGAAAGACTATTTAGAAAATGCTACTGTTGAAGAGATTGAAGCAAAAGACTATTCTGTGAAAGAATCTTTAGAAATAATTAAAAAAGATATGGAATTAATGAAAGACCTAGCAACTGATATTAGAAATACTGCAGATGAAGAAGGAGATTTTGAAACTGTAGCTATGTTCGAAGACTATGTTGCATATTATAGCAAGAACCTATGGTTTGTAAATTCTATGTTAAAGTAGGAAAAAATCCTTTTTGAGTATATGCAGGCATGAGGCATGCTGTTGGCTCAATAATAACAAAGGATGATGGATCAGAGATCATATGTACAGAAGATGGTTCATGGCAAAAGACCTAATTTGTCATGAACCATCTCTTATATCCTGTCTATTCTATATAACTTTTTCAATTTTACAATTGATTAACTTTAATAGATCCTCTGGCTTCATTTCAATCTGATACCCTATCTTACCTGCACTTATAATTATATTATCTAAATTTTCGCATGAGCTATCTATGATCGTTTTATACTCCTTCTTCATACCTATTGGTGAGCACCCGCCACGTACATAACCTGTAACCTTCATGATATCTGAAACCTTGATCATATCAATAGATTTTTCATTCACTACTCTGGCAGCTTTCTTTAGGTCTAGTTCTCCAGCTACGGGAATAATAAATATATAGTGCTCACCGCTTATTCCTTTGGTTACAAGAGTTTTAAACACCTTTTCTACGGGTTGGCCTATTTTTTCTGCAACGGAAATTCCATCTATTAATCCATCCTTATTGGCATAATTAAATGTATTATAGGAAATTCCCGCCTTATCAAGAATTCTCATAGCATTTGTTTTTAGCTTTGCCAATTCTTATGCCTCCTTATATAGTATCGATTCGACACAGTAAAGCTATCTCCTAATTAGACTAAAGCATCTTCTTCAAGTTTTCCACTGTTTGTCTCATTACAGTGTGCAAATAATCTAAAATCATATTCTATATTATACCATTTTTACACATAGAAAAAGACCCCAATGTTTTTATCTAATTCAACATAAATATCTAACATTTAGGGCCATCTTCAAACTAATTATATTATATTCCCTTATACAGACCATCATCATAGTTTTTATTATAGATTATTTCAACTTGATCTTCTAGTTTGTTTTCTTTTATTTTTTCTTCTATTATTCTTTTGTTTTTATTTCTCTCTATTGGATTTATTGTCTTTTCTATTCCATCCACTATTTCTGAAAACTTATGAAAGGGCATCCCAATTCCTAATTCACTTTCTTCCCATTGAGCCAATAATCTTGTTCCTGCACATAATAAGGATATATTTATGTCATTGGTTTCAAAAGGATAGGAAGTACATTCTTGACATATCGCCTGCATCCCAGCTAACTTTATATTCTTTACTTGTCCATTATGATAAGCATGTCCTTGAACTATTCTCATCATATTGAATGGTTCTGTAACTATTATTACTACATCCGGTTCTTCTCCGTATTCCTCTAGAGGCATTATATTTACCCCATATATTTCATGCTCACAATAAACCATATCTTTACTTACACTTCTACCTATACACAAATTTTTATATGTTCCTATGTCCATTCTTCTTTTTCCTGATACGTCTATAGCTGTTACCTCCAAAAGCCCTACAGCCTTAGCTGCTGATAAACATGCAAAGTTTTCTAATTTTGCTTTTATTTTTTTACCCTCATGCCATTTCTTATCATAGTACAATAGGCCATTTTACTTATTAAACTTTTCCCTTTTGCATTTTCAAATTCTTCTTGGTTAAAAAGAAACTTTATGCCTACTATTTGTCGTTTTAAATCAAGGTAAGTGTTTATTTTTAATAAATCCTCTTTTATATTATTCATTGAAGCACTCCAATCTATTATCTAAACAATACGTATGTTTGATCGTAACGCTCATCAAATTTTTCTTTATATTCATCTGTCTGTTGATATTCTAAAATTGCTTTAACCCAATCTTCATTTTCATCTTCGCTTCCAACTATTAATCCTAATGGGTAATCTTTATTCGTCGGATCCTCATATAAAAACTTATTATGATCATACCCTGCCTCTCTCACCGAATTTGCTACTGAAATAATTGCATCCACATCTTCTATACTTCTAATCGTCGCTGTTATTTCTGTTTCTAAAATTTTTATATCTTTAGTATTTTCTTCAATATCTACTAGTGTATAAAAATTATCTGTCTTTTCTCCTAGTTTTATAAATCCAAGCTCGTCTAAAATTCTTAAGCTTCTATCTAAATTGGCCGGATCACCTGGCACTGCAATTGTTGCACCATTTGGTATATCTTCTAATTTGTCATGTTTTAATGAATATACAGCATTTCTAGAATAGTACTTATATGGCTCTGGCATTACTAAATCTGCATTGTTTTCTTTATTAAATGTTTCTAACCATGGTAAATGGTTTAATATTACTCCGTCTACATTTCCGTCTTTTAATGCTGTTGCTGGTAAATGGTTTCCATCAAATACAACTGGTTCTATTTTATATCCTTCTTTTTCTAAACCTTCTCCAAGAAATTTTATCATTGGTTCTGTTATTGCCATACATCCTATTTTAATTTCTTTCTTTCCCTGTGTATCCTTTCCTTCTATTGATTCACCTTTATTTGTTTCTTTTTTTTCTCCTGCACATGCCGTTAATGCAAGGGTTAAAATTAATAATAATGTAATTAGTTTTGTTGTTTTTAATATTTTTCTCATTCATATCCTCCTATAAGCTCTTTTTATATATCCAGTTTCCTATTGCTTGGGTAGCTTGTACCATTAAAAATAATATAAAAACTGATGTATAAAGTACTGAATCATTAAAACTTTGATAACCATAGTTTAGTGCTATAGCTCCTATTCCTCCACCACCTACCGCTCCCGCTATGGTACTTCCTGCTATATATGCTATTGTTGACATTGTTGCTACTGATATTATTCCTGGTACTGATTCTTTTACTATTACCCTAAAGATTATCTGTAAATCTGATGCACCAAAGGATTTTGCAGCTTCTATCAGTTGTGGATCTACTCCTTTAAATGTATTTTCTAATGCCCTTGCTATAAATGATGTTGCTGCTATTGATAATGGCAAGATTACTGCTTTTTCTCCTACTGTTGTTCCTACTACTTTTCTTGTCAATGGTGATACTGCAACTATTAGTATCAGTATAGGAAAAGATCTTATTGTATTTACTATAAAATCTAATACTCTATATACTCTTTTTTTAGGATTAAGCCCTTGGGGAGAAAATAATGTCAATAGTACCGCTAGGATAAATCCAAAAAATAATCCTAATACCATTGTGGCTCCAACCATTCTAAAGGTTGCCAATACTGATGGTACTATTATCTTTTCAAAAAACTTCCACCATTCTTGCCAAAATTTCACATTCAATATTTTCTTCCTCCTTTATTTTAATATTTTCCAAATGAATCCTTCCTTATCTAAGTACTTTCCTACTTCTTCATGGTTTTCAATAGGTATATTTATTATCAAGGAGCCTAATTGATTTCCACCATACATTTCCATATCCCCACTTACTATTAGACAATCTATGTTTAGTTCTCTTGATATTTGGCTTACTATTGGTTTTGAACCATTGTTTTCTGTAAAGAAGATTTCTATTGTCCTTCCTGTTCTTGGTAAGACTATATCTTTTGTTCCCATTAAGTTTTCCAAAGCTTTTGGTTTTTCTACAAAGATATCATTAATACTTCCTTGAGCTGCTACTACTCCATCTTCTAATATAGATATATCTTCACATATACTTCTAAGTACGGACATCTGGTGGGTAACTATTACTAATGTTATTCCCATTTCTTTATTTATATTGTCTAGTAGTTCTATTGTAGATTGAGCTGTTTTGGGATCCAAAGCTGAGGTTGCCTCATCACATAATAAAATCTTGGGGTCTAAACTTAATGCTCTTGCTATTGCTACTCTCTGTTTTTGTCCCCCTGAAAGTTCCCTCGGTCTTGAATGAATTTTTTCTGGTATTCCTATTACTTCTAATAGTTCTTTTACCTTTTTATCTATAAACTTATTATCATATTTCCAACATCTAAGTGGTAATGCTATATTTTGATATACATCTAACCTATCCAATAATGAAAAATGTTGAAATATCATTCCCATATCTCTTCTTAAATCTTTAAGCTCTTTTTTATTTAAATCTTTTATTTCTACACCATCTACCTTCAAGAAACCTTTATCATAGGATTCTAATCCATTTATACACCTAAGTAATGTGGATTTTCCTGTCCCACTTCTTCCGATTAACCCATACTTTGCACCTGAGGGTATGTCTATATTTATCCCTTTCAATACTTTTACATCATCAAAAGATTTTTCTAGATTTTTTATTTCAATCAATCTTTCACCCCCCTTGTTTACCATCTTTCTTTATTATTTAAAATCATATTTCTAATCCATCTTATCTAATTTTTTTATTAATTTTATAATGTACTCTGTAAATTCTAATGCTTAAAATAATTATATTTTTTAAACCATTTTCAACTATATATTTATAACACTGTATAGTCTAATAGATTATATCTATAGCATTCAAAGTCTGATAAATTAAATCAATAGAGATATATTTTGAATTCTTTACCTAAATTTCACCTATTCTAAATTAAAGAACCTCTACCGAATATAGAACATATAATATTATAAACCATAGGAAAGGAATGAAAAATATGTATGATAATTATAGACCATGTCCTTACTGGGACAATAAGCCAATAAATTGTCCATATTGGGGACAATTTCCTAAGCTGAAAGATTATGGACCAGAACCCTTTGTAATCAATATTGAAGAGGCTACTAAACGAAATAATTATTTTCGTACCGCCTTATGGACAGGAGAACATCTACAGCTTACCTTGATGAGCATCAATGTTGGAGAAGATATAGGTTTAGAAATGCATCATGACCTTGATCAGTTCATTCGTATTGAACAGGGTCAAGGAATTGTTTTAATGGGAGATAGGAAGGATTGCTTGAACTTTCAAAGAAAAGTCTATGATGATTATGTAATATTTATACCTGCTGGTAAATGGCATAATCTGATCAATACAGGTTGTGTACCAATTAAATTGTATTCTATTTATGCACCACCTGCACATCCACATGGTACAGTTCATAGAACTAAAGAAGATGCTGAAAGGTATTCTGGATATTGGTAATAAATAGGGTAGGGATAAAATCCCCTACCCTATTGTTTTAGTATTCAGTCTATATAGCTAAGCCCTCCAATTCATCCCAAATCCAATCCCCTAACATAAGCTCCATCTCCGCCTCACCTTTTATAGGATATTTCTTAGCCAACCCTTTTAATTCTTTATAATATTTAGATGCCTTATCCTTCCTTTTATTGTAGAAGCCTTCATAGGCCATAAGGAGTCTCTTCTTACCTATCATATATTTTGCTCTCTTAACATAGTTTTTTAAATCCTTATCATATATATTATCGATAAAATCCTTGTCACAATCCCCTACCAAATCCAGGAACATTCTTTCACAATTTATCTCATTCCTATATAATGGTATGACCTTATCCAGATAGGGCTTAAAGGAATCTATACACCTTCTGGCTTCCTCTAAATCCATATTATCTAGATACCAATTATATTCCATTAGTCCAATGGCAGTATTCAAAGGGCTAGAAAGGTCTGCATCCTCTTTTAATTTAAATGTATCTAAAGGCATATCCTTAATCCTAATTCCCCCGCTCAATAAGCCGTTTATCCTAAGTTGTAGGTGAAAACTTTTCCTAGCATCTTCATCCTTGAGCATGGATAATATATTGTGTCCATCATTGGATATTCCTCCAATCTTCATGGGGACCCCATTGGTCACTCCGACAAATATACCTACTGCTCCAAATGCAAATAATAAGCCATTCCAAGGGAATACTATCCTTTCTATGGATATCGAAATCCATATAGCCATTATAGCCAAAACTAAATTCATAATGACCCCACCTAGATTATATATTACAAATGGGTATTCCCCATCTTTAGACTCAGGGGGCATCATAAGACATTGCCCTGCCGTACCCGGTAGGTTGAACCTCTTTATCTTTAACTTTCCATCCTCCTCTATTATGGTAAAGGAGCCTATCCTAAAGGATATAAAGGAATATCCAGTCATAAGCCCAAATATAAGGTGGCCAGCCTCATGGATGATTATATGTATCAGGTTAGCCGTAAAGAACACTAGGACTATAATGGATACATAAAATATATCTACTGGAATATCACCACTATAGATATCTATGCCCGCAAAATCATCAAAATACTTTGCCGAAATCATACCTATAATACCACCTACAATTCCAAATATAATACTAGATAATACCGGTTTCAATATTTTTTTCTTCTTTTTCAATTAATCACTTCCTTTATCATTTTATTATGTTCGAATCCTGGATTTCCCTATATAATTCTACATCAATTTATAAATTCATACTAGAGGTTTTTTAATTGTTTCTGTGGAATTAAAAAAGCCATAGTATATATTAATATATACTATGGCTTTACTTATTTAATAATCCAAAACTTCCTCAACTTCCTCTGATTCAGGCTTTAATGCTGCTTTTAACATGGATATGGCTGTGTAAAATACTACAACAATAACTATCCAGGTAAGTATATTAATGGGTAGTGATTTTACAAAATAGGCAGCTATTAATACTCCCAATACCCCTACTGTAGAAAATGCCATAGAGGCTTTTCTATTGTAGGCACCTTCCTTGATAAACTTTATTGAAGCTATAGGCATCAGGAATGCGCATGAGCCAAACATAATTGGGAATGCTATTTTCGGGGACATCCCTAGGAAGTATACCAATACCATGCAAGGAGCATAAAGTCCTATCCCTGCAGTCATTAGGGCACCTAGTATTAAATTTACCACTAGAGCAAATACTAGCTTTCCGCCTCCAAGTCCTATTGCATTTCCTCCGCTAGGGATTAGCCCTATTTGACTCAAGGTCATCAACACTCCCGTAGCTATAAGAGCCCCACCCATAACTTTTTGTACTCTCTCCTCTGAAAATTTTGATACAATTCCAGCTCCTAGCCAAGAACCTATTAAAGCTGATATAATCATACCTATCAGTGTTAAAGGCTCGACTTTTATTACTTTGATGAATATCAAAGCTTCCAACATAACCGGAATAGTATATCCAACATTCAAGGTTCCGGGTATTACCCTATCATTACTTTGTTTAAATATTCTAAGTAATGATGCCCCTGTAGCAAAAGATCCTATTCCTAGCACATCAAAGAAATTGGTTACAAAACCTATTGTGGATAGTTTCCACCAGGAATTATCCTCTAAATTGTCCCTATGCTCTATAAAATCTCTAATAAAGTAGATTAAATAGAATATACATATAATACCTAGGACGCTAAAAAGTATGGTTACCATTTTAAAACCCCCTATATAATCTGTTTAAACCATCGTTTTAAATCTTCGCAATATATTCATATGGAAGACTTACTATCCTTCCTGGTGTTTCTATTTTCTCTAGTTGTTCCAATGTATCCCTTACTATATTTCTTTGCATTTCAGGATTATTTGGTTCGCCTGCATTAGCACCCATTGGTACCAATGGTGCTGTTACTCTTGGAGCACCAGCTTGGCGTACTACTGGAGGTAGAGCTGCAATTACTATGGTTGAAATTCCAGCTTCCTCAATCGCTCTCTGCACAATCACGGCAGAGCGGTGGCATGTTCCTCAGCCTGCCGTCAACAGTACTGCATCCACATTTTCCTCTTTTAAAACCTCCGCTATCTCAGGTCCTGTATGGTTGATAAATTCCTCCACATCTCCCCCGCCCCCCATGAATCCTATATGTTTTGGGGCAATTTCTTTTATAAAACCTTCTTCCTTCAGCTCCCTTAATCTATCTATTGGTAGCATACAGTTGATATCCTTATTTACATCGCTATTGTCATAGCCCCCGTGGGATACCATTAAATCTTTGCTATCCACATCCGATGGTATTATCCTATAGCCCGTATCCCCAGCTAAGTTAAATCTTTTATCGCTTTTAAGATGAACTCCTGCAGCTGTAACCAATGCCACTGTCATCTCTTTTAATGGCTTTTCCACTGGAGTCCATACTACAGGTGGTGTTATTGGCACATATATCTCAGATTGTAAACCCTTTATTACCGTTAAACCCATGATATCTCCTCCTTCTATTTGCAACTTTTCCTTTTAATATTATCGACATAATCTATATCTATCCCCGGTTCTAAAACCTCTGGATAGGACATCATAAAACCCACTTCTTGCCCTATTTTTATCTCATAATTACTTATGACCATTCTTCTTGGTACCTTTAATTCTCCCAATCTTCCTTTAAAATCTATGGTAATAGCACAATCGTTCACATCTACAATTATGCCCTCAAAATATTTTTCACTGGAAATATAGTTCAATCTATCCATTGCCTAGTTCTCCTCTATCTCGTCTTTCTCATATATTTCCCTTCTCTTTTTGCTCATCTTCAAAGAAGTTTCATTTGGTGCAATCTCTATTTCTTTTCCAGTCGCTTTTTCTATTAAATCTATATTATTTGATTTTACTTCTGGCTTCCAAGATCTTTCTGGTGCTACTATCTCTTCCCCAGCCATCTTGGCCTTTAGCATATATAGGATTCTTATAGCATCTTCATATGCCAAGCAGTTATTTCCCAATATCTCATTTTCAATACCTTGTCTAGATTTATTTAAATCTATCATAGCATCCATATATTCATTTCCAACTACCAATTGACCTTGAACTGCCGCATAAGTAACCCCTACTACTGGTACATCTCTTTTACCCACCTGCTCGATATGGGATGCAAAGTCTACGTGGTTGTTTCCAAATCCTTCCGTTGTAATTATAGCACCATCTACATCCATGGATTCAACTATCATTCCCAACAATTCGGACACATAATATTTTTCGGAGTTTATCTGTGGTGAACCTACAAATATTACACCAGCTAAATCTATTTCTTCATCGTTCATAGCTTCTAGAACCAGAGGTTCTCTCCAGTAATGTCTAGATGTTTCCTTAGAAGCTGGTCCAATACATGTTAACGCATGCACGCATCCATCTAGTACCTGCAACGGGGATACCATAATAGGAACATTGCCTAAATCCACATTCGCTTTCGCACCTAGAGTTCCCACCGGTTCAACTGGTAATAAGTAGTTATCGTGCATAGCACCTTGCCCCATTATTTCCTTTATAATGACTACCTTTTTCTTTCCTGGACGTCTTTTTTGTACTAATTCATCGGTATTTACGATTAGATCTTCGTCAGCTTCTTTTAATGCTTCTCGGATTTCTTGAACCACCATATCCGTTGCCTTATGAACTGCCATAGGTCCTGGCCTTTCCATGCCTGTACCTTCTTTTATTGTTACATCTGTCTTTATAAATATTTCCCCTTTATCTGGTGAACCTGGTCTACCCCACATAATATTTCTTTCTAATCTTCCTTCTGATGAACCAAATTCTCCAATTTGAACTCCATTCTCATCTGTTCCAGTAACCAATACTACAACTCCATCAATTACCCTAGTTATACCTTCCCCTAGCTGGCCTTCTTCCTTGGTTGCTATGGGCTGTACATCCATAATGGTATTACTATATTCATCGTATTTATCTGGGGTTATAATGTCTATTTTCATATCAGTAACCAATTTTTCAGTTTCTATAGCATCTTTACAAGCATCTTCCCTTATATATAGGGTTGTACCATCTATCAGGGTTTCCGTACCTAATTTAACCTGATCTATTTGGAAATGCTTTCTAGTCAGTTTCCTTACTACCTTCTCTTCCTCTTTTTCTTCAACTACTGCCTCTTTCTCTTTCGCTTTAAATGGTACTTCCCTAGCTACTGGCGTACCACCCATTCCCAATGGAACCTCTATATCGATTCCCTTTCCTTCATCTATCTTTATCCTCAATATGCCATCATTGGCAGCCCTTTGATATACTTTATCCGTCTCTTCTACAATCGCCTCATAGCCTTCAAGCATATCGGGAGTTATCGGAGTTAAGGCTTCCACATCTCTAGTTAACTTTTTCCCTACAGCTTCCTTTCTGCTTAGCACCTTGTCATTTAAATCTATTAACAATGAATCGGTTAATTTATCGAAATGCATTGGATTTTCCAAATCCTCTATAGCTATAATTTCCCCTTCCCCTTTATTAAACTTTAAAACGGCTTTTTCATCTTCATCCTCTAATTCTACATGCTCGTCCTCTTCTAATTTAATTGTACCTTCGACTATATCCAATGTAAGAGGCGTTAATGAATCTACGGTTTTGGTCATTTTAGCTCCAATGACTTCCCCTATTTTTAAACAATCAGCTGGAATATCTAGCAATCCAGAGTCTACAAGATCTGGAAATATACTTGGATCTTCTAGATGCTCTGCTTCTATAACTACACCTTCTTCTATCCTACAGCATACAACAGCTAGTTCACTTTTCATCTCCATTGCCTGCTCAGCAGTTATCGACATATATTACATCTCCTTTCATTTCTTTATTTAATCCATAGGTAATCTCCTGGTTAATGTATAGTCCAATGTTCTAAAAACGTGGTCTGTATGGTGATATACGGGAATCCCCATCTTTGGTGCACAACACATCACCGTGTTGGAACAATCACTACAGTTTGAGATAATGATTCTTTCCGCCCCACTTCGCTTTAGTTCTATAACCTTCTCTGCTTGTCCTGGACAATCTCCAGGGGTCTTGCATTTTTTAGCTCCTCTTACATCTACTATATTTTTACATTCTACCACACCCGTAACTTGGGCACCCATCTTCCCAGCCACATCCCTTAATCTTGCTTCATCTGCGGCACAAGCACATGCTAGAAGTCCTACGGGTCCCTCGTATTTTGGGAATGGAATGGTTACTATGGCCCCTCCTGACATTTTAGTAACAACGGCCGTATCCAGATCCTCCGCCTTTCCTGTATAGGGCCCTCCAATTATGATCTCCCCATATTCCCCATGGATTCCACCACATCTTTCGATCAATTCCTTTATAGGTGTTCCTATAGGTACCTGGAACAATATATGAGGCTCTTTCCCTCCATTCAATTGGCCAATAATTGTAATATCCTTATCTATTACAGGTTTCCTATCTTCAATTGCCATTGTTATATTAGCCAATGTCTCTGTGTTCAAGACCACACAATCTGCCTCTAAAGGAAGCTGTGTTGGCTCCAACCATTGATCAAATATAGCATGGATTATTGCCCTTTCTTCTCCCATAGGATATATATCCTTCAACTTTTTGATCCCAATATTATCCAGTAGGTGTTTTTCTAAAGCATCTATAGCCTGGGTATTCTTCTCTTTGATAGCTATATATGCCCTAGGGGCTTTTGTAACTTCCATGGCATATTGTATCCCCTTTATAACTAGCTGGGGATCCTCCTCTAGCAATCTTATATTATGATGAAGTGCAGTTTCACATTCAACACAATTTGCTATCACACAACCATCCTTCAAATCTGCATCTAGCTTTATATGGGTAGGAAAACCAGCTCCTCCAGCTCCGGTTATACCTGCCGCCTTTATGGATTCCAAAAGATTGTCATGTTCATCAATCTTTATATAGTCTGGGCTTTGTTCTCCATCAGGCTGGATTAATATCCTATCCTCAACTATCTTCTTCACCTTTCCCGATACACTCGAATGGATATTGGCCCCCAATCCCTCAGGTACCGCTATCAATTGTCCTCTTTTTACTTCCTCTCCTTCGGACACTATGGGCTTACATGGTCCCCCCACATGTTGTCTTAATAGTATTGATATGTCCAATACTTCACCTCCCACTGATTAATTTTATTAATTTACCTTGCACCTATATTGTGTTGCAAAAGCCGTGCCAAGGCTTTAAAAAAGAGTCTAGAGCTCGCATATATGCGAGTTCTAGACCCTTTGAAATTAAACTATCTAATTTTTAAAAGTTGACTTATTCTAGTCAGTTCTCTTGGTATCGTTTTCCCATTTTCTCTCTGATCCCTGTAAATATGAGGTTTATTGTCACATTGACCACTTTTAGACATAGTCTAATTTTAGTCATGTTATATTATAATTATTTAATTTAGAATGCAATGTAGTCCGAGGTATGTTTAATAGGGTTGCCGCTTTCGATTTATTTCCATCGGTTACCTCTAGGGCTTTTTTTATCAAAGATATCTCTAATTCCTCAAGGGATTTGTTTAAGTCTAGGAAATTGGTCGATCTATCCCTCATCATATTGCCTTCCAATAGCTTTTCCTTTATATTGCTGGGTATTAAATCGACTGTGATGGTGTTGTTTCTGTTCAAAAACGTCATATGTTCAACTACGTTTTTTAACTCCCTGGCATTCCCTTCCCAATCATATCTAGTCAATATATCTATCACCTTGTTATCCACCTTTGGAACTTCCATATCATTTTCATTGCATACATCCTCCAGGAAATGTCTGAAAAGCAATACTATATCTTCTTTTCTTTTCCTCAATGGAGGTATATCTATATTTATTACATTTAACCTATAGTATAAATCCTCTCTAAACTTTCCTTCTTCCACCATCTTTTCTAAATCCCTATTGGTTGCAGAGATTATTCTAGCATTTATATCTATCAACTTTTCTCCCCCAACCCTCTGTATCCTCTTCTCCTGCAATACCCTCAATAATTTTGCCTGCATAGATAATGGCAAATCTCCTATCTCGTCTAAAAATATGGTTCCATTACTAGCCAATTCAAATAGACCAATCTTCCCACCTTTTTTTGCCCCCGTAAAAGCCCCTTCCTCATATCCAAAAAATTCACTTTCAAATAATTCCGTAGGAATGGCACTGGAGTTTACCGGGACAAAATAACCTTCCGCACCGCTATATTCATGGATTGCTCGGGCAAACACTTCCTTTCCAGTGCCACTTTCACCGGTGATTAGCACAGCGGCATTGGTTTGGGCTATCTGTTTGGACATCTCTATCGGTACTTACAACTCCAACAAATTTATCGTTGATATAAATAGGGGCTGCACTTATTACTATATGACATCCCTCTTTAGGTGTATGAAATAGATTTTTAACCGGTTTTCTAGTTTGAATTATCTTAGCATCTATAGCATTAGGAAAATAATTCACCAGATATTTCCCCTTTATTTCTGATGAACTAATGCCATATAGCCTTTCTGCGTTGTGGTTCCATATCTCAACTCTTCCTTCTGCATCTACGACACATATAGCCTCTTGTATATTATCCAATACATACTTTAATATTATTCCAGTCTGCTCAATACCCATATATAGATAGTCCCGAATATGCTCCTGTCGTATAACCCCAACAATTTCTCCGTTGTCCAATATGGGTAACCTTCCTATGTTTTTACATAACATAATATCTCTGCAGTTTAACAATGTATCCCCGGGTTTACCACAAACTATATCCTTCTATATAAATTTTTCAAAATGATCCATACTATCATCGCTATCATATATCTTATATAAGTCCTTCAATGTAATAATCCCTATCAATCTATCGAAATTATCTACTATAAAAATCTCTTCTTTTTTATCTTTAATCAATATAGATAGAATTTTATCTAGATTAATATTATCTTTTACAATAGTAAAGTCTTTAGACATAACCTCACTAGCATATGTATTGTGGGATTGTAAGAGCATGAAAACTTCACCTCCTATTAATCTTCAAAACTATTTCTCTCTATTTTTCAAATCTTTATATTCACCTATCTAAAACATCCAACAATATTTAGTAAAAGTGTAATTAATTATATCCAAGCATATAATCCTTTCTCTTGTTACTGTATTATTCTAAGTATCCTTATAAATAGCACAAAACTGCTTTACATGACCTGCTAGAATATCAAGGGCCTCATCTTCCTTATTATGAAGATGGTCATATTTACTTAAAAGCAAAAATATAGGGGAATAAAAGTGGAGTGCCATAATATATGGATCACAATCGATAAACTCTCCCATTTTTATCATGTTTTCAAATAAACCCTTTTGAAATTTAAGTGCTCCATTAATAAAAAAATCTTGAAATACATGACCAGCCTGTGTACTTCTAAACTGTTCAATGGTAAGCATATGCCTAAATTTAGATGCAAAATCATCCTTTAAGAAATATAAGAATAAATCTTTTACAATCATTACAAGAGTATCCTCTGTTATTGCCATATATTGCTCTACCACCTCATCTATTCCCCCAGAAGGCACCTGTATTTTTATAATCGCCCTCTCATAACGCTTTGACATCTCATCAATAATGCTATTAAAAATATCCTCCTTGCTACTGAAATGGTTATAAAGGGATGCGGCCTTTATTCCTACAGCACTTGCAATATCTCGCATAGACACCCCTTCATAGCCTCTATTGGCAAATAAAGTCAGTGCCTGGCACATGATAGTATCTTTTGTATTATTGTCCATTTGTCTACCTCCATGGTCTAGCTGTTTTAAGCCAATTCTTTTCTTCCCAATAACTCCTATCCGTCATATTCCATGTATTTGATTGTTGCATTTTACGCATGATATTAAACAATAATCTTATTTTGATATTGAATTTATCCTTGCCTATATCGTCTTCTATATTCTCGGATACCTCGTTAACCTTTTGTGTGATTTTTCCCTTAATTTTCTCGGGAACATCTTTCCAGCTGGCCGCATTAACATTGAAATGTATTCGATAAATTTTTGGTATGCCCCACCAGGACATTTGCTTTTTTATAGTTTTTGTAACTCTATTTGCACCAATTCCAGCAGCTGTAGATAATACGATACCTGTTTTACTAAACATCTCTTCCTTAGGCCTATGGGATAACCACATATAGCCCAAATGGTCAAATAGGGTCTTCAATTGTCCTGTCATCTCCAAACAATATGTGGGTGAATCGATTATAATAATTTCAGAACTAAGCATTGATTCTACTATATTCTGTACCTTATCCGCCTGAGGACAATATTCTTCCCCCTTTTCCATACACTGAAAACAACCAACACAAAAACCTGGTGCATCTTTTGGCATAAAATACTCATGAACTTTCGTCTTCTTATCAATCAACCGTTCTTTTATCATGGTGGTTATGTGATAAGTACTTCCTTTATGTCCTTGACCATGTATGATTGTGATTTCCATCAACTTCACTCCCCCAAACTAACACTTGTTAGTATTATTGTAGCTAACAAGTGTTAGTTTGTCAATAGAGTTTATAATACAATTGCTTTCAACTTAAAGTATTGTTTGAGTTTTAAAAGAATTTAATAAAAATAAAAAATGAGAAATGAAAAATCATGCTTTAATAATATTGCTTTCTGATATTGGCTTTTTAGTGACTGGAAAAGCAATAGTTATTCGAGTACCTATATCTACTCTACTCAATATTTCGAAATGAGCTCCATGGCGTTCAATTATCCATTTAGCAATTGATAGACCTAGCCCAGAACCGCCTGTTTTTCTTGCTCTAGATTCATCCGAACGATAAAAACGATCAAAGATATGGGGCAAATCCTCTGGTTCTATCCCTATACCCCTGTCCTGGACTGTAATATAAACATACCCTTCTTCACTACTAATCCTAAGAATAATTTCCATTCCCTTAGGTGTAAATTTTATACTATTATCCACAAATATTCGAATAGCTTGCTTAAGAAGCTGCCTATCAGCGTTAATATAAGCTGGCCTATTTAAATCAATTTCAAAGTTGTGATTTGAATCGATCATTTGTGTTTCACGGATTATCTCTTCAACCACTTCACAAGCATCAAAGACTTCTCGGTGAAGCTGAATAGTTTCATTATCACCACGAGCAAGGAAAAGAAGCTGTTCAACCAATTCCTTCATGTTCTCTGTTTCAATCTTAATTGCATCAATAGATTCCTGCATAGTTTTTTGATCTTTTTTACCCCAACGGTCAAGAAGATTTACATATCCTTGTATGACAGATATAGGTGTTCGCAGTTCATGAGATGCATCTGAAACAAACCGCACCTGGGATTGATAAGAATCATTAATACGGTTTAGCATATCATTTATAGCAAATGCTAAATCTTTAAGCTCATTTTGAGAACTATCAACAGATATATGTCTATCAAGCTTGTTAACATCGATACTACTAATAACACCAGCCAGATCCTTAATATGTGTGCCATCTGCCTTAGAACCCATAAAAGATACTTCAGCATTAAGACTCTTTGCTGCTTCTGTCAAATCGGCCAAAGGTTTAAGAGTTTTCCTTATCATCCTTGAGCCTTTACCTATGTTTCCCATTAGTATCAATAATTCAAATATTAGTAAAATAAGGAACAAGAATAGAAACAACCTTAAATCAGACCCCAAGGCATATACTATTTGATAGAATATACCATTAATCGAAAATCCAATCGTATACTTAACTGAATATACCTTTTTCAATAACTTCATTTCTTTATTAGTTTCGGGTATTTCAATACTCCTCTTTGCATCAGAAATTTCTATAGGCAATTTTTTTTGTATGCTACGAGGAAGCGTAATACCTTCCGATGGTTCATCAATCACCAATATTTGATAGCTCCCATGATATGTTGATTGTAAATTATCTTGAGATTGTTTTATTGTTTCAATTACACCTTGGGCTCCTTCTTCTGTTTTCCATAAAATAAGAAATAGACCTATTGAAAAAACAAGAACATTTATTGCTAAAAATCCAGAGAACAATCTCCCTATCATTCGGACATTAAGTTTTATAACTAGAGATGAACGTATTTTATTAGCTATATTGGTTGAATGTACATTTCTTGTATTACTCATCTTTTATTACATACCCCACTCCACGAACAGTATATAGTAATTTTAAACCAAATGGTTCCTCAATCTTTGCACGAAGATACCTAATATAAACATCTACTGCATTTGTCTCTCCTGTAAAATCATAACCCCAGATCTGTTGAAGTATGGTTTCACGATTTACAACTATATTTTTATTTTCTAAAAGATAATGTAGTAAATCAAATTCCCGTTTTGTTAAATGTACTAAGTCTTCATTCACATGAACTTCCCTTTTCATAGGATCAAGACGTAAAGCACCTAAAACAAGTTCAGATGATGTTTTGATTACACTATCAACATTCTTTTTCCTCAGAGTCGCCCTAATTCGAGCAAGTAATTCTTCAATTGCAAAAGGCTTAGTAATATAGTCATCTGCACCACCATCAAGACCAGTAACCTTATCTACAACAGCATCTCTAGCAGTAAGAAGTATAACAGGCAAATCAGAAAATTGTCGGATCCTTCTAAGAACTTCAATTCCATTTAAACCTGGCAACATAATATCAAGCAATACAAGATCAAAGGGATGAGTTTTTACAAGTTCCAACCCGTCCCTTCCATTAAATGCCTTTTCCACCTCATACCCTTCATATTTAAGCTCTAGCTCTATAAAACGTGCTATTTTTTCTTCATCTTCAATTATCAGAATTCTCCCCATTAGATTTCTCACCTTTGACTTCCTTTTTTAGATTTTTAGCTGCCCCAGCAACTGAATCCATGGCACGATTAACTTTTTCTTTACCCAAGTCAGGGCCACTAAACATATAACTATATCCGAAAAATAGCCCTACAATCATAAGAGGAATAGTAATCCAGAACATGAATAATAAAAGCACTGCTAATACAGTTACTGGAATAGACATTACCTTATCTCCATCTTTTATAATTTCAAAATTATTCCTATTCCCTTTGTTTATTATTTTTCCACACCATCTTAAAAAGCTACCCAACAACTCTCCAAAAGATGTACCATCATCTTTCTCAGATTCTCCTTTGAAGTTTTTATTGCAGCAATTATCCCCCATGTCTTTCTGTGTGTTTTTTGAACTGTAATACCCTCCTCCTTTGGGAGCCTCTATCCGATTCTGCTTTTCAAGATTAATTATAGCTTCAAGAATATCTCCATTGGTTTCTTCCAGAGCTGCTTTTGCCTCATCATAAGAAAGGTTTGTTCGTTCACATAATTTTTCTACTTGTTCTAAGGTAACCATAAATATAACCTCCTGTTATTTAATATGGTTTTATTATAACAATAGAAACTTTAAAAACAGTTCAAATAACATTAGAATTTCATTAAAATTGCAAAATTAATTATTAAAATCAGATCATATATTTAATTTTAGGTTTTCCGCACTTATACCATCTTGAGGCTATTTTATCATTGAATCTTGTTAGAAGCAATAACTCCGTCTTTTTACTTTCTTATATGTAAATAACACATAACCGTCTCTATATATTCTTTTACAAAAGAACCCCAGTTATATTGTTTTTGAT
>JAAYRD010000103.1 GCA_012518955.1 Tissierellia bacterium | reverse complement strand
TTCAAGTCCTCTCACCAGCTCCATAAGTTCTCATTCTGAGAGTGAGCGAAGAATACAAAATAACTTGGAGGAGTGCCCGAGTCTGGCTAAAGGGGACGGACTGTAAATCCGTTGGCTAAGCCTTCACTGGTTCAAATCCAGTTTCCTCCACCATATAAAAATTTCATAGATCGATTGTTATGCGGAAATGGCTCAGTGGTAGAGCATCGCCTTGCCAAGGCGAGGGTCGCGGGTTCGAATCCCGTTTTCCGCTCCATTTTTTCATTATAACACTCAGAAACTACAGTTTCTGAGTGTTATAATTGAGTAATGTTTAACATAATTTAGTAACTATGCGGGTGTAGCTCAGTGGTAGAGCCCCAGCCTTCCAAGCTGGTTGCGAGGGTTCGATTCCCTTCACCCGCTCCATTAATATACTCCGTAGGGGCTAGTTCGGTAGTACTCGAAGGGTGCTAATCTATATTTGGCGGCATAGCCAAGTGGTAAGGCAGAGGTCTGCAAAACCTTTATCCCCAGTTCGAATCTGGGTGCCGCCTCCATAATATATGTACCTATAGCTCAACTGGATAGAGTGCCTGACTACGAATCAGGAGGTTCGGGGTTCGAGTCCCTGTAGGTACACCAATAAATAGACTAGAATTGAAATGTTCTAGTCTATTTTTAATTATATGGAATACATTATGTAGTGCTATGAATATAATAGAATTGACAGGTAAAAGGCATATTGGATATTGCATGGGTTGAAGGGAGGAATCTTATGTATAATGATCTAATGTCTGCGGAAACATTGACTACATTTGTAGGCTTGGTAGGGGTCACATCTCTTATAGTTCAATTTACAAAATGGATTATAAAAAAACAATTAGGTGATAGCTATGTTAGGTTATATGCTTTTATCATTGCATTGATATTGACATTTGTATTTGCAAGAAACACAAATGGATTAGAAGGAATAATACTTACGGTTATTAACTCGGTATTGGTCACAATAGCTGCAATGGGTGGTTACGAGGTTGTTAAGGATCCAATGGCTATGAAAATAAGGAGACAATAGAATTGAGATTGACTGGGAATGCTCCCAGTCAATCTCAATTCTATTAATAAGGTATATAATGCTTATATGATTTAGAGATTTTAATATCGAAGATATAAGATCTATTATGCTTAACTGTTTAAATTAAAACTTTTATTTTTTCGTTTAAGTATATCTGGTCTTTTGTAACAATGGAGTTATAGGCCAATATATGCACACCTGCATTTTTTGCTTTTAGTAAGGCGGTTGAAAATTTATCATCCATAATTTTGTTAGGTTTAAAAGAATGTACATCTGCCATTTGAATTAGAAAGAATATATAGCTTTCATATCCTTCCTCTAGGGATTGTATCATTTCCAGGACATGCTTAGTACCTCTTTCAGTGGGTGCATCTGGAAACATGGATATACCTTCTGTTTCTAAAGTAACTCCTTTTATCTCTATAAAACCTTTACTGTTGCTTTTTTCATAATATAGATCAAATCTTGAATTTCCATAGGTGACTTCTCTTTTTAGCAAATCAACATCTTTTATTTCAGCAACTTTGTTTGAGAGTATGCTGGTGTATATTACTTCGTTAGGAACTTGAGAGTCAATATTAATAAGAGAATTACCTTTGTATGCAGATATTAATGAATATTTAGTTTTTCTATTAGGATTATTAGATTTCTGTAAATAAACTTTGGTGCCTTCCTTGAGTATCTCCTTGCATCTTCCAGTGTTTCTGACATGAACTTTCTCTGGTTTTTCGTCAATTATTACGTTTGCAATAAAACGATTGGGTCTATTGACAAAAGTTCCTTCAACAATATTTGAATATTTCAAATAAATACCTCCTATGCTATTATGAAGATTGTGAAAATCATACGGTTATAATAAAATGGGTATAGGTTATATATGCCCAAATATATTATTATTAATAATATGGAGTAATAAAGGATTATTAAATTTTATATAGAATTTAACAAGTAGAACAAAAATAGGAGTGATAAAATATGTATAAGTATAGAGGAGTTAAAATCTCAATAGTAGAAGGTGATATTACAAAAATAAAGGCAGATGCTATAGTTAATGCTGCCAATAATACTCTTTTAGGTGGTGGAGGAGTAGATGGAGCTATTCATAGGGCAGGAGGACCTACTATACTTGAACAGTGTAAGAAAATAGGAGGCTGTCCTACAGGTGAGGCTAGAATAACTACTGCCGGCAATATGCCTAGCAAATATGTAATTCATACAGTAGGGCCTATATATGATGATGGGACAAAAAATGAAGAGCAATTATTATATAATGCATATTATAATTCATTAAAATTGGCTAAAGAATATAAATTAAAAACTGTGGCTTTTCCTTCTATATCCACAGGAGTATATGGTTACCCAAAGAATAAAGCCGGTCGAGTTGCTATTAGAGGAGTAATGGATTTCATCAATAATGAAAATGATATAGAGGAGATTATATTTGTATTATTCAGTAAGGATAATTATTTATTATATAAGGAGCTATTAGATGATGAGTTGGGTGATTAAACTAGATGGATATTTTTTGCATTGACTTTTTACTTCATTTGTTATAACATCAAGTAGAATTGCAAAATTTATGCAAAGGATGTGTTTAAAATTTTTGCAGATACTCATAAGATAATTGCCAAAAATATTCATGAAAATATTTATGATATATATGGGTTAAAGCTAGATGAAAATAAACTTTTATGGGGGTCTATAGCTCCCGATATATTACCACAGTATAGGCTACGTAGACACTATAAAGAGGAAAGCTTAAATTATATTATAAAAGAAATAACTAGATTAATATTTATAAGTAGATATGTAGAAATTAATCCCGATATAGATCCTATAGCTATAAAAATATTAAGTAAGAAAATTGGAATTATTTCTCATTATTTAAGTGATTATGTTTGTTTGCCTCATGCAGAAAGATGGACTTTTACAAGTAACAATATGATTAAGCATATAAATTATGAATCTAAATTGAATGAATATTCTCCTTACCATGATTTTAAAAAAAACATTATAACTGTAGATGATATGGATATTTTTCAGGAACGAGTTATAAAGCTTAGATCAATTATTAAAAGATATATTGAAAGTGTAATAGATGAATATTCATTGAAGACTGGATACAAACATGATCTAGACTTTGCATTATCTCTAAACTTAAAGATATGTTATTTTATTATTGATACTGTAAATGCATATAATGAAGAAACTCATAAAGATTTTGCTTTTGAATTCTAAACCTTCTTATCCTTCGATAAGAAGGTTTTTTATGAAATTGGGAGGATTTTAATAATGCTGAAGAGATTAATAAAGATATTGATATTTAGTATTATAACAATAAGCATATTATGGCTTGGTATAAATCATATATATCGATTTAAAGAGCCAGATCCCATGAATGAACTAGTGAGTAGTATAATAAAAGTAGAAGATCAATTCTCAACTGAAAAAATACAGGATGAAGAAGATTTATTTCAAACAATAGAAAAAGGTCTATTGGAAGGGAAGGATTCGATTATAATCGATAATAAGTTAATAAATGATGATGGGAGTTTTTTATTTGATACTATTGAACAAGTACTAATGTCCAATCCTGAGATCATGTATTATAAGGGTGGTAGATACAGGAAAGGATTATTGAGTTTTGAATACAGTAAGCCGATAGAAGACATAAAGCTTCATCAGGAGGCAATTAGGAAAAAAAGAGATGAAATAATTCTTCATAATATTAGATCGGATATGTCAGATTATGAAAAGGTAAAAACTATTCATGATTATATAATCGATATTACCAAATACGATAGAAGATATTTGAATGATGAGGAGGTTCCAGATGAATCCCATTCAGTATATGGAGTGTTAAATGAAGGTGTTGCATTATGCGGTGGGTATGCAAAGACAATGAAATATTTATTAGATGCGGTTGATATTGAGTGTATAGTTGTAATTGGAAAAACCAAATATGACAATCATGCGTGGAATATTATAAAAATTGATGGGTATTATTATCATATAGATGCTACTTGGGATGATCCAGTAACAGCGGATGGTTCTGATGTTTTGAGTTATGACTATTTCAATCTAAAAGATGAAGATATAGAAAAAACTCATAGCTGGAATAGGGCAGATTATCCACAATGTAATTCAGATAAACATAACTATTATTACTATAATGGACTTGTAGTAAATAGTTATAATGACTTTTATAATAGAATTGAAAAATCATTATTAAACAAGAATAAAGTATTCCAAATAAAGGTATTAGGTTTTGATGAAGAAATATATAATATTCCTAATACTATAAATGTAATAGTAAACGATAAAATTCAGTTAATTGATATAAAAGATTATAGATACAGAATAAATGATGAACAAGGTATAGTTACAATAGAGTTTAATTATAACAGATAAAAATATCATTTGAAAATAGAATAGAACACCATAAGGGAGAGTAATTCATGAAAAGACATAAAGTTTATTTATTGATACTAATAGTTTTAATATTTAGTACTATTTTAGCAGGGTGTGATTATCAAATATCATATATCCCGAAAGATTATACCAACAAACTTAGAGTTCATTTTATAGATGTAGATCAGGGTGATAGTACTTTTATTCAATTTCCAAATGGAAAGACATCACTAATAGATGCAGGAACTAGAAAAGCAGGAGATAAAGTAGTAAATTACCTCAATGATTTAGGTATAAAAAAGATAGATTATTTAATTGGAACTCATCCCCACGAGGATCATATAGGAGGATTGCCTAAAGTAATAAAAAACTTTGATATTGATAAAGTCTATATGCCAGATAAAACATCTAATACCCTTATATTTGAGGAGTTGTTAATGGAGATTAAAAAGAAGGACTTAAAAATTACTTTAGGCAAAGGCAAAGATATAATTATGGATGAAGGTAAATTAAAATATAGTATATTAGCTCCAAACAGGGATGATTACTCTATCATCAATGATTTTTCAATTGTGACTAAAATAGAATATATGGATAATTCTATAATCATTGCAGGTGATGCAGAAAAAGATTCTGAAAAGGACATGATTGACAAGGGTTATGATTTAAAATCTGATATACTCAGAATTGGGCATCATGGTGGTAGCACTTCCTCTATAAAGGAATTTTTAGATAGGGTAGATCCAGATTATTCAATAATAAGTGTTGGGAAGGGCAACTCTTATGGTCATCCCCATAAGGAAACTTTAAATAGACTTAATAAAATAGGCACTCAAATAAAGAGAACTGATCAATTGGGAGATATTGTTTTGATTTCTGATGGAAAGGAATTAACTTTTTCTGAAAGTTCTACTTTGGAAAATAGAGTTAAGGCTCAATATATAGGGAATAAGAACACTCAAGTATTTCATAGAAATAACTGTAACTCCCTACCAAATAAGGAAAATCAAATTATATTTAAATCTATAGAAGAGGCTAAAAATAACAAGTATAGGCCTCACAAGGTATGTATAGAATAGGGGGAAAATTCATGAGAGGAATAATTGATAGGTTTGAGGGGAATAAAGTTTTATTAGAGGTAGGTAAAGAGGGTATATTGATATTTGACAAGGAATTGTTTCCTAAAAATGTTAAAGAAGGAGACGTAGTTGAATATATTGATGGTAGTTTTGTAGTAGATGAAAAAGAAACCAAAGAAAGAAACCAATATATTAATAATTTATTTAAATCCTTAATAGATAAGGAAAAGTAAAAAACATTGACAAATCATTTAAATTATAATAAACTTATATATCAATATAATAAATATACTAGCTGAGAAGGGAAGAGTAATCAATAACAAAGTTAGAGAGAGTCGGGGAAAGGTGGGAGCCTGATACGGAGTTATTGATGAAGAACATCCTTGAGCATCTAACCGAAATTTATACTTAAATAAAAAGTAGGCTTAGACGGTTATAGCCCGTTACAAGCTATACAGTATCGAATTATATTCTGTACTGGTTCAAGTGAGCCCTTTGTATGCTAATTAAGGTGGTACCACGGAAGTTTACCTTTCGTCCTTTTAGGATGAAGGTTTTTTTATTTTAAGGAGGGAAAAAATGTTAAGACAAAATATTAAGGAAACTCAAATAGCCATAAAAATTATTAAGGATTATTTTGAAAGAGGCTTGGCTGATAAACTGAATTTAATTAGGGTGTCAGCTCCTCTATTCGTAAAACCGGAAACTGGACTAAACGATAATTTAAGTGGTGTAGAAAAACCAGTATCATTTAATATGACTAAATATGGCAAAAGGATTGAAATAGTCCAGTCATTGGCAAAGTGGAAGAGGATGGCATTAAAATGGTATGACTTTAAGGCAGGAGAAGGCATTTATGCAGATATGGATGCTATTAGGCCTGATGAAATTTTAGATCCTACCCACTCCATATATGTAGATCAGTGGGATTGGGAAAAGATAATACTAAAGGAAGATAGGAACGAAAAGTATTTAAAAAATGTTGTAGAGACCATTTATGAGGTGTTTAAGGGAACTGAAAAAAAGATAAATACCAAATATCCTTTTCTTAAATATAAATTACCAGATAAAATAAAGTTTATTACAACCCAAGAACTAGAAGATATGTATCCAAATCATAAACCAGAAGAAAGAGAACATTTAATTTGTAAAGAGTATAAGGCAGTTTTCTTGATGAAAATTGGTGGTAAATTAAAATCTGGAAAACCCCATGATGGAAGATCTCCTGATTATGATGATTGGGAATTAAATGGAGATATATTATTTTGGAATCCAGTATTAAAAGAGGCTTTAGAGCTATCGAGTATGGGTATTAGAGTAGATAAGAAGGCTCTAGAAAGGCAATTAAAGGAAGCAAAAGAAGAGGAGAGAATGAAATTACCTTACCATAAGATGTTGTTGGAGAATAAATTACCTCTTACTATAGGAGGGGGTATTGGACAATCAAGGATATGCATGTTTTTTTTAGAAAAAAGACATATTGGTGAAGTTCAAGCTTCTGTTTGGACTGAGGCTATAGCTAAAGAGTGCAAAAAGGAAAATATATTTTTACTTTAATGTTTATATGGTATACAATAGATTTAAAAGATGAAAGGATATAGCCATGTTAAATAGATGTAGGTTATTATTTTTAACATTAGGAATAGGGATAGGAATTATATTAACCAATATCATTTATCTTGCCAACCCTCCTGTAAAACATATAGAGTATTCAGAGGAGGAAATTATATCAAAGGCTAAAGATTTAGGAATGGTTTTTATTAAAAAAAGTATAGATACGAATTCAAATAAAGAGGAATCAAATGAAATAGAGGTAGAAGAAGTGAAACTTATAGTAGAACCTGGAGATACACTGGAGAAAATATCCCGAAAGTTATATGAATTAGAATTAATTGATAACGCAAAGAATTTTCGTCAATATGCTGGGGCTAAAGGAGTAGAAAAACATTTAAGGGCAGGAACTTATATAATCTCATCTGACCTTGACTATGAGACAATAACAATGATTCTAATGAAAAAACAATAATAATTTTAATAAAACTAATACTAAGGCAATTATTATAATCTAGACGTAGCATTGAAATTATTTCAATGCTTTTTTCTTTGAAGAGATTAAAATATAATATTTTATAGATAATTTTACATATTATCATACAATATACAAAATTATTGTAGTATAATAGAATATGCTGTCAAATAAAAAAATAGCAAAAAATGGTTTAATCCTCTATTTGGTTGGAAACAATTGCTAAGGGGAGGGATGAATTTGGTTTTAGCAAAAATTGATCTTTATAAAATGTACGAAGGTTTACAATATAATTTTTTATATGAAAATGATATTAACTCTATACATATCCTCCTAAACCTTTATGATTTAGAAGACAATATGGCAAATATATACCCTAAGTATATAAGTACAAGGGCCATAAGAAAACGGGTCAAGAGACAACTAATCTATAAGAAAGATAGAGAATTTATTTCTAATAATATTGCTTTATTATTACACGAAGATGTGGATAGATTGGAACTTGTATTATATCTAGAAGGTTATAAAAATGGATATCATAATCTTAAATGGGCGAACATTTTAGAGGAAAAAACTATTAAATATTTTGCTGTAGAACAAATGTATGAAAAGAATTTTCTATTTCATTATGATACAGTTTTCAAAGAAATTAAAAAATTCAAAGAAGATATTAAAAATAAAATAGAGAATCAGGAGAAACAAACGAAATTTCTAAATGATTTTGTTACTGCATATTGTGATAAGGTTATAAAAAGAAAGATTTATAATTTAAATATGGACATGGATAAACAACTTGCAATGGAGTTTAATTTTAATAAAATGAATATAAAAGAAGAACCATTATTGACTACTAATGAATTGAAAAAAATGTATAAAACAATAGTAGATACTATAATTAGAAATATTATAATTATATATATAGAAGCTAATTGGTTTGGTATTAACGATAGAGTTCTCAATAGATATTCATAATTGTTTTTTAATTAGTAGATGTGATAAAGTATCATAAAATGTATAAAATGTTTGAAAGTGGGAAAAATATCCCTTTAGATAGTACTGGAGGGATATTTATGAAAAAGCATAATCTTATTCTTGTAATTTTGTTTGCTACAGTATTAATTTTTACTAGCTTCATATATGGATATAAAATTACAAAAAATAAGGATGGTAAGGAAAATAATAATGCTTTAATGACTGAGGAGCAACAAAAAGATAGCTCAGAACTAGAAATATTAAGAGAAGATGAAAGAATCTCACCAAATACATTTATTGAAAAGAGTATCCATTATAAAGACTGTAATCATAATATAATAAAATTAAACGATGCTGATGATGAAATAATAAATATGACTGAATCACAGTATAAAAAATATATGAAAGAAAATTATTCAAATATAAAGATTGTGGATTTTTCTAGCGAGAGAATAATACTACAAGAAGAGAGAAATCACATGTGTCCAAATCATTATATAGTGAGTGAGTCGGAAGGTAAGATTGCAATTTATCGCATAGATGAAAACGGAGAGAAGTATTTGGATAAAGTATTTAATGATTATCCTATATCTTTATTAAAGAAGATTGATCAAGATAAACTTATGGAAGGAATAGTAGTGGATAGTGAAGAGGAGTTATCCAATGTATTAGAAAACTTTATAAGCTAAAAAACTAAGTTAGAATCCTAACTTAGTTTTTTCTTTGAAAGTATGATAAAATAATATGTATTATGTTTGGGGGCAGAGTATTATGATTATTCTTGGAATTGATCCTGGGTTAGCCATAGTAGGATATGGAGTAATTGAATATAAAGGCAATAGGTATAGAGTCATAGATTATGGCTGTATAAGAACTGAAGCCAATATTTTATTTCCTGAAAGATTGAAGATTATATATGATGAGTTATCAACTCTTATAGATAAATATAATCCAGAAGATTTAGCAATAGAAGAGTTATTTTTTAATAAAAATGTAAAAACAGCTATAAAAGTAGGACAAGCAAGGGGTGTAGAGGTTCTTTCAGCTGTAAATAAGGGATTGGATGTATATGAATATACACCTTTGCAAATTAAACAAGCGGTTGTAGGATATGGAAGAGCGGATAAAAAGCAAGTACAGGAAATGGTTAAATTATTATTGAATTTGAAAAAAGTACCTAAACCTGATGATGCTGCAGATGCATTGGCGGTGGCCATATGTCATAGTAGTTGTTTGAAATTTAAGGACATGTTTAAAATGAAATAATAGAGGGTGATTCAATTGTATGAATATATAATTGGCAAGGTTGTGAATATTAAAGAAGAGTATATAGTTGTAGACAATAATGGAATTGGATATAGAATATTTACATCAAAGAATTCATTGATGAATATAAAGATTAGTGAAAGAGTTACTATGTATATGTATTTTAACTTAAGGGAAGATGGAGTAAGTCTATATGGATTTACAACAGAAGAAGAATTGGATATGTTTAATATGCTTTTGTTAGTTTCTAGGATAGGGCCTAAAGTGGGTCTAGGCATATTATCTACACTCACACCAAATCAGATAAAATTAGCTATACTAAACAATGATTCTCATATTTTGTGCAAGGCGCCGGGAATAGGAAATAAAACTGCAGGTCGCATAATTCTTGAGTTAAAAGATAGGATAGATAAGGATGATATGGTTGAGGATAAAGGCATTGTGGAAAATACTGATGATATAGAAATAGCAATTCATGGACTAATGTCACTAGGCTATACTAGAGGAGAGATACTTAAAATTACAAATAAAATGGATACTACAGATATGAGTACAGAGGATATTATGAAGGAAGTTCTTAGAAGACTTTCTACATAATGGGGAAAGGTGTTGAGCTATATGGACAATAGAAATGAAAGAGTGGTTGCAGGTTCAATCCAAAGTGAAGATATGGATAGCGAAGTTACCTTAAGACCAAAATGGATTACTGAATACATTGGGCAAGAAAAGGTTAAGGAAAAGTTGAATATATTTATTCAAGCTGCAAAAGAAAGAAAAGAGCCCTTAGACCACGTGCTGTTATATGGACCTCCAGGTCTTGGCAAAACCACTTTAGCTAATATAATTGCCAATGAAATGGGTGTAAATGCAAGAATTACATCTGGACCTGCTATTGAAAGACCTGGTGATTTGGCAAGCATATTGACCAATTTAGGGGAAGAAGATGTATTATTTATTGATGAAATACACAGATTGAACAGAACAGTAGAGGAAATATTGTATCCTGCAATGGAAGATTATGCACTGGATATTATAATAGGTAAAGGACCTAGTGCTAGATCCGTTAGACTAGATTTATCTAGGTTTACTTTAATAGGTGCAACTACTAGGGCTGGTTTGCTTACCTCTCCATTAAGGGATAGGTTTGGTGTAATGCTTAATTTAGATCTATATGATAATTATAGTTTGCAAAAAATAGTTAAACGTTCTTCTAATATATTGAATATCAATATAGACGATGAAGGGGCAATGGAAATCGCTAAAAGATCTAGGGGTACTCCAAGAATTGCTAACAGGCTTTTAAAAAGAGTGAGAGACTATGCTCAAGTGGTTGAAAATGGAGATATTAATTATAATGTGGCAAAAAAAGGTCTTGAAATACTAGAGGTTGATGAATTGGGGTTGGATGAAGTAGATAGAAAACTTTTATTAGCTATGATAGAAAACTTTAATGGTGGTCCTGTCGGATTAGATACCATTTCGGCGGCTACTGGAGAAGAAAGAACTACAATAGAAGATGTTTATGAACCGTACTTATTGCAGATTGCTTTTATAAATAGAACACCTAGAGGTAGGGTTGTAACGAAAAAAGCTTATGATCATTTTAAGATACCCTATAAGGATGAATAGAGGTGATAAGGTTGGAATCTTTTGGTAAGATAATTTTGACTATGGGATTAGTATTGGTATTAATAGGAGTAGCTTTAATATTTGGTGAAAAAATTGGATTGGGAAAGCTACCAGGGGATATTTTTATCCAAAAGGGTAATTTCACTTTTTTCTTTCCAGTGGTTTCAAGCTTACTCATTAGTTTATTGCTTACCTTAATTTTACGTATTTTTAGAAGATAATAGATGTAAATGGGAACACTATGTCTCAAAGATATAAAAATCAATATATAAGATTATTAGAGGATGATGAAATGAAAACTGAAGATTTTTTTTATAATTTACCAGAAGAGTTAATTGCTCAAAATCCAATAAGAAATAGGGAAGAGTCAAAACTGATGATATTGGATAAGGAGACAGGATCTATAGAACATAGAAGGTTTAAAGATATAATAGATTATTTAAACAAAGGGGATTGTCTAGTATTAAACGATACCAGGGTAATTCCTGCAAGATTGTTTGGAAATAGAGAAGGAAAGGACGAAGAAATAGAGTTTTTATTACTAAATAGAGTTGAAAAAAACAAATGGGAGACTTTGGTAAGACCAGGCAAAAAGGTTAGGCCGTCTAATAAAATATACTTTGGTAATGGTTTATTAATAGCCAATGTGTTGAGTATTCAAGAGGATGGAACTAGAATAGTAGAGTTTGAATACGATGGAATATTTGAAGAGGTATTAGATAAGCTGGGGGAAATGCCCTTACCACCTTATATCAAGGAAAGACTAGAAGATAAGGAAAGATATCAGACTGTATATTCCAAAAATGAGGGATCTGCTGCAGCACCCACTGCAGGACTTCATTTTACTCAGGATTTATTAAGAAAAATAGAACAAAAAGGTATCAAAATTGTTTTTCTGACTCTGCATGTAGGATTAGGTACTTTTAGACCTGTGAAAGTTGATAATGTAGAAGAGCATCATATGCACTCAGAATTCTATGAATTGTCCAAAGAAGCAGCAGAAACAATAAATCAAACCAAAAAAGATGGTGGCAAGATAATAGCAGTAGGTACTACAACTACTAGAACCTTGGAAACAATAGCTAACTTAGATGGTAGGGTTATAGCCCAAAAAGGCTGGACTGATATATTTATTTATCCTGGATATAAATTTAAAATTATAGATAATTTGATAACCAACTTTCATTTACCAGAGTCAACATTATTAATGCTAGTTAGTACATTGGCAGGAAGAGAGAATATTTTACATGCCTATAACGAGGCTATAAAAGAGGGATATAGATTTTTTAGTTTCGGAGATGCAATGTTTATTAGGTAAGGAGGAAATAAAGTGGCAACGGAATTTGAACTAATAAAAGAATCAAGTGATAGTGGAGCAAGATTGGGAAAACTAAAGACACCCCATGGGGTCATAGAAACACCGGTTTTTATGCCAGTGGGTACTCGAGCTACTGTAAAAGCTATGACACCTGAAGAAGTTGAAGACCTAGGAGCAAAAATAATATTAAGCAATACATACCATTTATATTTAAGACCAGGTCATAAGCTTATAGAAGAAGCTGGGGGCTTGCATAAATTTATGAATTGGCATGGGCCTATATTAACTGATAGTGGTGGATTTCAGGTATTTAGCTTAGGTGATCTAAGAACTATTACTGAAGAGGGGGTAGAGTTTAGATCTCATATTGATGGTTCTACTCATTTTATTAGTCCTGAAAAATCCATAGAAATACAGAATTCCCTAGGATCGGATATTATGATGGCTTTTGATGAATGTGCACCATATCCGGCTAGCTACGAATATGTAAAAAAATCTATGGAAAGAACTTCTAGATGGGCAAAAAGATGTAAAGATTATCATGAAAACTGGAAAAAACAAGCCTTATTTGGTATAATACAAGGAGGCATGTATAAAGATTTAAGGGAACAAAGTGCTAAGGAAATTATGGATATAGGATTTCCAGGTTATGCTATAGGTGGATTAAGTGTAGGGGAGCCATTAGAATTGATGTGTGAACTATTAGACTTTACTACTCCACTTTTACCAAAGGATAAACCTAGATATCTAATGGGTGTAGGAACTCCTGATTATCTATTTGAAGCTGTTATTAGAGGAATTGATATGGCAGATTGTGTAATGCCAACGAGGATAGCAAGAAATGGCACAGTTATGACTAGTCAAGGAAGATTACCTGTTAGAAATGCTAAATATGCAAGGGATTTTACTAAGCTAGATCCAGAGTGTGATTGTTATACATGCAAAAATTATTCAAAAGCTTATATTAGACATCTATTCAATGTGAATGAAATATTAGGAGCAAGGCTTGCTACTATACATAACCTATACTTTTTAATAAAGCTAATGGAGAATATAAGAGAAGCTATTAAAGGGAATAGACTGTTGGAGTATAGGGAAGAGTTTTATAGGAAATATGGATACATTAAGTAAATGAAAATTTGAAATTTTTATTTAGTGTAATAAAAAAGAAAAGAAAGAGAGGAGATAATTATGGCAGCAGCAAATGCAGGAGCAGCAAATTTAGGAGGTTTTATAGTACCATTAGTTTTTTTCGCTATGTTTTATTTCTTTGCTATAAGGCCACAGAAAAAAAGACAAAAAGAGATTACAGAGATGAGAGAAAGTTTAAAAGTTGGAGATCAAGTAATAACTATAGGTGGCATTCATGGAAAGATAGTAAAACTTAAAGATGAAACTATTACTATAGAAGTAGGCTCCGATAAGACTAAATTTGAGGTAACCAGATGGGCTATAGGGAGTACAGTAGATAAAAACGAATCAAAAGATAACTAAATATGATTAAACTAAAAAGAAGCTTCCTTTATATTATATAAGGAAGTTTTTTCAATATAGATAAAAAATAAAAACTATCTTATCTTTTATAAATTCCAACGATTTTGTAATAAATCCCATGAAAAACTAATAAGTTTTAAATAGGAGGGGAGGGTGGAATATGAAGGATAGATTATTGAGTAGAGGGGTTTTTATTTTAAAAGGTTTGGTGTTATCTTTTATTATCGCTTTAATATTAGTATTGGTGGTATCTATATTATTAACGTATACTAATTTAAAGGAATCAAGAATTCCTATGTTAAATACTATCATTATGACCGTAAGTATAACTATTGGAGGTATTTACATGGCATTTAAGGTAGATGAAAAAGGGTGGCTAAACGGAGGAATAATAGGTGCTTTGTACTTTTTAATATTGATATTTGTAAATCTCTTATTTATTAAACCATTTATATTTGATATATATTTGATAGGTAAATTTTTTGTGTCTTTAGCAGCCGGTATTATTGGCGGTACCATAGGTATAAACATAAAATAAAACTTTAAATAATGATGACTTTATGATATACTTATCTAAGTATTAGGCAGTATTAAGGAGGGTGTGAATTGAAACATATTAAAACTATATCTGGGAGTAATTTAAAAGACACTCTAGCAAAAGGTGGATGTGGAGAATGTCAAACTTCTTGTCAATCCGCGTGTAAAACCTCATGCACTGTGGGAAATCAAAAGTGCGAAAATAGATAAACTCTAAAAGGTGGTGGTTTTAACCACTCCTTTTTAATTTGTTTGGAATTTATATGTAGGAGGATTATTATGTCTTATAGTGATAGGATTCATAGATATATTTTAAACGATAAAAATATTGTTTTGGATATTAACAGTGGTGCAGTTCACTTGGTAGATGATTTAGTTTATCATATATTGGATTATTATTCAAAAAATACATTAGAGGAAATTGTAGATTTACTGAAAGATAGGTATGATGAAAAATCAATAATCCAGGCTTATAGAGAAATAAAGGTATTGGAAAGTGAGGGAATGCTCTATTCCGAGCCAACCAATTTAGATGGTATGGAATACAATAAAGATAATATAGTGAAAGCTCTTTGTTTGCATGTAGCTCATGACTGTAATCTAAGGTGTAAGTATTGTTTTGCTTCCCAGGGAGATTTTAAAGGAGATCGATCTCTCATGAGCCTAGATGTAGGTAAGAGAGCGTTGGAGCTTCTGGTGAAAAATTCTGGTAATAGAAGAAATTTAGAAGTGGACTTTTTCGGTGGAGAACCTTTAATGAACTTTGATCTGGTGAAAAAACTGGTTTATTATGGTAGGGAGTTAGAAGAAAAAAACAATAAGCATTTTAGATTTACCATAACTACCAATGGAGTATTATTGAATGAAGATAATATAGATTTTATCAATAAACATATGGATAATGTAGTATTAAGTCTGGATGGTAGAAAAGAGATTAATGACAATATGAGAAAAACCGTATCTGGCGATGGTAGCTATGATATAATCTTACCTAAGTTTAAAGAATTGATTGAGAAAAGAGGGGACAAGGAGTATTATATTAGAGGAACTTTTACTAGTTATAATATTGATTTTGCTAAAGATGCTTTGGATTTCTATGAAAAAGGATTTAAAAAGATATCCATTGAACCAGTGGTAACTTCACCAGATATGGATTATGCATTAAGGGAAGAACATATAGAGCCTGTATTGGAAGAATATGAAAAGTTTTCTAAAGATTATATTAAGATAAAGAAGATGGATAGGAATTTCTTATTCTTTCACTTTATGATCGATTTAAATCAAGGGCCTTGTATAATAAAACGCGCTGTTGGATGTGGGGCTGGTTCGGAATATATGGCTGTTACACCGGAAGGTGATCTATATCCTTGTCATCAATTTGTTGGAGATGAGGATTTCAAAATAGGTGATGTATTCAAAGGGGTTATAAACATCGATATAAGGGAACAATTTAAAAAGGCCAATGTATACAACAAAACAGAATGTAGGAATTGTTGGGCAAGATTTTACTGTAGCGGAGGTTGTCATGCGAATGCCTACAATCACCATAAAGATATTATGAAGCCATATGAAATAGGTTGTGAAATGGAAAAGAAAAGGATAGAATGTGCTATTTCAATATTAGCAAACTTAGAAGGATAAAAAATATTTTATTATATAAATTTACGTGGGAGGTAATGGTGATGAAGACTAAAAAGCTCATACTATTTATACTAATCATTGTCATAGTATCACTGGCTGCATTCACATCCATAAAGGGTATAGAGTTTGGAAAGCTAAAGATTGCAAAGATTAAAGATTCTATAGATTTAGGGCTGGATCTGGCTGGTGGAGTATATGTTACTTTAGAAGCCCAAACAGATCTACAGGGTTCTGAATTGCAAAAAGCCATGGATCAGGCAATTATGGTAATCAATAAAAGGATAGATGGACTAGGAGTAGCAGAACCGAATATTGTAAAGGAAGGTAATAAGAGGATTGGAATAGAGTTAGCAGGAATCGATAATCCGCAAGAAGCCATAGATATTATTGGGAAAACAGCTCAATTACAATTTATTGATCCTAATGGTGAAGAGGTCATTAGTGGCAAGAATGTAAAAATTTCAGAGGCTAGATTTCAGAAAACTGAAATGGGAGAAACACCAGTGGTAGCTTTAGAATTTGATAAGGAAGGTTCAAAAAAATTTGCTGAGGCTACAAAGGAGTTGGCTGGTAAGGAAGTTTTAGAAGAAAAGATAATATATATAGTACTAGATGGGGAAGTGATATCAGCTCCAATAGTAGAAGATGCTATTACCGATGGCAAAGGTGTCATTAGTGGCAAATTCACTATAGAAGAAGCCAGCAATCTAGCTAATTTAATTAGGGCAGGTGCACTACCTGTGGAGATGAAAACCTTACAATCTAGGAGTATAGGGCCATCCCTAGGTTTGGAAGCTTATGATAAAAGTATTAAAGCAGGTGGAATTGCAATTTTAATCATATTTTTATTTATGCTCGTCTATTATAGGATTCCAGGTTTAGTAGCAGATATTGGGCTTGTCATATATACTTTAATAGTACTCTATTCTATGAAATTACTTGGAGTTAAGCTAACACTACCAGGTATTGCTGGACTTATACTATCTATCGGAATGGCTGTAGATGCTAATGTGTTAATATTTGAAAGGATTAAAGAAGAAATAAGAAACGGAAAATCCATTAGAGCATCTATAGATCATGGATTTAAAAGAGCATTAACTTCGGTTTTAGACTCAAATATAACTACTTTAATAGCAGGTGTAGTTTTGTATTATTTTGGTGTAGGGCCTATTAAGGGTTTTGGAGTCACTCTAATATTAGGTATTATTGCATCTATGATAACATCTGTATTTATTACTAAATATCTACTAAAGTTAACTGTTAATATTACAAATTCACAGAATACAAAACTATATGGTGCATAAGGGGTGTAAATATGAATACTATTAAAAATAGGAAGATATTCTACTGTATTTCTTTAATAATCATCATTATAGGTTTAGTAATGATGGCTACAAAAGGTTTAAATTATGGAATTGATTTTACAGGTGGAACATCTATACAAATAAAAATCGGAAAGGTATTGACTGTAGAAGAGGCTAGAGAAGTAATGAATCAATATGATAAAGATGCTGGTATTGTTCATGTAGGGAAGACGAAGGATGAAATTATAATTAAAAGTAATAAAGATTTTAATAATAATGAAATCAATGAGATAATAGATAAGTTTATGGATAAATACGATATAAAAGAAAAGGAATTTCAATCTGAAAAATTTGAATCAACTATGGGGAATGAGATAAAGAAAAAGGCGCTTATATCATCTCTTCTTGCTGCATTAGGGATGTTAATATATATAACATGGAGATTTGAATTGAAGTTTGCCATAGCTGCTATTATTGCTTTGCTTCATGATGTATTGGTAATGTTATCAGCATATGCAATTTTCAGAATACCAGCTAATAGTGCCTTTATTGCAGCTATACTTACTATATTAGGATATTCAATCAATGATACCATAGTAATATTTGATAGAATCAGGGAAGAGACCAGGTTAAATCCTAGACAATCAGTTGAAGATACCATAAATCATAGTATAAAGAAATCCTTAACACGAACTATAAATACTTCCTTGACTACTTTGATAGCTGTGGTAGTTCTTTATATAATAGGAGTTGAAGATGTAAAGGTATTAGCTTTACCTTTAATTTTTGGTATAATTTCAGGAACTTATTCCTCTTTATTTATTGCCAGTCCAATATGGTATGGGTTGAAGAGTAGAGAAAATTTGAATACTAGAAAAGCATAAAACTGCCCTTTGGCAGTTTTATGTAATTATCCTTTAATTTTGGGTAGATATCTAATAAAATAGAGTTAGATTTTGTATGAAGGAGGGGTTTTGTGGAAAAGGGATTTATTGGGTCATTGGTTTTTGCAACTATCGTTGCTATATTTGCCTTGAAAAATGGGGACAAGGTATTAATCGATTTTATATTTACAAAGGTTGAGGTTTCACAAGCAATTATAATATTTACATCATCTATATTAGGAGCAGTAACTGTGTCTATTTTAGGAATAGTAAAAAATCTAAAATTTAGAAAAGAGATCAAGGAACTAATTAAAAAAATCGATGTAATTGAAAAAGAAAGAAATGATTTACAATTATTGTTAGAAGACAAAGAAGATCAAGAACAAAACATATCTAGTAAGGTTAAGACAGATCATATTGTCGATGATAACATGGATCTAGGAGATGACTAAACTAATATAGGATTTAATAGGAGTGAATAGTATTTGGAGAAATGGTTTCTAAGAAATGTTAAGGCAGATTTAGATAAAATATCCAGAACTTTTGGAATAAGCAAGTTATTATCTAAGATTATGGTGAATAGAAATATTATGGATTATAAGCTGATGGATAGTTATATTAACCCAAGTTTAACTAAACTCCATAATCCTAGGCTGATGAAAGATATAGAATTAGGAGTTAATATTATAAGGAAAGGCATTAATAAAGGTCACAAGATAAGAATTGTAGGAGATTATGATCAAGATGGAAACTCAGCTATATTAACCCTATATAAGGGGCTAAAGAGATGTGGAGCTAATGTGGATTATGTAATCCCTCATAGAATTAGAGATGGATATGGGATAAATGAAAAAATCGTTGAAGAGGCTAAAGATGATGGGATTCAAATCATAATAACTTGCGATAATGGAATATCTGCATTTGAGCCTGTTAAACTTGCAAAGGAATTGGGAATAAAGGTTATAATAACAGATCATCATGATATACCTTATGTTGAAGGTGAAGATGGTAATAAGGAGTACAAATTACCAGAGGCAGATGCTATTATAAATCCTAAAAGACTAGACTGTAACTATCCATTTAAAGAGCTATGTGGTGCTGGAGTAGCTTTTAAGTTTATACAAGTTCTTTACGATGAAATGGACATCAATATAAGAGAGTCCTATGAAATGCTAGAGTATGTAGCTATGGGTACGGTTTGCGACGTTGTTGATTTAATAGATGAAAATAGAATAATAGTTAAAGAAGGCTTAAAAAGAATTAATAATACTGAAAATTTAGGTCTAAAGGCTTTAATTAAGGCAACTGGTTTAGAAGGTAAGGTAATAAATACCTACTCCTTAGGCTTTGTATTAGGACCGTGTGTCAACTCATCTGGTAGATTAGATAGTGCAGAGATAGCTGTAGAGCTTTTTTTAACAGAGGATTTTGAAAAAGCGGAAAAATATGCAAATAGGCTCCATAAACTTAATGAAGAGAGAAAGGCAATGACTACCAAAGGATATGAAAAGGTAATTCAACAGGTGGAATCGAGGAATCTTAAGGATTCGAAGGTAATAGTGGTATATGAGCCAGATATACATGAAAGTATAGCTGGAATTATTGCAGGTAGGGTTAAGGATAAATATTATAGGCCTACCATAGTATTGACTAGGTCCAAGGATAGGGATATGGCCAAGGGCTCTGGTAGATCTATAGAGGAATATAATATGTTTGGTGAAATATCCAAATGTGAGGATATATTGGATAGATTTGGAGGTCATCCTATGGCTGCCGGATTATCTTTAGATATATCTCATATAGATGAGCTAAATAGGCGGTTAAACGATCAAAACAGCTTGACAGAAGATGAATTATTGCCGAAGGTTTACATAGATGCACATGTCCCATTGGATTTTATTAATTTTAAATTGATAGAAGAATTACAGTTATTGGAACCCTTTGGAAAGGGAAATTCTAAACCCCTATTTGCTGAAAAAAACATTCCGGTTAGAAGGGCTTTTATATTAGGTGAGAATAGAAATGTATTGAAATTAATACTTACAACAAAAAATAGAGGGAGCATAGAAGGAATTTATTTTGGAAATATAGAGGATTTTAACAATATGATGATCAAAAAGTTTGGAAAAGAAGAAATGTTTAAAATGTACAAGGGAGTAGAAAATAAAGTTAGATTAGACCTTGTATATATGCCTACAATAAATGAATATATGGGCAATAGGAATCTGCAAATTGTAGTGCAAAATTATAGATAATTACAATTAATTTGACAATATTATTAAATACGATAAAATAATCTTAATTTTATAATATTTTGTTATAAAAAGAGTTGAATAATTTAACTATAAATATAAAATAGATTACATGAGCGGGTGAGTCCTATGATAGAAAACTTATTATTAAAAATTGAACAATATAATCCACAAGCTGATATGGGGCAAGTTATAAAAGCATATACATTTGCTGAATCTGCTCATGAAGGTCAGTTTAGAAATTCAGGAGAGAAGTATTTTGTACATCCATTCAATGTAGCTATGATATTGGCCGATTTGAATATGGATGTTACAACCATTATTGCAGGTTTGCTCCATGATGTAATAGAGGATACTAATGTTACCTACGAGGATATAGTACTAGAGTTTAATAAAGAAGTAGCGGATTTAGTTGAAGGGGTAACAAAGCTAAAAAAGCTACAGTATAAAACTAAACAGGAAAATCAAGCTGAAAATTTAAGAAAAATGGTAGTAGCGATGGCAAAGGATATCAGGGTTATTATTATAAAACTAGCGGATAGACTTCATAATATGAGGACTTTAGAGTATATGAGTGAAGCAAAGAAAATAGAAAAGGCTTTAGAAACTTTAGAAATCTATACCCCTCTAGCCCATAGGTTGGGAATGTCTAGGATCAAATGGGAATTAGAAGATCTATCCTTAAGGTACATGGATCCAGAAGGATACTATGATTTAGTTGACAAGGTTTCTAAACGAAGAAAAGAACGGGAAGCCTATATTCAGTTGATAATAAATCAGTTAGATGAAAAGCTAGGGGAGTTAAATATTTCAAGGGATATTAGTGGTAGACCAAAGAGTTTTTATAGTATATACAAAAAGATGGTTTATCAAAATAAAAATTTTGAGCAAATATTTGACTTAACAGCTATAAGGGTTATTGTGGATTCGGTTAAGGATTGTTATGGAACTTTGGGAACTGTTCATACTATGTGGAAACCAATTCCTGGTAGATTTAAGGATTATATAGCTATGCCCAAGCCCAACATGTACCAATCCCTTCATACTACGGTAATTGGACCAGAGGGAGAGATATTTGAAGTTCAGATAAGAACCTGGGACATGCATAAAACGGCGGAATACGGTATTGCTGCTCATTGGAAGTATAAAGAGGGAAACATAAAAGCGGATAATTTTGATGAGAAATTGGCTTGGCTGGGACAATTGTTGGAATGGCAGAAGGATTTAAAGGACCCTAAGGATTTTATGGAAACCCTAAAGATCGACTTATTTACAGATGAGGTTTTTGTTTTCACACCCATGGGAGATGTAATTAACCTACCTAATGGTTCTACTCCTGTAGATTTTGCTTATAAAGTTCATACGGCTGTTGGTAATAATTGTGTGGGAGCAAAGGTTAATGGGAGAATAGTTCCTTTAGATTATAAGCTTAAAAATGGTAATATAGTAGAGATATTAACCTCAGCTAATAGCAATGGTCCAAGTAGGGACTGGATAAAGATGGTTAAGAGTAGCCAGGCTAAAAATAAAATAAGACAATGGTTTAGGCGTGAGGAAAGGGACTTAAATATAAACAAAGGAAAAGAAATGTTAGAAAAGGAGATCAAAAGACAAGGATATAAATTAACTGAAATGTTAAAAGAAGACTGGTTGAAAACTATTGCAACTAGATTAAGTTTAAACAATTCAGATGATCTATATGCTGGCTTAGGATTTGGTAGTATTAATTTTTCTCAAGTAATGCCTAGATTAAAAGAGTTTCATAGAGAACATTATAAGAATGTAGATGGAAAACCTAGCATCGAGACTAGAATTAAAGAGCAGTCTTCTCAAAATAGAGAGAAAACATTCACTCAAGGGATAAGTATAGAAGGATTAGATAATATAAAGGTGAGGTTTTCTAAATGTTGTAATCCAGTTCCTGGGGATGAGATAGTTGGATATATTACTAGGGGTCGAGGCGTATCCGTTCATAGGAAGGATTGTCCCAATATCACAAATGTAGATACTCCTGAGAGATTTATGGAGGTTCATTGGGATATTAATGAAAAAGCAGAATACCCTGCTGAGATACAGATAAAGGCAGTAGATAGGCCAGGTTTACTTACGGAAATTACTCAAAAGATTACCGATTCCAATCTAGGTCTATTATCCTTAAATGCACGAACCAATAAGGATAAGGCTGTCATAATAAATATAACTTTGGAGATTAAAAATATTGATCAATTGAAAGAATTAATGAAAAAAGTTAAAAAGTTGAAAAACATTATAGATATATATAGGGTTACTATATAGTTTGAGGAAAGGACGATATGGATGAGGGCTGTAGTACAGAGAGTATCAGAGGCTAATGTTAAGGTAGATGGAAATATAGTAGGAGAGATAGACAAGGGTTTATTAGTATTTCTAGGTGTAGGCGAAGAAGATAATAATGATGATTTAGAATATATGGTAGGAAAAATTCTAGGTTTAAGAATATTTGAAGATGAGAATGGCAAAATGAATTTATCTTTAGAGGATATTCAAGGGGAGCTTTTGATTGTATCTCAATTTACATTATATGGAGATGTTAGAAAAGGTAGAAGACCAAGTTTTTCTACATCTGCTGATCCAAAGATTGCAGAAAATATGTATGAACAATTTATAAAAAAGTGTAAGGAAAAAGGAATAAAAACAGAGAAGGGTATATTTGGCGCGGATATGGAGGTTAGACTTACAAATCAAGGACCAGTAACCATATTAATAGATAGTAAAAAAGTATTTTAGGAGGGATTGTATTGAAGGTTATAAAAATGCCAGCAGGAGTATATGCCGCAAATTGTTATTTAGTATATGAAGAGAATAATAGGGAAGCTATTATTATTGATCCAGGTGGAGATGCTGATGATATTATAGCTAAAGTGGAAGAATTAGGACTAGATGCTAAGTATATAATCCTTACACATGGTCATGGAGATCATATTGCTGGTGTTGAAGCAATAAAAGATCGTTTTAATATACCCGTTGCAATTCATAAAAAAGATAAGGACATATTGGAAGATAGTGATAGGAACTTTTCCAGTACTATGGCTATGGGTGCTGTAGAGGTTGTAGCAGATATATTACTAGAAGAAGGAGATAGAATTGAATTTGGAGGATTGATTGGAAAGATAATTCATACTCCAGGTCACACTCCAGGAGGCATAACAATAAATATTGAAAATTGTTTATTTACTGGAGACACTTTATTCGCCGGATCCATTGGTAGAACGGATTTTCCAGGTGGATCCTTTGAAGATATAATAAACTCTATAAAAGATAAGTTGTTAATATATCCAGATGAAACTTTAGTATATCCAGGTCATGGAGTATCATCAACGATTAAAGGAGAAAAGGATAATAATCCATTTTTAAAATAGGGAATTAAAAGCCACCTTTCAGGAAAATATATATACAGGAGGTGGCTTGAATGTCAAAATTACCTTATAGAAAAGATAATGAGAATGTAGATTTACATGATATATATGAATTGATAGAGTTAGGATTAAACAAGGAGGAAATAGCTGAGGAATATAATATTTCACAAAGCTATGTAAAAAAGATGATAAAAGACTTTTATGATGATTTTTAATAATTTCATAATAGATAATACCAAAAGCAGGAGATTTTGGTAAAGAGGATGCAATAATTTACTCCATAAATAAAACCCGTTATTATAATCTTGACACTATAATAAATATATTTTATAATGATTTAAAACATAGGAAACGATGACGAGAAATAGTAATTAAATCCCTTAGATATAGAGAATCGGTGTAGGTGGAAATCCGATGCTAATATTTAATGAAGACAACTCTGAGTTAGCAAAAGTTAATTTGTTCGCAGGTATTGCGTTATCAATATGTAAGCGAGGTAGAAACCTAATTAGGGTGGCACCGCGAGAAAACCTCTCGTCCCTGAAGTTCAGAGATGAGAGGTTTTATTATTTTTGAGGAGGTATAATATGAATGAAAAATTAGGAAATCTAAAGAGAAGTCATATGTGTGGAAATCTGAGAACATCCAATATAGACGAAGAAGTGATTTTGATGGGATGGGTTCAAAGGGAAAGGAATCTAGGTTCTTTAATATTTATTGATTTACGAGATACGACAGGTATATGTCAGATAGTATGTGATAATATAGTTTCCCAGGAGATATTTAAAAAGGCCGAGAAAATAAGAAGTGAATATGTAATAGCTGTTAAAGGAAAGGTTAGGGAGAGACAATCTATAAACAAAGATATTCCAACTGGACAGGTAGAAGTATTAGCAAAAGAGCTAAGAATATTAAACAAATCGGAAACGCCACCTATATATATAAAAGATGAAGACAATGTGTCTGAAACCATGAGATTAAAATATAGATATTTAGACTTAAGAAAACCTTCTATGCAAAACAAATTAAAGATGAGACATAAGGCTGCAAAGGTAGTTAGAGATTTTCTGGATGAAAATGATTTTGTGGAAATAGAGACTCCAATGTTGACAAAACCAACTCCAGAAGGTGCTAGAGATTATTTGGTTCCTAGTAGAGTAAATCCAGGGGATTTTTATGCTTTACCCCAATCACCTCAACTTATGAAGCAGCTTCTAATGGTAGCTGGAATGGATAGATATTATCAAATAACCAAATGCTTTAGAGATGAAGATTTAAGAGCTAATAGGCAACCGGAGTTTACCCAAATAGATATAGAAATGTCCTTTGTAGATGTAGAGGATGTAATAGAAATGAATGAAAAGTTGTTGTATAGACTATTTAAAGAATTAAAAGGTATAGAAATAAAATTGCCCATAAAAAGAATGACCTATAAAGAATCTATGGAAAGGTTTGGCGTAGACAAACCAGATCTAAGGTTTGGCTTTGAGCTTGTTGACATTTCTCATATAGTGGAGGAATCTGAATTTAAGGTATTTAGTGGTACTGTAAAAAATGGAGGTTGTGTAAAGGGTATTAATGTAAAAGGTTATGGGGATGAATTTACTAGAAAGGATATATCAAAATTAGAAGATTATGTAAAGGATTTCGGTGCCAAAGGATTGGCTTGGATTAAGATGACTGAAAAAGGGATAACCTCTCCCATTGCTAAATTTTTATCGGAAGAAGAATTAAATAGTATATTAGAAACAATGAATGGAGAAAAAGGAGATTTACTTTTATTTGTGGCTGATAAGCTAAACATAGTTTTTGATAGTCTGGGCAATTTGAGAAATGAAGTGGCACGAAAACTTAATTTAATTGATGAAGATGAATTGAATTTAATATGGATTACAGAATTTCCACTATTTGAATATGATGAAGAAGAAAATCGATATGTGGCAAAGCATCATCCCTTTACTCATCCAATGGAAGAGGACATTCATTTATTAGAAACAGAGCCTGAAAAGGTAAGAGCAAAAGCATACGATATAGTTATTAATGGAGATGAATTAGGCGGAGGTAGTATTAGGATTAGCAATTCGGATTTACAAAAAAAGATGTTTGTTGCCTTAGGTTTTTCAGAGGAAGAGGCTCAAGATAAATTTGGTTTCCTGTTAGATGCATTCAAATATGGAACCCCGCCTCATGGAGGTATTGCTTATGGATTTGATAGGTTAATAATGCTATTGACCAATAGTTCCAATATCAGAGATGTTATAGCATTTCCCAAAACTCAATCTGCTACTTGTCTGTTAACAGATGCGCCTGGTGAGATTGGAGAAGAACAATTGAAGGAAGTTCATTTGAAATTAGATTTAGAATAATTGGTTATGAATGAGTGTAAAGAAAACTATTGGAATTGAACAGGATAATACTTGGTTCAATTCCAATAGTATTTATATTCATGTTTGAAAGGAGACAATAATGGATAGTCGATTTACAAGAACTGGACTATTGCTAGGGGAAGAAGGAATGAAAATCCTTAATCAGTCCAAAGTTGCAGTATTTGGTATAGGTGGAGTAGGTTCTTTTGCATGTGAAGCTTTAGTTAGGTCAGGATTGGGTAAGATTGTAATAATAGATTATGATATAATAGATATAACCAATATAAATAGGCAAATTCATGCTAATTCAAAAACCATAGGTTTATCAAAGGTTAAAGTGATGAAGGATAGATTATTGGATATAAATCCAACCCTTGATATAATGGCTATTGACGAAAAATATACTGATGATAGTAGGGAAAGGTTAATATCTTTAGACTATGATTATGTAGTAGATGCAATAGATATGGTTTCATCTAAAATCAACTTAATTGAAAGTTCTAAAAGATTAAATATCCCTATAATATCCTGCATGGGAGCAGGAAACAAATTGAACCCTACTATGTTTCAGGTTGGGGATATATATGAAACGAATACCTGTCCTTTGGCTAAGGTAATGAGAAAGGAATTGAGGAAAAGACAAATAAAAAACCTGAAAGTAGTTTGGTCTAGGGAAAAACCTATGAATGTCAATCTAGAGAAGGAAGGTCTTAGAAAAGCAGTACCGGGAAGCACTTCATTTGTACCTTCTGTGGCGGGGCTAATCCTTGCCTCAGAAGTGATAAAAGATTTGGTATTTGGAGGTGTGTAATAATGGAACAAATAGGATATGTGCGTAAAACTATAGATAATACAGCTGAGGTGGAAGTGAGAAGAATTGCTGGATGTGGCGGAGGGTGTAGTAGTTGTGGGGGAGGTTGCAATGCACCTAGTATAATAGTGTCCATGGAAAATTTAATCAATGCAAAAGAAGGAGATTTTGTAGAAATCAAAGCTAAACCTAGAAATATTATTAAATATGCATTGATTGTTTATATGATCCCTTTTATTATGTTAATATTAGGAATAACCTTAGGAGTGAGATTATTTCAATCTCTTAATATTTCTAATTTTGAAACCTATGGTTTTATAGTGGGGCTATTATTTTTGGCAGTTTCATTGGGCATAGTAAAAATAATAGATAGACGTATAAAAAACAAAAATGAAAATGCTATGGAAATGGTAAGAATATTGAATTAAACTAGATGGGATAAATAAAGGGAGGAGTTATGATTGGCTTTAAAAACCGAGGACAAACAGGCTATAATTAAAAGATTAAGAAGAATAGAAGGCCAAGTCAAGGGAATTCAAAAAATGGTGGAAAATGAAAAGTATTGTGGAGATATATTAATTCAAATAGCAGCGGTTCGAGCTGCTATGAATTCTGTTGGAGGATTGATATTAGAAAACCATATGAAGGATTGTTTAAAAAGTTATTTAGATGGAGTAGCTGCAGATGAATCCTTGGACAGTTTGGTTGATACCATGATAAAATACACAAAACAGAACTAATTTTTATATTTTACTCGTTTAATAGATCTAGATAGAAAAGTTGAAACAATTATTCCCATAGAAATAGCAACTGCTATAAAAAAGGTTTCGGTGCCCTTATTTGCAGCGAGAACAAAATCATTATCAATTAATGCTAGCATGGTATAATACATTCCAGCTCCAGGCACAAGGGGGATTATTCCAGGTATAGTATATATAGTCGCTGGTTTTTTATAATGCCTTGCTAGCAACTCACCTAAGATCCCTACAGTAGTAGCCGCAAAAAATGTACCTGCTATATTATTAAGATATCTAGATGTAATATAAAAGATAACCCAACCTAAGGCACCTGCAATGCCGGATTTTGATATAGAATCATTTGGGATATTAAACAATACTGCGAACCCAATTGTTGATAGAAAAGAAAACAAAAATTGTTTTATGATATTCATCGTATCAACCCCTTAAAATATATATTAAGTACCATTCCAACCCCAAAGGCAATAGCTAAGGCAGAAAAAACAGCTTCCATACCTCTGGATAATCCAGATACAAAATCCCCTGACATGGTATCCCGCATGGCATTAGTTACAGCAACACCGGGTACCAAGCACATAATAGATCCTATAATTATTATATCCATATTTTGACCAATCCCAATATGTATAGTAAACAAAGACAGGACAGAAGCTAAGGTTGCTCCAATAAAGTTATTTATAAAAAAAGTCATTTTATGTTTGTTAATTTTGTCGATTGTCATTAAGACTATAAAGCTTACTATATAACTAGATATAAAATCTAAAAAAGTACCACCAAATAAAATGGAGAAAAAGGCGCAGGCTAAGCTACCAAATGATGCTTTGATTAATCCATTATAAATTTTCATTTTGTTGATTTTTTTAAGTTTTTGAAGACCTTCTTCTATGGGCATATGTGAGTTAACAAACTCCCTAGAAAATTCATTGACTAGATCTATTTTATTCAAATCAATCTTTATTGATTTGACTCTTACCAGATAGGTCATCATTTCACCTTGATATTCAAGGGAAAGAAAAATTCCAGTAGGAGTTACAAAAGCATCGGCATATTTTATATTTTTTCTAGATCTGCAAAGTCTTTCAATTGTATCTTCTACCCTATAGGTTTCGGCGCCGTTTTTCAGCATAATTTTACCGGCTAAGGTAGCTAATAGGAGAAGTTGCTTTGCTTCTTTTCTATTGCTTTCATATAAGTCCATAGATTTCACCTCATATATATTAATAATCTTGTAAATAATAAGAAATACCTATATAATTAATTTATAATAAAAGACGTATTACAATTACTAGCTTATATATATCATTTACCAATGAATTAGATTATACTATGTGAGTATATTATAATCAAGGAAAGGGGATTAAGTTTATGGATTTTACTAATTTAAAAAAGCATGACCCTAAAATATTGGATATAATTGAAATGGAAACAAATAGACAGCGAGAAAATTTAGAATTGATTGCTTCGGAAAACTTTGTTTCTCTGCAGGTAATGGAGGCTATGGGAAGCCAACTTACAAATAAATATGCAGAAGGATATCCTGGGAAGAGATATTATGGTGGCTGTGAATATGTAGATATGGTAGAGAACTTAGCTAGGGATAGATTAAAAGAAATATATGGGGCAGAACATGCAAATGTTCAACCTCATTCAGGTTCCAATGCAAATCTAGGGGTGTATTTTGCAGTTTTAAAGCCTGGGGATAAAGTATTGGGAATGAACTTATCCCAAGGGGGACATTTAACCCATGGTAGTCCAGTTAATCTATCTGGTGTATATTATAATTTTGTAGCCTATGGGGTAGATAAAGAAACTCAAAGAATAGATTATGACGAAGTAAGAAAAATAGCCGTAGAAGAAAAACCAAAGATGATTGTAGCAGGAGCTAGTGCATATCCAAGGGCAATCGATTTTAAAAAGTTTAAAGAGATAGCCGATGAAGTAGGTGCTTATCTAATGGTAGATATGGCACATATAGCTGGGTTAATTGCAGCAGGACTTCATCAGAACCCTGTACCATATGCCGATTTTGTTACAACCACAACTCATAAAACCTTAAGAGGACCAAGAGGTGGGGCTATTCTTTGTAAAGAAAAATATGCAAAGCTTGTTGATAAAGCTATATTCCCAGGGATTCAGGGTGGTCCATTAATGCATATCATTGCTGCCAAAGCTGTAAGTTTTGGTGAAGCTTTAGAAGAAGATTTTAAAATCTATCAGGAACAAGTTGTAAAGAATGCAAAGGCATTGGCAAATAGTTTAATGGAAAAAGGGATTAAATTGGTGTCTAACGGTACTGATAACCATTTGATTTTACTAGATGTTAGGAATAGAGGATTGACAGGTAAAAAAGCAGAGGAATTATTAGATGAGATAAATATTACAACTAACAAAAACACTATTCCTTTTGACCCAGAAAGTCCTTTTGTGACAAGTGGTGTTAGAATGGGAACCCCAGCAGTTACAACTAGGGGAATGAAAGAAGAAGAGATGAAAGAAATAGCAGAAATAATCAATCTAGCCTTAGATGAGGATAAAGATAGGGAGCAAATAAAACAGAGGGTTTTAGATTTATGTAATAGGTTTCCATTATACGAATAAAAATAAGCCTACAGTTAACTGTAGGCTTATATAGTTGCATAGTAAGATATTATATATATAAATGACATACTATATCTATTATTTCTGTATTTTGCTATAATATATATAATTGATATTAAAATAATAGATGGAAGGATATAATATGGAATTAAAAAATATTGAAAATGATAAAAATATAATAGAAAAAATACTAAAGGATAGTATAGCTGAGGAATTGGAAATAGAAGTAGGAGATGTGCTAGTATCTATAAATGATAGAAAAGTTAGAGATATTATAGATTATAAGTTTTTAATCTCTGATGAATATGTAGAAGTAGAGATTGAAAAAGAAAATGGAGAACTATGGAGATTTGAGATTGAAAAGGAATTTGATGAAGATTTAGGAATAGAATTCACAAATCCTTTGATAGATAGAGCAAAATCATGTAGAAATAAATGCATATTTTGTTTTATAGATCAATTACCTCCTAATATGAGAGACACTTTATATTTTAAGGATGACGATTCTAGATTGTCTTTTTTACAAGGAAACTTTATTACACTAACCAATATGAGTGATGAAGAGATTGATAGAATAATCGCATATAGATTGAGTCCCGTTAATATATCGGTGCATACTACCAACCCAGAGCTAAGGATTAAGATGTTAAATAATAAAAATGCAGGAAAGCTGTTTTCCATACTTCAAAGGTTTAAAGAGGCAGAACTTGAAGTAAATTGTCAAATAGTATTGGTACCAGAGATTAATGATGGACTAGAGTTAGAAAGAACCCTAGAAGATTTATCCACTCTGTATCCAAGTGTTAAATCTGTTGCTGTTGTGCCCGTAGGAATAACTAAATATAGAAAAGGGCTCTATAAGCTTGAAGGATATGATAAGAAGAAATCAGAAGAATTACTAGTTTTAATTGAAGAGAAACAGAAGAAGTTTTTAAAGATGTATGGAACTCGATTTGTCTTTGCATCAGATGAGTTTTATGCTTTATCTAGTAGATCACTTCCCAGCTATGAGGCATATGAGGGATTCCCTCAGATAGAAAACGGGGTAGGGTTGATGAAATCTTTTGAACATGAGATTAATCAAGAGTTAAAAGGTATAAAAAAGAAAATTCCACTGCACAAAAAGTATGTATTGATAACAGGAACATTGGCAGAAGGATTTTTGACTAAAATAAAGGAAAAGATTCTAAGTAGGTTCGAAGGATTAGATTTGGATATATTAGCTATAGAAAATAATTTTTTTGGAAATAGTATAACAGTGTCAGGATTGGTGACAGGACAGGATATTATAGAACAATTTGAATGTGATGGAAATATAGATGGTGTAATAATACCAAAATCTATGTTAAGAAAAGATACAGATGTCTTTTTAGATGATTTAACCATTAGAGACATTGAAAATCAATTGAAGATTAAAATGATTCCAGTAGAAGTTTCAGGGAAAAAATTTATTGATATATTTAGGAAGATATGAGGTGGTAAAAAATGGATAGACCAGTTGTTTGTATAGTAGGTAGGCCTAATGTAGGGAAATCAACTCTATTTAATAGAATATCTGGAAGAAGGATAGCTATTACAGAAGATACTCCGGGAGTAACTAGGGATAGGATATATTCAGAAGCTGAATGGTTAAACAAGTATTTTACCCTAATAGATACAGGAGGATTAGAACCAGAAAGTGAGGAAATAATCTCATTAAATATTAGAAGACAAGCAGAAATGGCCATTGATACTGCAGACGTTATACTATTTGTGGTAGATGGATTAGATGGCGTCACTTCAACTGATAGAGAAATAGCCTCTATATTAAGGAAATCAGGAAAGGAAATATTATTGGTATGTAATAAAATCGATAGGTCTGGAACTCCAGATGAGGTATTTGAATTTTATGAATTGGGTATAGGCAACCCTATAATTATATCAGCGGAGCAGGGACTAGGAATAGGAGATTTACTAGATGAAATAATAAAGCATTTTCCAGAGCGCAAAGATACTGAATATCATGAAGATGTAATCAAGGTTGCAGTAATCGGAAAACCTAATGTAGGCAAGTCATCTTTAATAAACAAAATTTTAGGAGAAGAAAGAGTTATAGTAACAAACATACCAGGCACTACAAGGGATGCAGTAGATACTTATTTTACCTATAAAGAGGATAGGTATCTATTCATCGATACCGCAGGTTTAAGAAGGAAACGAAGTATTTATGAAAATGTAGAGAGATATAGTGTAGTTAGGACTTTATCAGCTGTAGATAGAGCTGATCTATGCATACTTATGATTGATGCCACAGAAGGAATAACAGAACAGGATACGAAGATTGCAGGATATGCTCATGAGAATGGAAAAGGACTAATAATTGCAGTCAATAAATGGGATCTTGTAGAAAAAGAATCTAATACTTATAATAAATTTGAAAATGATATCAGGACTAAACTAGGATTTGTACCTTATGCACCTATTGTATTTATTTCCGCTAGTACAGGTAAAAGAATTAATAGAGTGTTTGAACTTTTAAAAGTGGTTAATAATAATTATAATTTAAGAATCAGTACAGGGGTTTTAAATGATATTATAAATGAGGCTGTTTTATTAAACCAACCTCCTTCAGACAAGGGAGTAAGGCTTAAGATTTATTATGGTACACAGGTTTCTGTTAGACCACCTAAATTCTTAATATTTATTAATAAAAAACAACTTATGCATTTTTCATATGAAAGGTACTTGGAAAACCAAATAAGACAATATTTTGGGTTTGAAGGAGTACCCATATGGTTTGAATTTAGAGAAAAGGGTGATTAAGTTTGCAAAATCCATTTATTGTGGCTGTAATTGCTTATTTGTTGGGAAATTTTTCATCCGCCTATGTATTAGGTAAGATATTAAAAAAAGAGGATATTAGATCTTATGGAAGTGGGAATGCTGGTGCTACAAATGCCTTAAGAGTATTTGGAAAGAAAATAGGTATAATAGCTCTTATATCTGATGTATTAAAAGGTGTATTAGCTGTTTATATTGGCGGTCTCATATTAGGTGAGCAAGGAAGATTAATAGCAGCTGTATTTGTGGTTTTAGGGCATAATTGGCCTGTATTTCTAAGGTTTAAAGGAGGGAAAGGAATAGCTACTTCTTTGGGGGTCATTGCACTATTACATTGGCCTACTATTGCTATTAGTGCTATTATAGCTATATTGATTATAGTTAAAACTAAATATGTTTCTTTAGGATCTATTATTGGAGCTAGTTTAACGCCTATAATTGGAATTATAATGAATAGACCCTTTGATAAAGGTTTTTTTTCTATTACCTTAATATTGTGCATTATGGCGATTTTTCAACATAGAAGTAATTTAAAAAGGTTAATCCAGGGAGAAGAGTTAAAACTCATTGAAAAGAAAAATAGATAAGAGGTGAATTTTATTTTGGCTAAGATAGGTGTAATTGGAGGAGGAAGTTGGGGTACCGCATTGGCAGTTCTTCTTTCAAAGAATAAACATGAAGTGGATATATGGGTAAGGGATGAAAAGCAATTAAAACATATGAAAGAATATAAGGAGAATAAAAAATATTTGCCGGATGTAGTTCTTCCTGAAGAGTTGATAGCAACAGGAGATATTGAAAAAGCTGTATATAATAAAGACCTACTGGTATTCTCTATTCCAACTCATGGAGTTAGGGAAGTTTTAAACAATTGTAAAAACTACATAAAAAAAGGACAAGTAATAGTAAATGTGGCAAAGGGAATAGAAAATAATACATTGCTTAGGATTTCTGAAATAGTGGATGAAATACTACCTAATAATCCTTATGGAGTATTATCAGGTCCCTCCCATGCAGAGGAAGTGGGAAGAAATATGCCTACTACTGTTGTTTCTGCTTCAAAAGATAAAAATATAGCAAAATACATTCAAGACATATTTATGTCTCCGTATTTCAGAGTATATACTAATATAGATGTAATAGGGGTAGAGCTAGGTGGATCTCTTAAAAATGTTATTGCCTTAGGAGCTGGCATCTCTGATGGTTTAGGATATGGAGACAATACTAAAGCAGCCTTGATGACAAGAGGAATGATAGAAATGGGAAGACTTGGAGAGAAGATGGGAGCTAATCGTGATACCTTTGCTGGGCTGGCAGGCATAGGAGATTTAATTGTTACATGTACTAGTATGCATAGTAGAAATAGAAGGGCTGGTATATTGATAGGAGAAGGTCAAAGTCTAGAAGAGGCTACTCAATCCATAGGCATGGTAGTTGAAGGGATTAAAACCACCAAATCCACCTATGAGCTAGCTACAAAACATAATGTAATAATGCCGATTACAAAGGAAATATATCAAGTACTATATGAAGGAAAAGATGTAAAAAATTCAGTTATCAATTTAATGCTAAGGGATAAAAAACATGAGATGGAGGATAAAACCTGCTGATTATAGCAGGTTTTTTTTTATGATAGTAATATTATAGGACTTGGCACATATACATATAATGTTAAGCAGTATAAATATATAAAATATGATAGTAAGGAGGGAAAATATGGAGAAGTTTGATATATATAAGGATATAGCTGAAAGAACAGATGGAGATATATATGCTGGAGTTGTGGGGCCGGTTAGAACTGGAAAATCGACATTTATCAAAAGGTTTATGGAATTGTTAGTATTACCTAATATTGAAAATAAGTATAAAAAGGAAAGAGCTAAGGATGAATTGCCTCTAAGCGGTTCGGGAAAAACTATAATGACTACGGAACCTAAATTTGTACCTAATGAAGCAGTTGAACTAACACTAAAAGATAATGTAAGTTTCAAAGTAAGAATGGTTGACTGTGTAGGATACTTAGTTAAAGGTGCTTTGGGACATATAGAAGATGAGATACCAAGAATGGTTACAACCCCTTGGTATGAAAGAGAGATACCTTTTGAAGAGGCGGCGGAAATTGGAACCAGAAAGGTAATGACAGATCATTCAACTATTGGACTAGTGGTGACCACAGATGGTTCAATAACGGATATAGATCGATCTAATTATATAAAAGCTGAAGAAAGAGTCATATCTGAGCTAAAGGAACTAGGCAAACCTTTTGTCATAATATTGAATACTAAGCATCCTAATCTAGATAGTACGATAGCATTAAGGGAGAGCTTAGAGGAGAAGTATGACGTTTCAGTGGTGACTCTAGATTGTTTAAATATGGAAATTCAAGATATAGAAAGGGTTTTTGAAAAATTGCTATTTGAGTTTCCGGTTAAAGAGATTACTATTGATTTGCCAGGATGGATTGAAGGATTACCAAGGAATCATTGGATAAAAACGAGTATATTGGACTCCTTAAAGGAATCTATACAAACTTTACAAAAATTAAATGAGGTAAATTGTTGCTTGGAATTATTAGCTCAATTAGACATAATAAAGAACGTGGATATTAAAGAGATTAAACTGGGAGAAGGAGTAGTAAATGTTGAATTGGTTATAGATGAAGGATTGTTCTACAAAGTGTTAAATGAGATGACAGGATATGATATAGATGGAGATTATCAGATATTGGGATTAATAAACAAACTTGCACAAACTAAAAAAGAATATGATAAAATAGAAAATGCCTTGATCGAGGCCAATGAAATAGGATATGGCTTGGTAAGCCCTAGTTTAGAAGAGATGGAATTAGCTGAACCTGAAATATATAAACAAGGGAATAGGTTTGGAGTAAAGTTAAAAGCTAAAGCTCCTTCGCTTCATCTATTGAGATGTGATATTACAACGGAGGTATCTCCCTTAATAGGTACGGAAAAGCAAAGCGAAGAATTGGTCAAGTATTTCCTAGATGAATTTGAGGGGGATCCATCAAAGATTTGGGAGTCAAACTTATTTGGTAAATCCCTATACGATTTAGTTAATGAGCAGTTACAAGGTAAATTAAGTACCATGCCAGATGATGCTAGACATAAAATGAGAAGAGCCCTAGAAAGAATAATAAACGATGGTAACGGAGGGTTAATCTGTATAATTATATAAAGGATATACTTAAAAATGGAAACAAAGATTAAAAGACTAGATTTGAATCTAGTCTTTTTGCTTGTCGATTATATAAAAATGGTCGGGATGATTGGATTTGAATTAGTTAGCCCAGGGCTGTATTATGGCTTTACAGATCTGTATTTATCAATATTTTATTAACTTAACTATTTCAATTTTATGATTTCGTGTCGCTCTGCGTGCTACTTTTTATTATCTCATCAAAATTATCCTATATTTCCCTGAAGATATGGCTCAATTGAATCAATCAGATAGAGGTTGTTGTACGTAGAAAGAGGAAGGAGGATTTTAAGAAAGTTCAGAAGGGGTGAGGGCTAAATGGAGGCATCAAAAATCGGGGACAAGCCCCGATTAGTGAGATATGTTATTATCTTCTACCACATCCACCGAACATATCACAGTTACAGAAAAGAATTACTAGTAACAGGAAGAAGAACAATAAAGAGGTGTCATTACCACAATCACCATCTCTTCTACCTAATAAATCAGTCACAATAAGCACCTCCTAGAAACTTTTTAACAGCATAAGCATAATAGAAAAGATGTATAACATGACAGAAGCGGTTAAGTTTTATAAAGGCTTCCTTATCCCTAATATATAGTATGATATAGTTAATAAAATGCTAATGTTTTAGTTAGTAATTTAATAGAAAATTGAATGGATTTCTATATAATAGTGAAAACTCACAGAGTCTATGAAAATGAATTATGCACAATCATTAAAAGTACTATTAGAGTTTTCAATATAAAAGTTTGACAAAATGTATGAGGAAAAGAGTTAATATGTTATTATAATACAGGAACTAATTAATAGAGGGGGGTTTAATTTGAAGAAGTCAAAAAGATTGGTAATGTTTTTTAGTATTATCTTAATTCTTTTAAATTTAACGGGCTGTGCAGCATTACGAGATATAATTGGATCAAAAAAAGGGCGATTGATAGGGCAGGAATTCAAAATATCTACTTATGATCACTATTCAAATAAAACATTAACAGTATCGGGAAGCAAAGTAACAGTAGGTCTTTTAGAAAATAGTGCAAATTTTAATGCAGAATCTTCTGGCTATAAATCAGATGTATTAGAAATAACTGTTAATGGAGATCAAATGTTTCAAGTTGGTAATACTGTCATATTTGCTGAAAAAGGTTTAGACATGATTGAAGACTATGAAGTACCAGAAGAAATAAATACAACAACAGGTGGAGGGTTTGTACCCTTTGATAGATTTGTAAATGACATTAAAAATAAGATAGGAAAAGAAAAAACCATTATTGTATCTAGTCAAATGGGTATTCCGATTGGAGTATTTCAAGGGAATGAAGTATATGTGACAATACCTTCTGATTTACCTAAAATGACAAGGCTCAATATCGATGGCAAAAGTTTGTATATTCATAGAGCAAATTATATAATTTTGGATACGCAAATGATGAATTAAAAAACTCAATAATATAGTTATAAAATTTATTATTTTTAGCGCAG
>JAAYRD010000011.1 GCA_012518955.1 Tissierellia bacterium | reverse complement strand
ATAGTTGTAATTGTATCATTGGTTGTTCAGATAATGTTAGGGCAAGTATAAAAACAACTTAATAACTATTAAACTCTGTATAAATATATATAACCGTTAATCAATAAAATTAGCTCTCCTTGGTTAGAAAGGAGAGCTAGTTTTATATTATTATTTAAAATTCTTTTACTAAATAATATAATGTTTTTACAGGTATTCCAGTGGCTCCCTTAGGTAGATATCCATTGCTACTTGAAAGATAGGAGGTACCGGCAATATCTAAATGAAGCCATGGAGTATGGTTTACAAATTCTTCAAGGAATAAGCCGGCGGTTATAGTACCTGCGCTTCTACCTCCAGTGTTTTTTAGATCTGCAAAGGTTCCTTTTATTAGCTCCTTATATTCATCATTGCTTGGAAGCTGCCAGATAGGCTCTCCTGCCATTTCACCAGCTTTTTTTACATCATTCATCAGACTTTCATTATTTGTTATGGCGCCTGTATTGATATTACCTAAGGCTACTATACAGGCCCCTGTTAAAGTTGCCACATCTATTACTTTGTTAACCTTTAATGTATTGGTGGCATACCATAGAGCATCAGCAAGGGTGAGACGTCCTTCTGCATCTGTATTCAATACTTCTATAGTTTTTCCAGACATGGAACCAATGATATCTCCTGGTTTGTAAGCGGCGCCTGAAACCATATTCTCGCAGGCTGCTACAATAGCTACTACATTTTTCTTAAGTCCTGATTTAGCAATTGATTTCATAGCACCTATAACAGAAGCGGCACCAGCCATATCTGAGTGCATTGTGTCCATGCTACTTGGTGGCTTGATACAATAACCACCAGAATCAAAAGTCAAACCTTTCCCAACAAGGGCTAATTTTTCTTTTGAATTGGGGTCGCCTTCATAATTCATAACTATCAACTGAGGCTCTTGGGAAGAACCATGGGAAACAGCTAGAAAAGCTTCCATGCCTAGTTCTTCTATATCATCTCTTCCATAGATTTCAACCTTTATTCCCAGATTTTCCAATTCTTCTTTTGCATTTTCGGCTAGGTTTTTAGGGGTCATAGCAATAGCAGGTTCATTAACAAGATCCCTAGCTAAAAAAACACCCTCTATAATATTTTGTATTTCCTTCACAGATGCCGTAGATTCATCTTCCATATCTTTTATTACATCAAGATTAATAGTCTTTATACTAGGAATAATTTTTTTATCGCTAAGATATTTGTCAAAGCTATATTCTGATTGCAATAAACCTTCTACAACTGATTTAACTGCATCTGAATAATGAATATTTTCTAATCTAGGAATTGAAATTTCAATGCTTTCAATTTTCAATTCCATTAATTTCTTACCAGCTTCAAAGAAAGCCTTTCTAATGGATTGAGTGGAGATCTTACTTTTCTCTCCTAGACCTAAAAGAAGAACTTTATTATCTTTATTGGCAATATCTGCAAACAATTCTCCAGAATTTCCTTTAAAAAGCTCCTTATCTTTTAAGTACTTATATAATTTCTCAGCATTTTCTACATTTTCCACATTTTTAAATACAGGTATTATTTTTACATCTCCACCTTTTCCAAGGTTGATATTCATAAAATCACTCCTCATATGATATTTAGACACTCAAAGGTTTAATGATAATATTCTATCAGAATATGCGTATAATCTCAATTTCTAAGGCTTGAAACAAAAAAGAACTCTAAATTTAGAGTTCTTATAATTCCGTAAAACTATTCCTTAGATTTTTTTATCTTTTTTAAAATTCTAATGACAAAATAAGCAATTATAGCAATGATTAATGCAAATGGGAATATATAGACTAATAAAAGGATTAAATTTTCCAATGATTTTTTAAAGAAGAATATGGAATCACTAATTGCATTTATGAACTTTGTTCCAAAACTAGTATCTATTGAATCTTGATTAGTTAGTTTTTCTACTTCTTCAATGTTTATTTGCATTGTAGTAAAATCTATTTTATCATCTATATCCATTATGCTAGCTTTAAGTTCTTCTTTTTCGTATATTATTTTGCTAAGCTGATCTTCCAATTTAATTATATCTTCAATTTTTTCTGCTTTAGATAAGAGGGCTAGAACTCTTTCTTCTTTGACCTCAATAATCTTCAATCTAGATTCAGTATCTTTATACTGTTTGGTTACATCCTCTTTGGAGGTGTTTTCACTAACTATATTTCCAATTCCATTTAAGTCTGATTTAAAGCTATTTATATTATCCTTTGGAATTCTAATAACATAAAAGCCATTTCTAAAGCTTTTATTGTTATAATGTGTATTATAGTTTATATTGGAGTTTTCTACATAGGCCTTATGTTTTTTTATCAGATTGTTAAGATCTTCATTAGTTTTTTCGAATTGAGTGGTTTCAAAATAGATATCAATGGTAGTAATTACTTTTTCTGGTTCTAGAGGACTTTCATCTTTTTCACTAGAATTTTCGGTCATTTCCATAGTGGATGAAAGTCCACTATCTTTTACACTTTCATCACTATCTTCATAACCAATGTCATTCCTTTTCGAACTGCAGCCTACTATAAGTGAAAGAATCAGTATGGAAGTCAAAATTAATATTATATACCTTCTATGTTTTTTCATGGGCAAACCCTCCTTATAGTAATTATATCAACAGAAATAGGGAAAAAATTTACAGATTAGTTACAATAGATACCATAATAGACTACTTGACAATAAAAAAACTCTATGATACGGTCAATAGGTTATGGGCACTATAAATAAACGAAAAGAGGAGAATTGAAATGGAACAGAATAAGGTATTGGCAACGGTAAATGGAAAAGAAATAAGCTCCAACAGTGTATATGCTTTTATAAATCAAATGGCTCCACAGACAGCAGCGCAGTTTAGGTCACCAGAAGGTATGAAGAAAATAGCTAATGAGCTTGTAAATCAAGAATTACTTTATTTAGAAGCTAT
>JAAYRD010000102.1 GCA_012518955.1 Tissierellia bacterium | reverse complement strand
CTTCTGTTATAATTGTTTTCATAAGAAAGGATCCCTCCGATTTTTGTTTGTTGTGGTAAACAACATTATATCAGAGGCCTTTCTTTTTTTATACTTTTTTGTCACAAATGTATTATCTCATAACAGTTATTAAAATTCCGCTGACCTGACAGTTCTTGGGAAAGGAATAACATCTCTGATATTTTTCATTCCTGTCATATACATTATTGCCCTTTCAAAGCCTAGACCATATCCTGCATGTTTTGTTCCACCATATTTTCTTAACTCTAGGTACCACCAATAATCTTCTTTATCCATACCCATCTCTTCTATTCTTTTTTCCAAAATGTCTAATCTCTCTTCCCTTTGACTTCCTCCAATTATTTCTCCAACTCCTGGAACTAGAAGATCCATGGCAGCTACTGTTTTTCCATCATCATTCAATCTCATATAAAAAGCCTTTATATCTTTAGGGTAATCAGTAACGAAAACTGGACCTTCAAAAACCTTTTCTGAAATATACCTTTCATGCTCAGTCTGAAGATCCATACCCCACTCTACTGGATATTGAAAATCTTCTTTAGAGTCCTTTAAGATATCTATAGCTTCAGTATATGTGATACAAGCAAAATCAGAATTAACAATATTTTCCAATCGCTTAATAAGCCCTTTATCTATAAAGGAATTGAAAAACTTCATCTCTTCTTTAGCATTTTCCATTACATATTTAATAATATACTTCATCATATCCTCTGCCAAGTTCATATTGTCCTTTAAATCTGCAAAGGCTATTTCTGGCTCTATCATCCAAAATTCTGCTGCATGCCTTGCAGTGTTAGAATTTTCTGACCTAAAGGTTGGACCAAAAGTATAAACATTTTTAAAGGCTAAAGCATAAGCCTCTGCTTCCAATTGCCCACTTACAGTTAAATTGGTTTCCTTGCCAAAAAAATCCTTTGTATAATCTACCTGTTCTTCATCGTCTAAAGGCACATTTGCTAGATCTAAGCTAGTAACCTTGAACATATCTCCTGCACCCTCAGCATCACTACCAGTTATAATTGGTGTATGGACGTAAACAAAGCCCCTCTCTTGGAAAAACTTATGGATTGCATAGGATGTTAAGGATCTTACTCTAAAGACAGCATTAAAGGTATTGGTTCTTGGTCTTAGATGAGCAATAGTCCTTAGATATTCAAAAGAATGCCTTTTCTTTTGCAATGGATAGTCATTGTCTGAAGAACCTACTAATTTTACTTCTTTAGCTTGAATTTCAAATGGTTGTTTTGCATTTGGTGTAGATATCAATTTTCCCTTTACAGCTATTGCACTGCTTATAGGAAACTTTTCCACCTCTTTGAAATTATCCAAATCTTGGTTAATAACAACTTGTAAGTTCTCAAAGAAGGTTCCATCGTTCACTTCAATAAATCCAAACTTTTTAGAAGATCTTAAAGTTCTGATCCAACCTTCTATTGTTACTTCCTGGTCTAAGTATTTATCCGAATTCTTAAATATTTCTTTTATGTTCACATGCATCTATATACTCTCCTCCCTATATTCAATAAAAAAACCTTCCATCCTGAAAGGGACGAAAGGTTCGCGGTACCACCCTAATTGCTAAAAATAGCCACTTTAATTTATTTGATAATAAATCATATATAACGGTACGTATCCGTCTAAGCCTACTTTCAAAAAGATTTCGGTTAGAAACTCAAGGGTGTTCTTCAATATAAGCATTGTATCGGGTTTCCACTTTGTCCCGACTCCCTAAAACAATATCTTATACCTACTCTTCCTATCACAGTTTATATGAACTTTATAATATTATAATTAGATTATTTGCTTTTGTCAAATAGCTTTGCTAAGTATTCCCTAATTCTTCTCTCATATCCGTTTCCAGTAGGCCTATAATACTCAACATCTATTAATTCATCTGGCAAATACTGTTGTCTTATATAAGCATTTGTATAGTTATGAGGATATTTATACCCTTTTCCATGACCTAATCTTTCAGCTCCTCCATACGATCCATCTTTTAAATGACCCGGTACCTTTCCAATAGCTTTATTTTTTACATCTTCTAAAGCCTTATCAATTCCAATATATGACGCATTGCTTTTGGGGGCGCAGGCTACATAAAGGGCTGCTTGGGCTAATATTATTCTACCTTCTGGCATTCCTATTACATTGACTGCATTAAAAGCTGATACAGCCACATTTAATGCTTGTGGATCAGCATTACCTACATCCTCTGAAGCACATATGATTATTCTCCTAGCAATAAACTTTGGATCCTCCCCTGCGTTTATCATCTTAGCCAACCAATATAGTGTAGCATCTGGATCTGTCCCTCTCATGCTCTTTATAAAAGCAGAAATAGTATCATAATGCTCATCTCCACCCTTGTCATATTTAGCAGATTTCACCATTATGCATTCCTTTATTGTATCCAAGTCAATATTGATTATACCTTTATCATCCTTAGGGGTAGAAAGCACTCCTATTTCTAAGGAATTTAAAGCCAATCTTCCATCACCATCGGATATGGTAATTAAATAATCTATTGCCTCCTTATCAATATTCACCTCATATTTCCCTAGCCCTTTTTCCTTGTTTTTTAATCCATTTTTTATCAATGTAAATATATCTTCCCTTGTAAGGGGCTTTAAAGGTATTATCATCATCCTAGAAATAAGAGCTTTATTCACTTCAAAGTATGGATTCTCTGTAGTAGCTCCAATTAAAATGATAACTCCTCTTTCCACAAAGGGAAGCAAAGCATCCTGCTGAGCTTTATTAAATCTATGAATTTCATCGATAAATAAAATCGTTCTTTTATTGTAAAGTTTTAAACTTTCCTCCGCCTTATGAATTACCTCTCTTATATCCTTTACTCCAGAGGTAACTGCAGATAATTTTTCAAAGTTCATATTGGTAGTATTAGCAATTATCATAGCTAAAGTAGTTTTTCCCGTTCCCGGTGGACCATAAAATATCATAGAATTTATTCTGTCTGCCTTTATAGCCCTGTTTAAAAACTTACCCTCTCCTAGTATATGATTCTGTCCAACGAATTCAGATATAAACTCTGGCCTCATTCTATCTGCTAATGGCGCATTTTTTTTTAATTGATTTTCCATATTCAAAGTAAATAGATCCACTATATCACCTGTCCATTAAATTATATATTAACTTCCATGGTATATTAGATAATAAATTTAGTCAATTGACCAGTTTAAAAACCGGATAGGAGACCATGTTTCCTATCCGGTGAATATTTATTTAAGATGCAGTTTCTATTACCGTTTCTGGATCATCTTCTATTTTTGCTACAGTTAACCCTCCTACTATACTAAATACTATTGCTGCCAATGGCATCAGATAGTTAAAGAAAGCCCATTTTCCATATTGAAGAGTAGATACTCCTAGGGTTCCTGCCATAAATACTCCACAGGTATTCCAAGGAATAAGAGCCGAGGTTAATGTTCCTGATGACTCTAGGGCGTTAGATAAAGTCTTAGGATGAAGTCCTTTATCTTTGTACGCACTAGCGTACATCCTTCCAGGAACTACAATGGATATATACTGTTCTGGCATAGTGGCATTACTAAATATACATGTAAGTACTGTCATAGTTATTAATCCAGTAGCACTTTTTAATCTTCTTAAAAAAACATCTACTATGACTTGCAATTGACCTGTCTTCTCCATAATTCCACCAAACATCATAGCTATTATGGTTAATGAAATAGAATACATCATTCCATCTAAACCACCAGTTGTCAACAATTCATCTATTGTTGCCATTCCTGTTTCACTAACAAATCCTCCATAACTAGCATCTAAAATACTACCTAAAGTAGAACCTTGAAATATAAAAGCTTCTATTATTCCTAATGCTATTCCAATAGTTATACCAGGTATGGCTGGTACCTTAAATGCAATAGAAATGATTACTGCCAAAGGTGGGATTAATAATAATGGAGAAATATTAAATGATGCAGCTAACCCATCCTTTATTACAGCTATAGATGACATATCGGCAGACGAACTAGTAAATTTAAAACCTATGAATAAATACAATACCATAGTAATTACATAAACTATAGCAGTACTCGACACCATAAACTTAACATGAGTAAATACATCAGTTCCAGCAACTGCTGGTGCTAAGTTTGTAGTATCGGATAATGGAGATAGTTTGTCTCCGAAATATGCCCCTGAAATAATGGCTCCAGCTGCAATTGGTGCCGGTATCCCTAAACCACTGGCAATACCCATTAAGGCAAGTCCTATGGTTCCTGCTGTTCCCCAGCTAGTTCCTGTTGCAAGAGAGGTAATGGAGCATATTAGCAGTGTGGCCACTAAGAATATACTGGGTTTCAATATACTTAAACCATAATAAATCATGCTTGGAACTACCCCTGCTTCTAGCCAAACCCCAATTAAAACCCCAATTACTGCAAGAATTATAACCGCCTGCAATGCTTGATAGATACCATCAAACATACTCTTTTCAATTTCTGCCCAGCTATAACCAATCCTTACTGCTATAATTGCAGCAAATGCAGTCCCAATTAACATTGGTACATGTGGATCCGTCTCATATTTTGCAATACTTATTGCCATTATAGCTATTAAAAAACCAAAAGATAAAAGTGCTTCATACAAATGGGGCTTTCTTTTCTCTTTTAAATCCATTTTTACACTCCTTTCAATGTTCTGTAAATTTTGACTTAAATATGTGTTCTCATTATATCAAAAATTCTGAAAATTTACAATAATAAATGGGAGAGATAATAGACTCATCATTCTAGAGAAATCAAACATATGTGACACAGACCTCTGAAAAACTTTCTCTGAATAATGCTGTAGATTTTAAAAATTGCTAATAATTATTTTGTCAAGGAGGAAAGCGATAGCGATCCTTGATTAAAT
>JAAYRD010000101.1 GCA_012518955.1 Tissierellia bacterium | reverse complement strand
TTCCATATCTTTCAATTTCTTTTACCATCGTTGCACCGCAACGTGTACAAGTACCTCAGGTTGATGTTAATATAACTCCATCTACCCCTGCTTCTTTTAATTCCTTACCTATTTCTGTACCGAATTTCACCGAGTTTCCTACGGATGTTCCAGTACCAGTAGTTGTATAGAAGTATTCAAAGGTTTTTCCTATATAACCTTCTTTTTCAAGTTCTTTTAATAGATCTAATGGTGCTACCCTATCTGGTATTTCATTTGCATATACTGGGTCAAAACCACCATGGATTGTACAGTATTCTCCAGTAAGAGCATCTCTGTCACTCACATCGTATTTACCCCATTTTTGAGCACTGGCTGATTGAATTCTGTCTGGGTTTCCTATTGGAACCATACCACCTGATGTAACCAATGCAATAGTTGCCTTGCTTAAATCCTTAATTGCTGGAGCAGGCTCTACGCTATCGAATACTGGCATTGGTAATTCTGTCTCAAATTCTTCGTCGTTTAGACGAGCCAATAACATTTCAACTGCTCTTTGGGAACCTCTTTTATCTGTAAATACCGTAAGTCTTTTACCTTGTGGTATATATCCCTCTTCTGCAGGAAGTCCTAGTTCTTCTCCCTTGGCTATTTTCTTTACCAGATTGGCCATTATAGGCAAAGCTTTACGCATTCCAGCAGCTGAATCCGATGTTTCTGCTACTATAGCAATACTCTTACAAACATCTAACCCTGGGTTTTCAATATACATACCTGAAACCACAGGAATTTCTAGTTCTTCTGCAACTGCTTTAGCAATTTCAGCACAGGCCATTCCATATCTACCAGCATTAAATGCAGGCCCAGTTACTACTATGTCTGGGTTTTGTTCTTTAATTATATTAAGAATATAAGGTAATGCTTCCTCTTTGTTTTCATTGAAGTAATTATCTCCACAAATAAGTGTTCCAATTACTTCCCCTTCTTCTCCTAATAAACCATTAAAACCTAGTGCTGGCCCTACTGTTTCTTCTTTATAAACAGGCTCCATTCCTGCTTTATCTTCTCCTCCAACCTGTCCAAAGAATTGGTTTACATAGTATAATACCTTAAATTTTTCTGTCATTTTCCATCCTCCTTTCAACAATTATTAATATAATTTAGCTGTTAAATTATGATATCCAATCTCTGAAGTGGATCCTATTACAGCGTTTAATTCACATTTTATTGTTCCGTCTTCTTCTAATGAACCGTCCCAACCACCTGCTAAAGTTTCTATAGCCTTAGCATTTCCTATTACTTTATCAGCTGGTGGTAAAGTAACAACATGGCTAACGTTTCCACCTGATACAACTGCTACAGCCTCTTTAGCTGTATCCGCTAATGGTTGGCTCATTCCATCCCAACCTGAGCATTCATCTGTTATTAAAACTGTCTTTATCCCTGCATCTTCCAATCTCTTGCAGATCATTAGCAGATCGGAATCTGGGTTTCCATATCCTTCTTCTGATATGATTACTCCATCTGCACCAATCATCTTACATAGTTTTGCAGTATAGTCACAAGTTCTAAATTTACCTTCTAGAGTAGTAAGTTCTGGTGTTAGAATTACTCCCATGAAGTTTATTGTCTTTCCATGTTGAGCATATAGGTCTAATATTACTGAATTATTTTGATGTTGATAAGTGGTTATCTTGTCACAAGCAGCAACACAGTTACCACTGATTACAGCCCCATCAAGTTCTTCATTTGGATGCATTAAAGTTGGTAATATGTTTTGACTATTTACTCCATAGATATATCCATCATGAAGTAATCCTTGTGAGATTAACATCTCTACATATAGAACCTTTGGTAGATCTGGATACTTTGCTGTTTCTTCAGCATTGCTGCCTATTTCATAGGTTAGGACTTCATCGGGTTCTACATCCCTTCCTGCTTCACCTATTAGTTCGGCGGCTTTTAATCCAACTGCTCTAACCGTTGCTTCATGAGCGTGTGGATCTAGTCCTTCAACAGGTACAATATCTACTACTAAGTTATATGTTTTGGAAAATGGGGTCCATTTTGCACCTTCTCCCCACATGTCAATTACTCCTTCTTGAAACCCTACAATGTCCCCTACTGTAACTACTGCTGCTCCATGAAGTACATTTACCTTTCCTTCACCTAGCTGAGCCATTTTAGTGGTTACACCTGGAAATCCATTTCCTGCACCTTCAATTTTTACTCTTGGTTCAATTACATCTTTTACTGGAATGATCCTTACCTTTTCACCTGGTCTTGCAATGTCAATTTTTACTTCCTTAACTCTTTCGTCTTCTTTTAGTTTGCTAATTAATTCTTCTTCATTTACAGTTAAGACTCCACCTTTTACCTCTGTTTTGTCACCAAGTTGAATATCTTTAATATGGATCCTTCTAAGTTCCAATTTCAAAAAAATCACCTCCAAATTTTTTAGATAAGATTATTATAATTAACTTCTAAGTCACTAAATGTTGACTTTAAAAGTTCTTTGTCAATCAAAGCATAATCATCTTTATTTACCCAATCAACCTTTCTCGATTCTAGAGTGTTTCTATAGTTCAAAATGCTATTTTCAATTATTTCAATATGATAAGGATCTATTTTATTACATTTTTCTCCAACTATTATAGAACGGTAGGGTGAATATAACATTCTCATGCTTGCTCCTAAAGGATGACTGATCAGTTCTATACCTTCATATACCAAGTCCCTAACCTTGATCAACACATCTTCATAAGAACCTTTCACAAAGTATAGGTTTTCTGAGTTCGGTTTTATCAATGGATTATTGGTTACTATTTTATACTTCAAGCTATCCCCCTCCATCTGTTGTGTTTTATTTATCTGTTTTCTGTTTCTTAATTGTATTATATATGTATACTAGAAGTTTTTCAATAGTATATTTGATATTTTTTAAACTTTCTTCTTTTTTAAACTGAATTTTAGTATCAAAAAAACTCTATAACCATTGGTATATCAATGATTATAGAGCTTTCTTTTATAAATCATATTATTATAGTAACTCTTGTCTTATCTTGTCCACAAAGGCATCTATATGATCCCTTGCATATTTTTCCACTTTATCCTTATCCCTTTCCTTAATGGCATCTAAAGTCTTGCCTAAACTATCGGTGAATAAATCCATGGTATCAAAAAATCGTTGAGAATAATGCCATAGTCTCTCAGTATGATTGTGTAGATCCGGCAAAATTTCTTGCAAACATGCATTGTCACTGCTTAAAAAAATAATATCGTGGAATCTTTGATCATCAATTATTGCCTTTCGGTAATCCACCTCAATATCATAGGTTTTTAATCTTTCAATTATGGATTCGAGCTCTGCTATTTGTTCTGTAGTAATCCTATCAACTGCCAATCGTGCTGCAAAAGGGTCAAGAACTCGGGTTACTTCAAATACAGATTTCATATACATAAAATCAATTGGAGCAACTTGTGCCCCAAATCTTGGAACAATATTAAGTAGATTATCGGAGCTTAATTTTTGAAACACTTTTCTAATGGGCGTTCTGCTTATGTTGAACTCTTCGGCCATATCTACCTCATTTAAAACTTCTCCAGGTTCATACTCTAATTCAATAATTCTTCTTTTTAAAATTCTATAGATTTCATCTGTCTCAATTTTTTTACTCACATTCATTAACCCCTTACTTAAATATTTACTATTATAATATCAGTATAGTACTTATTATGCAATTAGTAAAATTCATATTGTATTATTTCTATAAAATCTTAGTAAAAGGTAGACTCTCCTCTAAATAGGATCCTATGGTCACTTTTCCAGCTATCGCCTTTTTTAACTTACCCATATCCTTTACATCTCCAAATAGTATACCACCTATAATCCTATTATCACTTATAAATAGCTTATGATGAACCCCTTTATCTTCATTCTTGTATTCATAAACTGAGTCAAAGTTTTGAATGTTTCCTATGGAAAATAGCTTTGTTTCCCCTATTTGTAGCATTGTGAAAGGTTTTGGTTTATCGTATTTCATAGATTGGCCTGACATATTAGCTCCTGCAACTTTCCCCTGCTCATTGCTGGCAGACCACAAACCTAGTATATCTCCATGACATTCTATGACATCTCCTGCTGCATAGATATTCTCTATATTGGTTCTTAATCCATGGTCTACCAATATCCCTCTATTGAATTCTATTGGTGTATTTCTTACTATATCTATATTGGGTATTATACCCACAGAAAATAATACTACATGGGTTTCAATCTTCCTATTATGGTTTAATTTGATTCCATCAACCATGGCTTCACCAAGTATTTCCTCTACCGATGAGGATAGATATATATTAAACCCTTGTTCAGTCAGTTTCTCTTCTAATTTATTTGCGATTTCTTCATCCAATTGTTTTGGTAATAGATATGGTGCAAGTTCTATTATATTTACATTTTTCCCCAATTTTTTCAATGCCCATGCTGCTTCTAAACCTAATAATCCTCCACCTATTATGGTTATATCTGTCCGTTGATCAATATAATTTTTAATATATTTGAGATCCTTTAGGGTTCTTAAAGCTAATACACCTTGTCTAAATTTACCCGCTATTGGAGGTATGAAGGGCCTACTACCTGTAGCTATCAATAGTTTTTCATACTTTATTTCCATACCATCGTCTAAGACGACCATACTCTCTTCTATTTCTATTCTCTCTACTATCTTACTTAGTAGCTGTTTTATACCTTGTTTTTGATACCAATCATCCTTATGTACTAAAATATCCTCATCTTTGAAATCCTTTGATAAAAACTCTGTTAATCTTATTCGATAATAGGGTAGATATGGTTCCTTAGAGATCATCATAATACTACCTTGATTATCATTCTTTCTTATCTCTTTTGCTGCTGAAAGTCCAGCTATACCGTTTCCTATAATTAAATATTTAACATTGTGCATTTTAATCCTCCCTAGATATGTAGTCTGTTTATATTTACCCATCCTTTTTAACTTTCACCAAAAAAACTTTAAAGAGAGGTTAAAATCCTCTCCTTAAAGTTTTTTATCTTTGAGCTTTAAATTCTAGCCATATATCATCATATACTTTCAAGAAATCTTTAGGGTCTTTAAATATTTCCCTTTCCCCTATTTCTTCATCTGTAGGATATGCAACTTCACTATTTACTATATCCTCAGGCAAAAGATCTAAAGCTTTATAGTTTGCCGTTGAATAGCCTATATAATCTGTATTTCTAGCAGCTATTTCAGGCCTTTGCATGAAGTTGATAAATTCTTCAGCCAATTTTTTGTTATTTCCATTCTTAGGTATTACCATATTATCAAACCATAGATTGGTACCTTCCTTTGGTATTGCATAAGCTAAATCTTCATTTTCCCTGATCATAGCTACTGCATCTCCTGACCACACAACAGCCATGGCAGCTTCTTCACCGACCAACAGATCCTTAACCTCATCTCCAACATAGGCATATACCAATGGTTTCTGCTTAATCAACTCTTCTTTAGCCTCTTCTAACTCTTCTAAGCTCCTAGTATTCATAGAATAACCTAGTTTTTTTAAGGCGACTGCTAAGGAATCCCTTTGACTATCCAACATCAATATCTGTCCTTTATATTTTTCATTCCAGAGAATATTCCAACTATCAACTGGATCGTCTACCATCTTTTTGTTGTAGACTATGCCTACCGTTCCCCACATATAGGGTACCGAGTAATCATTTTCAGGATCGAATTCCAAGTTTAGAAACCTTTCATCAATATTGGATAAATTTGGTATGTTGTCCTTGCTGATTTTCTCTAACATATCTTCATCTATCATTCTTTCAATCATATAATCGGAAGGAAATGCCACGTCATAGCTGGTTCCTCCTTTTTTAATGCTTATATACATATCCTCATTGGTTGCAAAGGTGTTGTAATTTACCTTTACATTGAATTCCTTTTCAAAGTCCTTCAATACGCTTGGGTCAATATAATCTCCCCAATTATATATATTAATAGTTGCTTTTTCTTCTCCACATCCAGTTGCCAATATGCCAATAACTAATATTAAACTTAAAACCAATATTCTTTTTACAATATTTTTCATATAATATCACCTCTCTCACTAATACTCTTTGATGATCTGCTATTTATTATCAATAATAGAACAAGTAAACTGATGAACATCAAGGTAGATAAAGCGTTTATAACTGGGTTGATTCCCCTTCTTGCCATGGAAAATATGGTTATGCTTAGGTTTGTAACTCCCGCTCCTTTGTTAAAAAAGCTTATTACAAAATCATCTACAGATAATGTAAATGCCATCAATGCTCCCGTTATTATGCCTGGCATTATTTCTGGTATTATTACCTTTCTTAGAGCATAGGTAGGAGTTGCTCCCAAATCCATGGCTGCCTCTGCTAAATGTTTGTTCATCTGTTTTAATTTAGGTAGTACAGACAATATCACATAGGGAATGGAAAATGTTATATGGGATAAAAGCATAGTTATAAATCCAAACTCAATACTTAAAAATCTATATAAAGTCATCAGAGATACCGCTGTTACAATATCTGGATTCAATACGGGTAAGTAGTTTAAATTTAGGACTATTTTTTTACTTATTCCTGGCATACCGTATATTCCTATGGCAGCAAAGGTACCTATTATAGTGGATATTATGGCAGATAGTATGGCTATGAGTAGTGTATAGTATAACGCTTTTAATATCTCTGCATCTTTAAATAGTTCTACATACCATCTCAATGTGAATCCATTCCAAGTTCCCCTAGATTTTGAATTATTAAATGAAAATACTATAAGAACAATTATAGGGGCATATAGAAACAAAAATATTAAAAAGGTATATAATTTCTTTGAGCCTTTTCCTACCATAGTCCTCCACCTCCCTCTTTTTCCGTGTCAAATTTAGCCGTAATTGCCATAGTTATAAGTATGAATATCATCATTATAATGGAGATCGCTGAGCCAAAATGCCAGTCTCCAACCCATAGAAATTGTTGTTCTACTAGATTGCCAATGAGCATATATTGTCCTCCACCTAATAGCCTAGATATTACAAAGGTGCTGACAGCAGGCATGAATACCATGGTGATTCCAGTAATTATACCAGGAATACTTAATGGAAAAACCACCCTTGAAAAAACCTTTAGTTTGTTGGCTCCCAAATCTTCTGCTGCTTCAATTAAACTATTATCTATTTTAACCAATACCGAGTATATGGGTAAAACCATGAAGGGTAAAAAATTATATACCATTCCTAGTAAAACTGCTCTATCATTATAGATTAAATTTAATGGAGCAAATCCCAACTTGGTTAATATATAGTTGATGAATCCATTTTTTCCCAATAGAGTTAACCAAGCATAGGTTCTCAGTAAAAAATTCATCCACATAGGTATGACAAATAAAAGAATCATTAGATTTCTTTTTGAAGGCTTTTCTCCAGCAATTATCATTGCCATAGGATATCCTAGCAATAGTGTAATAGCTGTAGATTTTAACGCTAGACTTATGGATATCCATAATACATCTATATATTTAGGATCTAAAAATCGCTTAAAATTGTCTAGAGTAAATTGAAGATTTCCTATGCCTCCTTCCTCTCCTACTGTAAGGGAGAATAGAAGTATTAATGTTAGAGGTACCACTATGAATATTATCATCCATAGAATATATGGGTAAGATGTCCATTTCATCTTCATTGGTCCATCACCTTCTTCATAATATGGATATTATCTGGGATTACCTTCATGCCTATTTTCGTACCTACTGGTTTCATTATGGTACTATGGATCATCCACTCCATATCATTGCTTTTTACCATCATCTCATAATGGACTCCTTTAAATATTACAGAGGTTACAACCCCCGTTAACATTCCATTACCTACAGATGTTATCTCCAAATCCTCTGGCCTAATTACTACATCTACCTTCTCCATCCTCTCAAACCCTTTATCAACACAATCAAATACTTTTCCAGCAAATTCTACTAGGTAATCGTCGTGCATAATTCCATCTATAATATTACTTTCTCCTATGAACTCAGCAACAAAGACATTTTTAGGTTCGTTATATATATCTACCGGTGTTCCAACTTGTTGAATAACTCCTCCATCCATAACTACTATGGTGTCTGACATGGTTAAAGCTTCCTCTTGATCATGGGTCACATATATGAATGTAATACCTACTCTTTTTTGCATATTTTTTAATTCGATTTGCATATCCTTCCTAAGCTTTAAGTCCAATGCACCCAAAGGTTCATCGAGTAGCAATACCTTTGGTTCATTTACCAAAGCTCTTGCTATGGCAACTCTTTGTTGTTGCCCACCACTTAGGGAAGCAATAGATCTATTTTCAAAACCTTGAAGATTTACCAATCTTAGCATTTCCTTAACTTTAAGTTTTATTTCATCTTTTGGCATCTTCTTTATCTTCAATCCAAAAGCTATATTGTCAAATATATTCATATGGGGAAATAGAGCATACTTTTGAAAAACAGTGTTTATCTGTCTATTATAGGGAGGTACTTCTGTAATATCTTTACCTTCAAATATTATATTCCCCTCTTCTGGTTGCTCAAATCCTCCTATTATTCTAAGTGTGGTAGTTTTACCACATCCACTAGGGCCTAGCAGTGTTAAAAATTCATTTTTTCTGATGTTTAAATTGATATGATCAAGTACTTTCACTCCATCATATTCTTTTGATATGTTTTTTAGTTGAATAGCATTGGTTTTTTCCATGCTCTAAACCCCCTTTTATTAAAAATTTGGTGGTGTACTTACCCATATAACTTTGGCTTTAGTTTTTCCTTCATTGGAAATATAGTGATTAGAATTTGCCTTATAATAAAAGCTTTCCCCTTTTCTCACTTTATATTTTTCATTGCCTATATGTACGAAGATAATTCCTGCCATTACATAGCCAAATTCCTCTCCTTCATGTGGATAGTCTTCCTTTGTTCTGCCTCCTGGATTTATCTCTATAAGTATAGGCTCCATGAGGTTTTTTTGGGCATTAGGTATAACCCATTTAAGAGTATATTGTAGTTCTTCATTTTCTGTAACGAAAGCATCATCCTTTGAAAAAACTATCTTTTCATCTTCTACTTCGTTGAAAAAATCCTTTAAATTTGTTCCCAATCCCTCTAAAATATCCATTAGAGTGGCAATGGAAGGAGAAGTTAGATCCCTTTCTACTTGAGAAATAAATCCTTTTGTCAATTCACATCTATCTGCCAACTCTTCCTGTGTTAATGAGTTTTGTACCCTTAGTCTTCTTATTTTTTCACCTATTTTCATCTTTATTCACCTTTCACAAATAGTTATATATTAAACTATTTGTTTATATTTGCTAAACTTTTTATTTGACTGCTATATTATATTCAAAATCATAGTAGAAAGTCAATAGGTTTCTCAAAAATATTATATCTATTAAAACTATGTAGTATACATGCTTGTAGCTATAATTATATTTGCACAAGTTTTTGTATATAAGTTTTTTACTCAATAAAAAAGACCAGTATCTCTACTGGTCTTTTTTATTAATTTTCTGATTATTTTTTATATTTTCTATTAACAATACCAATAACAAAATACTTAAAGATGTAAGAACTATGGTCCCACCTGGAGAAAGGTCTAGATAGAAAGATAGTACCAAACCTACCATAACCGATACTATTCCAAATATATTAGAATATATAAGTCCCGATTTAAAGCTTTTGGTTATCAATAAGCTAGTAGCCACAGGCAAAACCATTAAAGATGATATAAGAAGTACTCCTACTATCCTCATAGATATGGCTACGGTTAAGGCTACTAAAATAGAAAAGATTAAATTTACAAATCTAACGGGAATTCCTGCTAAATAAGCAGATTCTTCGTCAAATGTTATATAAAATAAATCTTTATAAAAAATCATAATGGTCATGAAGGTAAGTATTCCTAAAATTACTACCATTATTATATCTTTAGAAGTTATAAGTGCTAAACTGCCGAATAAATAGGACAATATGCCCTGGGTATTTCCTAGGCTTATAAAAATAGATGCTAATCCCACTCCAACGGATAAAACTATGGATAAGGATAATTCTGCATAATTCTCATATTTTCTCCTTAGACCTTCTATTCCAAGGGCGGCTATTATGGAAAATATAGTGGCTGTATATACAGGATATATGTGGGTTATCATTCCAAAAGCTGCTCCGGACAGGGCCACATGGGATAAAGTATCACCTATTATGGATTGCCTCCTTAATACTAAAAAATATCCTATAGTTGGAACTATTAAAGCTATTAGAATTCCCATAATAAAGGATTTTTGCATAAACTCATAAGACATCATATTCATCCCTCCAATGATCGCTTCCCGGACAAGTTATCCGTCCCCTTGTCCGGAATCGTGATGGTGTAGCAATATACTCATATTATCAGTATAAATATCCTTTAACATATTGCTACAATCACATTTACCGGAATCATGACAATAGACCTTCCCATTACTTAGACAAAATATTTTATTTACCTTCTTGGATATAACGCCAATGTCATGGGAGATCATTACCAAGGAAATACCATGTTCTTTATTTAACACATCCATCAGTTTATAAAAGCTCCTTTGAGAATCCTGGTCAACTCCTACTAAGGGTTCATCCATAAATAGCACTTTAGGGTTATTTACCAAAGCTCTGGCGATAAATACCCTTTGTTTTTGACCTCCAGATAGGTTTCCTATCTTATCTTTGCTAAACTTATCCATACCTACAATTTTTAAGGCTTTTTCAACCTTTACCTTCTTTTCTGTCTTTAATCCTTTAAACATACCTTTCCTTGGTGAAATATTGATTCCTATTATTTCTTCAACTGTTGCTGGAAACATTTGATTAAAATCTCTCACATTTTGAGATATATACCCTATCTTTTGAAAGTCTGTAAACTTATCGAGCCTTTCCCCAAACAATTCTATGGTCCCTTGGTCTGGTTTAAGTAGTCCTAACATCAACTTTAAAAGAGTACTCTTAGCAGATCCATTTGGGCCAATAATTCCTACGAAGTCTCCTTCATCAATATGAAAACTTACATCGTCTAAAACTTTGTTATTCCCATAACTAAACTCTATGTTTTTCCCAACTACTATTTTCTTCTTCATATTAATCTACCAATGCCTTTTTTAAATTCTTAAGATTTCTTTCCATAATGGAAATATAATCCTCTCCTTTGTTTTCCTCATCTTCCGTCAACCCTTCAATAGGGTTCAGTGTAAGAGTTTCCAGACCAGACTCCTTGGCAATTACCTCAACTGTCTTTGGATTTGCTAAGGTTTCTAAAAATATATATTGAAAATCCTCTTCTTTTGCAATTTCAATTATATCTGCAATGGTTTTAGGGCTTGGTTCCTGTTCTGGATTGATACCCATGACTGCTATCTGGTCGAATTCATATCTTTCTGCCATATAGGCAAAGGCTGCATGAGATACCAATATGGTATTTCTCTTTTTATCCTCCAATGTCTTTAAATATTCCTTATCTAGCTTCTTTAACTTATCAGATAATTGTTGATAATTTTCTTCATACTCTTCTTTGTGTTCTCCATCTAAGTTTATAAGCTCTTCCTTTATTCTCTCCCCTATTGTATTCATATTTATAGGGTTTAACCAGATATGGGGATCTGCTACTTTATCAACCTTTATCAACTCTATTTCCTCACTAGCGTTTATTGTTTGTTTTTCATCTAAAATGGTCTCCAACAATTTATCTGCCCAACTTTCAAACCCTGCTCCATTATATATAAAAAGATCTGCCTTTTCTATCTCCTTCAACTGCTTCATAGAAGGTTCATAGTCATGAGCCTCTACTCCAGTGGGTATTACCATCCTTAGTTCAATATTATCTTTTCCTATCTCATCGGTCAAAAAATACATAGGATAAAAAGAAGTATATACTATCAATTTTTCTCCATGGTTATTATTAGCTTTTTCCTTTACTGTGCACCCAGTGAGTAGTAAAACCAAAACCATTATTAAAGATACTTTTTTCATTAACATCATCCTTTCACTACCAGCTACCTCCAGCGCCACCGCCTCCGGACCTGCCACCTCCACCGGAAGAGCCTCCTCCTCTTCCTCTACCTCCGCCATGTCTGCCGCCTCTTAATAGAGAATAGGTAATCCATCCATTGAAAAACTTAAAATCTATGAATAGAAATATGATTATACCTAAGATCATAAAAATCCTACCTGGTCCATTAGAAGCCTCTACATTGCTGGAGTCGTTATCAAAATAGTATAGATCTTCGTCTATATTTTGTCGATTCAATTCAATATTGTACTCTACCTCTATTTCATTGATTATTTCATTAAATCCGGATAATATACCCTGGGAATAGTCACCCTCTCTAAAATAAGGCACTATAGAATTTTCAATTATGCCTCCTACCTTACTATCGGGTAGAGCTCCCTCAAGCCCATAACCTACTTCTATCCATATTTCTCCCTCTTCTGGCGCTATTAAGACCAATAGACCGTTATCGTATTCTTTGCTTCCTATTTTCCATTTTTCAAATAATCTATTGGCATATTCTCGTATATCCATATTCTCTAGAGAAGTTATACTAGCAACGACCACCTGAGCCCCTTCTCTTTTATATAGTTCTTCATTAGTTTTTATTATATATCTTTCTACCTGTGAATCTACAATATCCGCTTCATCATAGACATAGAAAGAAGGATTTGGCTTGGGAAGATTTAACTCTTTTGCGAGTCCAATACTGGTTTGAAATAAGATTATTGCAGATAAAAAGATAAAAAAGAGATGTTTTCTTTTCATAGTATATCACCTAAAAACTTACTTCTGGAACTTCTGCATCTTCTTCATCTATTTCAAAGTATTGTCTTTTCTCAAAATTGAACATTCCCGCTATTATATTGGTTGGAAATCTTCTTATGGTGGTGTTAAAGCTTTGCACCGCTTCATTGTATCGCATTCTTTCCGTTGCAATTCTATTTTCCGTACCTGCCAATTCATATTGTAATTCGGAAAAATTTTCGTTAGCTTTTAGTTCTGGATAATTTTCTGCTACCGCATATAGATTGGTTAAAGCTCTGTTTAACTCCGTATTAGCCTCTGCATATTCACCTGGAGTATTGGCTGCATTAAATTTAGTTCTAGCTTCTGTTATACCAGTTAATACTTCTTTTTCATGACTAGCATAACCTTTTACTGTATTTACTAAATTAGGTATCAAGTCCGCTCTACGTTTGAGTACGTTTTCAACCTGAGCCCATGCACTATCTACTTTTTCATCCGCAACAGCTAATCTATTGTAAGTTCCTCCAAATATAGCTGCTATTAAAATCAATATCCCAATTGGTACTAAAATCTTTTTGTTCATATTTAAAACCTCCTCTTTAAAATATCTTATCCATAATATAATACATTAGTGTTCATGATTTTACCAACTTTATGAGAAAAAGCTGGAGAATCCTCCAGCTTTTTAAACCTCATATTGACTTAAGGTTTTATGAGTTCCTCTTTTTCATCTAAATGTTTATTCCATAACTCTTCTGCTGTAATAGCCCAAGCTTTAGCTACGTCTTCTGTTTTTTGAGTTAGATCCTTTACATCCTCTTTATCTATAGGTTGGGTAGAGTAAGCTTTTGAACTATTAACTAGACCCCTCAACATCTCTGGATTATCCAATAATGGACATGGCCTTAAATGATTTTGGTTGAAGGGTTGATGGTTCTTATATTCCATAAACAATGGAGATTGTAGGGCTTCTAGTAGACTGGTGTCCTTTATATTAACATTGGAATAATGTATAAAGGCACAGGGTTCCACATCTCCATTAGCATTTATATGAAGATATCTTCTTCCACCTGCGATACAGCCGTCAACATATTCCCCATCATTCCAGAAATCCAATATAAATATAGGTTTCTTAGTTCTTAGTTCTCTTATTTGGTGATACATATATTCCCTCTGTTCAGCAGTTACTAATAAATCGGTAACTGCATCTTTACCTATAGGCATATAGGTGAAATACCATCCAAACATACAACCCTTATCTATTAGGAAGTCTATATATTCTTCTGAGCCTATAGATTCTGTATTGTATTTATGGTAACAAGTTGAAAATCCAAAAGCTACTCCTTCTTTCTTGAGTAAATCCATAGCTTCTATGATCTTCTTATAAGTGCCTTTTCCCCTTCTCATATCCGTTTCTTCCTCAAAACCTTCAATGCTTATAGCTAATCCAAAGTTCCCTAATTCTCCTAATTTTTTAGCAAATTTTTCATCTACTAAGGTTGCATTTGTAAAGGATAGGAAGAAACAATCCTTATGTTTTTCAGCTAATTTAACTAAATCATCTTTTCTCACCAAGGGTTCTCCACCAGAATATAAATACATATATATTCCCAGCTCTTTACCTTCCTCGATAACTCTGTTTAATAGATCATAGCTTAGGGAGTCGGTTTTATCATATTCTGAAGCCCAACATCCAGTACATTTTAAATTGCATCCACTAGTAGGATCTATCAATATAGCCCAGGGTACATTACAATTATACTTTTCTGCAATTTCATATTGAAGCGGTATGCCTAGCATTCCAGAGTTGACCATAAAGTTTACTAGAAAATTTCGTCTTGTAGCGGGAGATAATTCATCAAAATACCTTTCAATTAACTTATACCAATTGCTATTTGTATCATCTACTACCTCCCTAAACTTTTGCAGTATCTCCTTATGATTATCTCTTGCTATAAACTTTTCACTCCAATCCAATAATTTAGATAGGTTTTCCATAGGATCCTTTTCAATATAATTGATGGCTTGATCCATAGCCTTAGTACCAATAACTTGTTTTATACTCGCCATATTATGCGCCCCCTTTAAAATTAATCACTAATCTACCTATCTATAGACTAATTTATTTAATATGATACCCTATTCTATATAGTGAATTTTCATAGTAGCTATAGCTTCTTCTACTAATCTATCTATGTCTATATTCTTCTCTGAGTTCTCTATATCTTCTATTTTAGGCTTAGTTACAGGATGTTTTGGCAAGAATAGAGTACAACAATCATCATAAGGCAAAATAGATGTTTCATAGGTTTCTATTTCCTTTGCAATATTTATTATCTTGACTTTATCAAAACCAATTAAAGGTCTTATCACCAGTTTATCTACTGCATTATTTGTAACGGTTAACCCTTCTACAGTCTGACTTGCAACCTGTCCTAAACTTTCTCCCGTTATGAGAACATCTATATTGTTTTCTATTGCTATTTTCTCTGCTATCCTCATCATAAACCTGCGAGATAATATGGTCATCTCTTTTTCTGGGCATTTTGCATTCAATTCTTTTTGTATTTCTAAAATATTTACACTATATAATTTAATCCTTCCCGTATATATACTTAAGGTTTTAGCTAAGTTTTTAACCTTTTCCTCTGCTCTTTCGCTGGTAAAAGGATAACTGTGAAAGTGAACCCCACTTATTTCAACTCCCCGCTTTGCCATTAAAAATCCAGCTACTGAGCTGTCTATTCCACCAGATAATAGGAGCAGTCCCTTGCCGCTAGTGCCTACAGGTAATCCTCCATAGCCCTGAATCCTTTCAGTATATATATAACAGTTTTGCTTAATATCAATATATACATAGGTGTCAGGGTTGTGTACATCTACACTTAATCCTTCTACATTTCTAAGTATGGCTGCCCCGATCTTTTTCGAGATTTCTGGAGATTTCTCTGGAAAACTTTTGTCTACTCTATTGGTAACTACCTTAAAGGTTTTTACAGGGTCCTTTAGTAGTTTTTCTTCCATAACCTTTATGGAGGCCTTCTCTATCCAATACATATCCTTTTCCAATCTTATACAAGGGCTAATGTATACAAGTCCAAATACCTTTTTTAGTCTATTGATTATCTCCTCAAAACTATCCTCCGGGGCCTCTATATATAGTTTACCTTGTTCATTATATACCCTATTGTATTCTAAATTACCCATGGCCCTTTTAATTCTTGATATTAATTTATCTTCAAAATATTTTCTATTTAAACCCTTTAATGCAATCTCACCTATACTAACACTAAGAACCCTTTCCATATCATCACCTCATGGTTATTTGTCTAATTTCTTCGACCGAATTTTTAAGTACTTCTATAGTATAATCTATATCTTCTTCTGTATTTTCATAGGAAAAACAAATCCTAATAGCTCCTTCGATTTCTGTATCCGATAATCCTAGTTGGGAAAGTACATGGCTCTTCTCCGTACCTTTAGAAGAACAGGCAGAACCTGTAGATACATATACCCCTTTATCCTCTAAATAATGAAGTAGAACCTCTCCCCTAACGTATTCAAAAGATATATTTAATACATAGGGTGAATAGTTTTCTCCTAAAGGACTATTGATGCGAATGTGATGAATCTCATCTTCTAATTTTTTTATGAAGTAGGACTTTAGATTAGCAACTCTTTTCCTTTCCTCATCAAAATTATTTTCTATTATTTCTACCGCTTTTCCTAGCCCCATTATCCCTGGTACATTTTCCGTACCAGATCGTAATCCCTTCTCCTGATTACCTCCAAAGATTATTGGAGCAATCTTTAAATTCTTATTTACATAAAGTCCACCTATTCCCTTGGGTCCGTATATCTTATGACCACTGAAAGAAAATGTATCTACACCCCATCCACCTATATCAATGGGAATTTTACCAAAGGCTTGGATTCCATCTACATGAATTAATGCCTTAGAATTCCTTTCTTCTAAAATATTCTTAATTTCCCAAATAGGTTGTATGCTACCTATTTCATTGTTCACCTGCATTATGGATATAAGTATGGTATCTTCCCTTATACTTTCTTTTAATTCTTTTAGAGAAAATATTCCATTGCTATCCACATTTAAGTAGGTTACTTCGTAGCCTTTCTCTTCATAATTTTTAATAGGATTTAATACCGAAGAATGTTCTATTTTTGTAGTTATTATGTGTTTTCCTACTCTTTTATATCTTTCTATTATACTTTGAATAGCTAAGTTATTGCTTTCAGTACCACCTGAAGTAAAATATATTTCATTCTTATCAACCTTTAAAAAATCTCCAATAGTTTTTCTTACCTCTTCTATCTTCTTCTCTATATTAAATCCCAACCTATGGAGGGATGAAGGATTGCCATATTCAAATCTTAAAAAATGAACTATCTCTTCAATAACTTCTTCTCGTGGTTTAGTAGTAGAACAATTATCTAAGTAAATTTCCAAAACATCACCTCTTAAACTTTAGTATCCTAGGTCTTCATTCACTAAAAATATATTAATATTGGGTCCTGTAGTATTTTTGTGTATTATTACTTCTACTTTACATATTCTATCAGGAGAGTCACAATCATTGCATTTACCTGTGAATTTACACGGAGTATCTACATCCAACCTTTGAGCATTTTTAGGTCCTGCTATGTTTTTAATTCTATCCCTAGCTTCTTTTAAATCTTTGGTTAGTTTATTCCTACCTACAATTATATATACCCTTTCATGTCCATAAAACATAGATGCAACTCTATTTCCTACCCCATCCATATTTACCAGTTTCCCATCTAAGGTTAAGGCATTTGTACTAGATATATATATATCTGCATCCCTGGCAGCCTTTAGCTCAGCCTGCCCATCCTTTGCTTTCCAATGCCAATATATTTCATTGCCCCTATCCTTCAAATCCTTATATAATCCTATTTCTTTTAGGGTCATAGAACCTCCAAATGCTATGGATTTATCCAATTCAATCTTCTCTAACAAAGTCTCTTTCATCTTGTCCACTTCATCAAAAAACATCACTTTAAATCCATTCTTCTCCAAAGCTTCTTTGGCCAATATAAGTTTATTATCCATTTTAAACCTCCTAGTATATTCATTTTATCACTATACCATTATATAGGATTTGTACAAACTGTTAAAGATTAAGATTTTTTTTGTACTTTTAGTAAAAATCGATAAAAGTCTTGTAAACTTTGTCGAGGTTTGCTATAATTTGTATGTGGTTATCCCCCTGGTAACCTCGAACAAGATCTCTATTCCCAAAACCCCTTTTGAACGGTTTATTCATCCATTATGGATGAGAGGCTCCTTATGGAGCCTTTTTTATATTTTTGATATTTTAGAGATAGTCAGCTCCTTCTACTTCTCCCATAGAATCCTCTGGTCCGTCTATTTAAAAACTCTTCTACATAATTCATCTTTTCAATCAAAGACTTTATATTATCCTCTAACTCTATTCCTTCTATTTTAGCCAATCTTTTTTCCAAATCCTCAATTAAACTATGTATTTTTTTGATATCTGATTCTATATCTCCTCTAGGTTGTTGGGAAAGCTGAGTGGAGCCTTTTTTTTTAAAGGTATTTCAGTTGTATCGTATGTAGGCCCAAACCCTATAAAGCTTATGTCTGGATTTATTTTTCCAAAGGAATAATTTAAAATAGTTTCATCTGGAAATGCCCTATGGTATCCATATCTTACAATATCCTTTCCCTTTGATTCATTCCATAGATATATAGGACTCCAACTATTTCCCATATCATGACTATAACAACTCATTACATTGTCATATTCAACCCAAGATACCCAAAGTTTTCCTTCATAGTATAGAACAGTAGGATTTTGGGGGTTTTCTGGATTGGATAACCTTCGACTTATCTCCTTTTTTACTACTCCATCTTCGTAAATTAATCTTTCATATATTACTACTAGATTGCCTTCTTCATATTGACAATAGGTCATATGAAGTTGATTATCTTTTAAGATAAAGTCTACGTATAACTTGTTTTCTTTATTATTGGTTAATTTTATCTTTTCTTTCCACTCTCTTCTATAAAAGTTGAAGGTTTTTATATATATATGCTCTTCTTCTATCATATCATAATATGCTATTATTAGCTCTTTATCTGTCCTAAATACTTTCATAGGGTTTAACAGTTCTCTGACTTTTATATCATCTACTATATTGGTTATCCAACTTTCTCCATTAAAATAATGATGATAAATTCTATATTCTTTGTCAGGTTTGGAAGTTAATATAAAATAAATTATATGGGGTTCTCCCCTATATATAGTTAAATTCAGATAATATACCTCTTGGATTGGTTTTTCTGTTAGTTTTATAACCTCCCTATTTTCACCATTTAATAGTGTCAATATTAGATCCAAAGACATATCCTGATGTATAAGATAAATAGTATCCTTTTCATCAATTGTTGCATTAAATTCTATAAAAGCATCTTCCGTTACTGTATTCTCAATAAAATTCTGTGTCAAATTGTCGAAACGATATCTTATTATTTGATTATCTATCAATCTAAATAAGTCAATGCTATTTGTAGAATCTGATATTAATAATAGTCTGTCATTAAAATAACTCATATAATCACCACCTATAGATAGTCCTTGTAAATCATATTGTTAAAGCTATTAAAATATTCCTATTGTAATTTGTAACACTAGGAATAGCTTAAGAATATAATAAAAGTGAGATGAATGATCTTAGATCATCGAAAGGAGGAATTTAATAATGAATTCAGATATTAAACCTGAAGGGATAAATTTAAACATAAGTGATAAATGTTGTGTTGGAGAAACAGGATGTGAATTTGATGGTACTCTACGAAATGTAAAATCCGAACCCATATTTGTACAAAAAGTATACGATGCCATATTGGTTAATTTACAAGCAATAAGTACGGTAACTGATCAAGTTTTTACTCCAAAACTAAGACCCAATTCTAGAATAATAAGAGTGTTAGAGGTAAGATGTAGAAAATTCTTCAATCCTTCAAATATATTTGACCCTCGTAATTTAACAGTTAAACCTGAAACAACTCTTTCCGGTGGACAATTTGTTAAAGATAGTAAGGGTAAAGATATTGAAGTTGTAGGTCCAGATGGAGTAAAAACTGAAAAAATAGTATTTGCTAATACAGAGGAATGCGATAAGAAGAAAAAAGGTACTCCAATCTTTGGTACCCAAACATTAAAAGTAACTGGCAATGTTATTGTTGAAATAGATGTAGTTGTACTAAGTTCCAATAATAGAAGAAGAACCGTTACGCTTACAAGCAATGTTCCAGTTGCAACCCCACAGAATCCTATAGTATTGACCAATTTCTTTGAATTATGTGTACCATCAGTATTTAACTCTGCTTTCTTCCCAAGATTTGCTGAGTTCTGCAATATTACCTGTGAAACTAGATTGGCTACCAATAGTATTACAAGAGATATAAGGGTATGCCCTGAAACAGGTCGAGTAAAAGTAGATTTAATAATTGCATTATGCGTAAGCTGTGAAAAGAAAATTATAGTTCCAGTACAACTCTGCGTTCTTTCAACGGGATTCCCAGAGTTATCACCAGTAATTTCTCCAATTTGTACCACCTTCCCACAACTATTCCCTGATCAAATAGATGAGGCTAGTACTGGCAAACCAGCAAAACCAAGACCTCGCCCTTGCTTGTCCTTGGAAGCTGATGAAGATTTAGTAGATGAATATGACGAAGATTAAAAAAACAAGTGCTCAATATTGGGCACTTGTTTTTAATCTTCCTTAGCCAATTGTTTAGCATCTATAACCTTTGATGCAAAATAACTTATGACTATAGCTACAATCAATCTAACTCCAAAAAGCAGCCATAGATTGGCTCCTACTGCAGCAAATATGAATGTATCTTCAAATATTGCATGACAAGCTAATAGGAATATAACTAAAATATATAGATCCTTCTTGCTTACATTGCCCTCTTCAGTACTATCTATAATTATGCCTGCTCCATAAGCTAAGCCAAAAATTATTCCGATGATCAAGGGAAAAACCGATTCATCGGATATGTCCAAAAATTTAGCTATGGGTTTTAGTTTCGTTGATAACTTTTCTAATATCTTAGCATCTTTAAGTATTTCCATGACCATCATAAGAGGAATTATTATAATTGCCATAGTTAGAACAGAGCTTATACTACCTGTGAAACTTTCCTTTAAATAAACCATCAAATTCATAGTTTTCCCCCTATAATATAATATTAAGAATTATTCCCGACAACAATGCCAATCCTACCCTTATGGATACTACTAAACCTAAACCTACTCCTGCCTTATTGGCTACCACTGATTCCAATAATAAACTATGGGAAAAGGACAACATAATAGCCAAGATTGTGGCTTGTTTAGCTGTTAAAGTCATGGTTGCCATAGCTCCTACACCTGCATATATATTCACCACATTACCTAAAACTAGAGGTAAAGAAGCCTCTCCTGGAAGTCCAAGAATATTCATCACAGGTTCAAATAAATCTGAAATCATATCCAATACCGGGGTATAACCTAGAAAAGTTACTATAAAATAAACAGGTACTACGATCTTGGTCAATCCCCATAAAGTTTTAACTCCTTTTTCAAATCCTCTAATAGCACTTTCCTTGTACAATCTGATCACCCTTTAATAATTTCTATGGTCACATTATACCATAAAAAAACCTTAAGTATCTAGACTTAAGGTTATGCTAATTTTATATTGTTCTCACCTATTGAATTGGACCATTTACCACATTTGTCGCCATATCTGGCTAGGATCCTTCCATCTTCATGTATTTCTACGACCTCGCAAACATTGGAACACCCATCACATTCGAATCCACTTACCCTATAGTTTATATTGTGTATTGAAGTTCCTTTAAAATTTGTTTTCCCTTTCTTTTTAACTTCTTCTTTGGCAAGCATAGCTACTCCAATGGCTCCCATTACATCATAGTTTTCTGGTATATATATTTCTTCTCCAAGGGCTTCTTCAAAGGCTTTTTTAATACCAATATTTGCAGCTACTCCTCCTTGAAACATAACAGGAGATAGTATTTCCTTACCCTTTCCTACATTGTTTAGATAGTTTCTAACCAAAGCTTCACATAAACCCTTAGCTATATCCGATTGATTATGACCTAATTGCTGTTTGTGTATCATATCGGATTCAGCAAAGACTGCACATCTTCCTGCTATCCTTACAGAGTTGTCAGATTGCAATGCTAAACCTCCAAACTCAGCTATATCTATTCCCAATCTAATGGCCTGCCTATCTAAAAAGGAACCTGTTCCTGCAGCACATACGGTATTCATTGCAAAGTCTACTACAATCTTATCCCGAAGAATTATTATCTTAGAATCTTGTCCTCCAATTTCAATTATAGTTTTTACCTCTGGTATGAAATTTAACCCTGCTATAGCGTGGGCTGTAATCTCATTTTTTACTATATCAGCCCCTACTATTATATTTGCCAAGTATCTACCACTGCCTGTTACTCCTACCCCTGCTATTTCTCCTCCAGCAATATCTCTTTCAATCTCTCCAATGCCCTCTTTCAGCATTTCAATAGGCTTTCCCTGAGTTCTCATATATTTTTTATAATGGAGGTCTTTGTTTTCATCCATCAGTATAATATTAGTGCTAACAGAACCCACATCTATTCCCATATAATATTTAGCCAACTAAATTTTCCTCCCTTCTTCTTTCGAGTAAGTCTACAAAGGCTTCTAACCTCGTCATAAATCCAGCTTCTCCCGTCATTTCATCTAATATTAATGTCATAATTGGAAATTCCAAATCTTTATTTACAGTAGTAAGTATAGGTTTTGCTACAATTTCCGGCATACAATTTAACGGTAGAAGTTGAATAGCACCATCAAACCCTTCCTTTGCATAATGAATAGCTGAACCTACCGTTTCTCTACCATGACCTCCTACCAAAGTTTCTAGATAAGGTTTTGCAAGTCTGTATTTTTCATTTTCTGTTCTTGAGCCAAAGGGAAATTTTGATACATGATGTTCTAGCCAAGATGTTGGGGTCAAGGACTTTTCTACAAGGACACCCATATGGCCTAACTTCTTCTCTATATCGAAGTTAACAAAAGGCTCTATTATGGTATATATCTCTCCAATTAATCCTATTTTAATAGGGTTGTAATCTTTTTTTATTTCTACTTGATTTAATGCATCTATGGTATTATCCATTAAATCCATCATCTCTTTTTCTCCAAAGACTTGTTCTACTTCTCTATAGTAATTGTTTATAATAAAATCCACTCTATAGCTGTCTACGGCATAGGCTCTTGTTTTATTGGCTAAATCAGTAATATGGTCTGCCTTGTGTATTAATCCCCAACCTAATCTACCAGCTCTAAGAACCTCTCTCACATTGGTGGCATTAAATGTTCTAAATATATTTTGTTTTAGTTTTCCTATTCCTTCACCTATAGGATCATAAACTATAAATTCCACATCATATCCTGCATCATTAAGTATACCTTTTTCAAGGATTGAATAGAACCCAAAACGACAAGGACCACAGCTACCTGTTAGCAATATAGTGTCTGCTCCCTTTTCTATACTTTCTATGAAATTGCCTATCATTACCTTAAGGGGTAAACATATAGTTTCTGGAGAGTATTTAGTGCCTGTTTCTAAGGTCTTTCTACTACATCTAGGCGGAGGGATAACCTCCTGGCCTAATTCTTCAAAAAAAGCTTTAGCGGCTATATAGACATTACCCATATGTGGAAAAGTTATCTTCATTTGTATCCCTCCATTCTAGCATATCTAAAAAAGCTTCTATTCTTGTATTTATTCCAGCTTCTCCGGTTTGTTCATCTATGGTTAATAAAGTAAAAGGTACATTGTGTTCCTTTGCCTTCCTTTCCACTAATTCCATCAATACTGAATCTAGTCCACAACCAAATGATGAAATATATATAATACCATTAATAGCCTTTGCATCTATTAATGAAAAAGCTCCTCCTACTATCTTTTGTCCATGGGTCCAGAACATTCTTTTAGATAGCTTGGAAGTGTGATATCTTATGGTATCATCATCTACCATTTCTACTGTAATAGGTTTAACCCCATTTTTTTTCAGCTTATTAGCTATATTCATGTTGATGTATTCATCGTAAATATTATAAGAATGTCCCAGTAATAGTATCTGTGACCTATAATCTTCATTATGGGATTTTTTTAATTCTAAGTTTTCCCATAGCCCTACTGCATGAATAGGAATTATTCCACGTGACATCAGCTCAGTATATTGTATAAATTGATCATAGGCTTCATCAAATGCTTTCAATATTTTTCTTGAACTTCTAGTAAAATATTTTCCAGTATAGAGAACTGATTTTTTTAAACTCCTGTTGGATTTTCTAAGATTTATTTGAGTATCAATAATTTCTGGTAACCCATCTATACTATGTTTTATCATGTCCGGTAATCCTAAATGCTTTGGACAGCAGTATTCCTTTTTATAGATACTGATAAATTTAGGAACAAATATACAATCTACCTTGTCCTTTAAGTAATCTACATGTCCATGAAATACCTTAACTGGCAAACAAGCTTCATCTACACAGGCATGGATTCCCCTATTTAAAATATCCTTATTTGTTTTAGGAGATACAACTACTTCCACACCAAGATTGTCAAAAAATCTTTCCCATAAAAGATAGTAATCATAATAAAACATACCTCTAGGTATGCCTATTTTTTGTTTCATTATATCCCTCCAATTCCATCCCAATATATTATTGCCAAAATGGATGGGATATATAATCATATAGTATAAAAAATAAAGAATGGATAATTTTTTGACCCATTCTTTATTTTATCTATGCTATTTTAATTTTTTATTCTTCTAATGTATCTAACCAATAATTTAATGCATCAATGGTGAATAATATCTCTCCCTTAGATACTATTCTTTCATCTAGGGAATATTCTATATAAGATAAAAATTGTTCTATGTTTTGGAATGGTAACTCTAGAACAGATAGTAATCTCCTCATTCTTATTTTTCTTTCTATGCCACCCATTGCTATGATACTTCTATCTATATAATGGATTAAACTATTTATCAATTGTTCTAGATAATCATCGGTTATCCTTTCTTCCTTTTCCGGAAACAGTACTTCATGCTTAGTAAATTCCAAATCATTATAATATGTCAATATATCCCTAGTATATAGCATTTCCTGATTTAGATCTTTATCAAAAAAGTTTTCCCTTTTTAGCATCTCATCATTAAATGTTTTTAATTTTTCCACATCCTTTAACAATTCCTTTTCTATATTCTGTAATTCAGTTTTAGACTTTTCCAACAGAGAGTATAGCAATTCTTCATCAATTCTATCCTCCCAATCCTTAAAAGCTAGAAGAACTTCATCCTTATAGTTTAAAGAGATTTTATCTCTATTCAAAACTATAACTATCAATCTATTTATAAGAGTTCCTATATCTATTATAATACTTCTTATACCTCGTATATCCGTAGATAGATCTATTACATCTGTGGCCATATCTTCTAATTCATCTAGACTTAAACTTTTTATAGACGTATTTTTAAATCTTTGTATGTCAGTAAAATATTTATCAAAAATTATTCCATAGTTGCCATGTAAGGAACTATCAAATATTTTTTTATATTCTTCTATTTGATTTTCCACTATTGCTACGGAATAATAGTTAAGATTTCTTATCATGGTAGTGTGCAATACATCAAAATATTTAGATTTGATCATTCTAAAAGGCAATATACCTAAAATGTTTGAAACTATATCTACATATGTTAAATGATCTATCGTTTGACTAGATAGAATGTTTTTTACCCTATTTAATAATAGATGGACTTCTGTCCTATCTATATTAACATACTTATATTCTTCTTTTTCAACCTTTTTAATAGTGTGATAATCCAACAATTCCTTCATATACGATGATTCTATCTCATACCCATATAAGGCTTCTGATAAATCATGGCATTTTTTTCGTATATCCAATAATATATTCATTTCATACTCTGCATCTATCTTTGATTCTTCATCGTTAAGCCTTTTAAATAAATTGATAATATAATGAAAGCCTTTAAAAATTACCTTTTTTTCCTCTTCTTCATCTATTTCATATAAAAAATCCTTGTCCCCTATAGTTTTAATAATAAGTATGGATTTACTAATGAAAAACTGATAGGACATATTCGCTATTTTGGCTAATTGCTCTTTATTTACCTCTAATATATTGTTTCTTAATTCTTCGTCAGTTAATTGATTCAATTCTATACCTTCCAAGCCCTTGCTCTGTTTCATTCCAATACTCCTTTCAATGGTTGATCAATGTTACTATTGGATTTGATAAAACCATTATATATATATATAATTTAAAATGTGGTAGAACTATTATATCATAATTTAAAAAAGGGGAATCGTCTATGGATATATATAATCATCTAATAAATTGTAAAAGTAATTTATTAAAATATTTTGGTAAAAAAAATATATGTTTTTTAGATATAGAGACTACCGGTCTTAGCAGGAAATATAACCAAATTTATTTAATAGGAATGGTATATTTTGATGAAAATAATAAAAACTGGTGTTTAAAGCAGATTTTCGCCAATAATACCGACCAAGAAAAACAAATATTGGAAAAGCTTAATAATATAATTAATCAGTTTGACTTAATTGTTACTTATAATGGTATTAGCTTTGATCTACCTTTTATCCATCATAGATGTAAAAAACATTCCATCCATAGTAAAATACTGGATATGAATAGTTTTGATATCTATAGGGAAATTAAAAATCATAGTTCTTATATTCAATTGGAAAATCTAAGGCTAAAAACTGTTGAAGAAAAATTAGGCATATATCGGGAAGATGAATATTCAGGCAAAGATTGTATCAATTTCTATTATCAATATATGAAAAATAAAGATGAGGTTTTAAAAAATAGGATTTTAAAACATAATTATGATGATCTCTATTATCTAATGGATATCATGAAAATATTTGACCACATAAGGGATATAAAAAGTACAGTAGTCGATTATAATGGTAAAATAATTAATATAGAGATAAAGGATATTATAGCATCTGAAGATATATTAAAAATTAGTTGTACCACCTCAACAGTGGATGACTATGTTGATGCAATATATTATCAAGGCGGATTTAATATTGATTGGAGAGGTGATAATTCCCTTGTAATAGATTTGGAATTTAAAGAAGGGTTGATTACTCCTACTAAGAAATGTTTATTTCTCTATAAAGCAGATATACCTTATTCTAAAGATTTAAATGACCTTTCTCAATTCATAGTTCCAGACAATATTATATTACTAAAAGTTGAAGATAAGTATGAAGTGGAAAATATTAAAAATATACTTAAACATTTAATTCAATATGTTTTATTAGAGCAAGATAAATAAAAGCAGCAGACTTTTGCATCAAAGTCTGCTGCTTTTATTTATAATGGTGGGCCTTCAGGGACTCGAACCCCAGACCTACCGGTTATGAGCCGGGCGCTCTAACCAACTGAGCTAAAGGCCCATATATCTACCTTAGGTAGTATATATGATGGTGGGCCTGGGTGGACTCGAACCACCGACCTCACGCTTATCAGGCGTGCGCTCTAACCACCTGAGCTACAAGCCCATATTGTTCAATATGGCAGGGGTGGCAGGAATCGAACCCACGACATTCGGTTTTGGAGACCGACGTTCTACCGCTGAACTACACCCCTGTATAGCCTTGCGGCATTTTTAAAATTATTCTGGTGCCCAGAGGCGGAATCGAACCACCGACACGGGGATTTTCAGTCCCCTGCTCTACCTACTGAGCTATCTGGGCAAGATTACCCTTAAAAGCATTCTTATAAGGTTGGTCCTAGCGAACACTCCTATCATATCATAAACTCAAAGTAAAGTTGGTGGGCCTTCAGGGACTCGAACCCCGGACCTACCGGTTATGAGCCGGGCGCTCTAAC
>JAAYRD010000100.1 GCA_012518955.1 Tissierellia bacterium | reverse complement strand
TAAAGCCCCAAACATTAAATATATATCCAATTTTGACTTTCTAAAAGAATAAAAACAATATATAGCTAAAGGTGTAAAAATTAATATACGACCAATATCCATAATAATCCCTCCTCCTCTAAAAAATTTTTTAAAATAGAATTACTTTTTAATTTAATCTATTTTATTTCACATTTTCCCATAAGTATTCATTATTTAATGCGATATAACCCAAAGAATAAGTAACCTGAAATCAACATTATGCCTAATCCAACTAACATCACAGAAAATACTCGATATAATATTTCTCCAGCTTTATCCTTTTTATCCGTAGATTCATTTTCTCCACTTATACCTGACCTCCAAATTATACCAAGCATTAGCATTGCACCTGCACCTATTGCATCAATCCAATGCATGCCATATCCCATTTTTAGACATCCCCAGGTTATCATTAGTATCATCATCAAACATTTAAACCATATTGTTAACGCCCTGGTCTTTTGCACAAAATCCCTCCAATTTCCTCCATTAATTTTTTACCACTTGTATCTTAATTTAATAGCTTAGTTTTAGTAGTAATATCCAAACCTTTACACAATATATAATCATATATAAATTTCATAAGCAAAATATCCAAATAAATAGCCTATCCCAGCTCCTAAGCTAACCGTATATAATATAGAAATTGGAAAAAAGATACTTAGAATTACACCGATAGCACAACCAAAAATCATTCCCATTGGTATTAAACTATCTAGAAATATCTGAGCATTTGTTGATTTTTTCTTACCTAAATTACCTTGGTTATATTTATCTTTAAGTCTTCCAATTACAAATAATACAATTCCTCCAACTATTACAACAGGTGTTATAGCATAGACAATTCCCTTGGCTAATCCCATACTGAAATCCCCTCCGACTTTTTAATCTTCTTAAAATTATTGTACCATAGTTTTATCCCTTTTTATGTAATTTGAAAATTTATTATTTAAATCTCTAGATAAGTTATTCATGAAATTTCATAGCTAAATCACTCAAAGCTTTATCATGGACTCTATATACTGTCCATTAGAAATCCTCGAGACAATCCATTTAGGATAACTCCTAATGCTACAAGTGAATCCTTTGAGAAATCCATATATACATCCTTTCATATTGCCCTCGATAAATACCTATAATAAAAGACTAAAATTCCCTACTAGGAGAGAATTTTAGTCTTTAAAGCAAAGTATTATGTAAAATATTTAATTATTGCTCTGGGGAATCTCTCTACAATATGAGATGTTAAATACTCTCTGATTTCATTCACCTGCTCCTTTGGATATATGTATTTAAACCTTCCAAATCTTCCCCACTTTAAGGTTCTTTTTTCTTCTTCCATGTCTAACTTTGTCTTGGGAAATCTTTGAACGATTAATTCTTTAGCAACGGCTGTAAATCTATGTTGAATCAACTCAAATGTTAACTCTTGCTGACAAAGTTCAGGGCCTAATCTTTCTTTTAATTTTGTAAGCAATATCCTATAATCATCTTTCCAACCATCGTATATCATAATAGGGGCTATTAAGAATCCAATAGGATAACCAGCATTCCCAAGTTTAATTATAGCTTCTATCCTTTCATCAAGCCTACTAGTACTATGTTCAAAGTTATCTATAACATAATTAGAATTTATACTGATTCTAAATTGGGTATTTTTATTATGTTTAAGTGACAGCAATGAGTCAACATTGCTATATTTTGTCACCACCCTCAATTTACCATTTTCAAGATTTCCAAAAAACTCTATGGTCTTTGCCAAACTCCCTGTAATATGCTCCAGTGCCAAAGGATCTCCCAAGCTTGCAGCCTCAAAAGTAGTAATTTCATTTGGGTTTTGGCCAATATACTCTTCTATTACATTAAAGATATCTTCCAAGTTTACAAATACCTTTATATAGGGTTTTTCCCCCTGAGTGGTTTGTAAATAACAGTATTCACAGTTGCCAGGACAACTGCTTACAAGAGAAAATTGATAATCTGCAGAAGGTTTGCATATATCAAGTTTTTTACTTTTAGCTGTAGTAACTACAATAGTTCTCTTGGAGCTGGCATATTTCTCTCCTGATGTTGTACCAGGTATAAATTGAGCCACTTTATTGGAAGTAGATTTAATTACTTCTACTTCTTTATCTTGAAAAAACTCATATAAATCTCGTCCCAATGGATATTTGAGGCTAGAAGGTACAAAAATAACCCTTTCTGGCATATATAAATTCATTGAACCATCCTTTCAACTAAATATTTTTTAACATACCAATTTTTCAGTTTTATAAACTATTAATTATTATTTTTATTTTGGTCCATAAATATTCAAAAGGATTTTTTATGTATATAAAATGTATAAAATACATATTAAAGCCATCATAATAATGTTATATGGTGGATAATATAGTTGTTTAAAGCTTATAAAATTGAAAGGATGTGAAAATGATTAGGTATAATATATATAAGGTAAAAGATGTAACTAGATATTTGATATTACTAGGGATTCCTTTCATTAGTATGGTTGGAAGTATAATGCATTTTATCTATGATTGGAGCGGTAAACTAGTTTTAGTAGGTATCATTGCCCCAGTAAATGAAAGCGTATGGGAACATTTAAAATTAACATTCTTGCCAACAATCTTTTGGTGGGTTTTTTCCTATTTCATATTATCTAAAAGAGATAACATATGTTATGTACAATGATTTTTTTCATCGGCAGTTTCTGTTTTTGTATGCCTATTATTTATTGTATCCTTCTATTATACTTATACGGGAGCCTTGGGAATTCAATCACTTTTCCTTGATATTTTATCTTTGTTTCTGGGTGTGACAATTTCACAGTTTACAGCATTACATATTTATAACCATGCTAAAATAACTAGTTTTCAATTGTATTTTGCTATTGGAATGCTAATTATTTTGGCAATTGGATTTACTGTCTTTACATTTAAACCACCTCATGTTCCCCTTTTTATGGATTCAACAACTGGAAAATACGGGATATATTGAAATTTCTATAATCCTACCTATCTATAATACCATTGGACCTCCTTATATAATTATATAAGGAGGTTTAAAAAGTAATAGGTGATACTAAGTTTTTAAGAAGAGCGATAACACTCCAAGCAGCTAATGTACTTGACCTAGGATTGTCTGTGGATGGTTTAGCATCTATCTCTACTGTAACCTTTACCGTATCCCCTACAAGTTTAATGCTATGTTTATTGCTCTTCATGCCTGGGACACTGCGAATAGCCACCTTAGTGTCATCAACTCCTATAGTAGCTAAAGCAGTGGCTACAGCTACATTAATGTTTTTCGGAAATAGTTTAATCGCTTCTTTAGCTGATCCATTAAACACTTCCTCTATCCTATCTTGAGAAAGTTTCCTATCTTCTAAAGCAGGAGCTCCTTTTAATGAACTAGGAGACTTCTCTGTGGTAATGCTTACGGATGAATCTTCCATTAGCATAGCAGAGCGTAAAACATCAAAACCGCCAACAGCTCCAGATGCCATGTGAACCCGACAATTGTTCTCTCTTGCTGTATTTTCCACCTCTGCATAAAATTTCTCATCTGCGAAAGCTCCTACAGATAAAACTATTAGATTTGTTTTATTCTCTAGTATTTTAACTGCAGTATTTTTTATTACACTAGGTGATGCAGCTTCAATAACGTAATCTGGCTTATCCAACAACATTTCATCAATATCCTTATATGCTTTGCAATTTAATTTATTTGCTAATCCTACTGCATTCTCGACTCTCCCACTTAAAACACCAAGTAACTCATATTGTTCCAAAAGATCAGTCGATATAACTTCCCCAATAATACTACCCAAGGATCCACTTCCCATAATTGCTAATGTATATTTCCTCATTTAATACCTCCTTGTTCTATTTATACACTTTTTACTATAAATACAAACTCTAAAACAAAAATTCCCTAATTCATTAATTTAGGGTATGTTAGAGAGCATCCATATATTTAGACGTCTCTGAGTCGAATCCCAAAACATTACCCCTTGATGAATATTTGTTCCCAGTAAAGGGTTATAGTTTCCTCTATCTATAACGACTTATGTAACTTTTTCTATCTCCCATAAACAAATAAACTCCCGCACCTATAGCATTAAGAATTCCTATGCCTCCTACTGTGTAATCTAATATGGCATCCTATAATGAATTTTGATACCACATAAAAATAAATTGTATAAAGTAATGAAATTATTATTGGAATAGCTATATGATCATTAAATTTTTACTTATTCATCTCCATAACCCCAAATAAATATAAGAAACTTTCTCTTCCCCATCTCAAGCTACACTGATTCTTATATTTTATCTCCAATAAAAACTCCCCTAAACCTATGCTTAGGGGAATATAATTAAACTTTACTACGTCCCGCAAAATGTTCTATATGGTCGTGTAGACGGGGGAGGCAGTGTAGAATATTCATCCTGTTCAACAGAATATGCATAAGGATTAGAAAGGACTTCAAGAAGCTTTTCCATTAGACTGTAGTCTTCTTGTTTCACCGCTGCATCCAATGCCTCTTCTACTCTATGATTCCTAGGAATTATAGCAGGATTATTATCTCGCATCAATTGCTTTGACTCTTCTTTGGACTCTTGCTGCTTAGTTAGCCTTGTTTTCCATTTCTCCTTCCACTGGGCAAATTCACTAGTATCAAACAATTCCATTCCACATAATTCATCAATTGTTAACCCTCGAAAGGTATTGGTAAAATCTGCATCATACTTCTGCATAATACTGAGCAATTCTGTGATAATGGATTCATCTTCCGTTTTTTCGTTAAATATGCCTAGTTTTGCTCTCATACCATTAAGCCATAGGCCATAATATATGGTATCAAAGCCTAAAATTTCTTCATTGGCTATTCTTAATGCCTCATCCTGATCACTATGAATTAGTGGCAATAATGCTTCTGCAAATCTAGCAAGATTCCATGCTGCAATTTTAGGTTGATTTCCATAAGCATAACGACCATAATGGTCTATTGAACTAAATACCGTTGCTGGATCATAAGTATCCATAAATGCACAAGGTCCAAAATCAATAGATTCTCCACTAATAGCCATATTATCAGTATTCATTACACCATGAACAAATCCAACCAGTTGCCATCTTGCAATTAATTCAGCTTGCATTTTAATAACTTCCTGAAGCAATCGAAAGTATCTATTCTCATCGGCTGCAACATTTGGAAAATGTCTTTGTAATGTATATTCAGCTAATAGCCGTAACTCCTCTACCCTTCCATATGCTGAAATATATTGAAAAGTACCAACTCTAATATGACTTGCTGCTATTCTAGTCAATATGGCACCAGGTAGAACTGTTTCACGGATTATACTTTCACCTGTTGTTACAACTGCCAAACTTCTGGTTGTAGGTATTCCAAGCCCATTCATTGCTTCGCTTATGATGTATTCTCTAAGCATTGGTCCTAAAGCTGCTCTCCCATCTCCTCCCCGTGAATATGGTGTTCTACCAGATCCCTTTAGTTGAATATCAAACCGCTCACCTTGAGGAGTTATCTGTTCACCGAGCAATAAGGCTCGACCGTCCCCCAGCATGGTAAAGTGTCCAAATTGATGTCCTGCATAGGCTTGTGCAATGGGTAAAGCTCCTTCGGGAATACTATTTCCAGCCAATATTGCTGTCCCATCTCTACTCTGTAACCCATGAATATCTAGGCCCAATGATTCTGCTAAAGTCTTATTAAGAATAATCAACTTTGGTGATGCTACAGGAGTTGGATTTTGTTTAGCATAAAATTTTTCGGGAAGATGGATATAGCTGTTATCAAAATTCCATCCCATGTTTATCCTATTATCTATATTTCTATCCATTGTTTTCATTTCCTTTTCTAGTTTTTTATATGATACCCTTTTTAGGGTCTATTTATAGATTTAAAAAAGGTCAAGACAATTTTTACCTCGACCTATTAACTTAGAGATGGAATACCAATGAAATCGCCAGTAATGGTTAAACTTATAAGAATACCCAAGATAATAAAAGTAGTGCC
>JAAYRD010000099.1 GCA_012518955.1 Tissierellia bacterium | reverse complement strand
CTGCTTAAATCCATTGGATACAAATACATCTATAGTTTCGGGATACCTTTCTGTAATATCATAAATTGTATCTTCTATGTTAAAATAATTATTCATACTTGAGCCTCCTAACTTACCACTTCCACTTGTTTTAATATGGAACATATTTATTATAATAAATAATAATAAAAGAGTCGGTAACAATAGTTACCAACTCTCAATTATCTTCTATACGTTATACCGGTATTTCTTTTCACTAAAAATTTTCCGCATAATAAGAACTTCTAACAAGTGGGCCCGATGCTACCCTTTTAAAGCCCATGGATAATGCAATTTCCTTGTATTCATCAAATTGTTCCGGTCTAATATATTCTACTACTGGTATATGTAATTTGCTAGGTTGCAGGTATTGTCCCAATGTAAGCATGTCACAATCTACTTCTCTTAATATTTTAAATACATTTAGTACCTGTTCTTTGGTCTCTCCTAGGCCTAACATCATACCCGATTTGGTTTTCATATTTGGTTTAGTCTTTTTCACATAATCTAAAAGCTCTATAGACCTATCAAATATTGCCATAGGTCTAACCTCATCATATAGTTCTGGCACAGTTTCTATATTATGATTTAATATATCTGGCTCCGAGTCCAATACGATATCAATCATTTCCTTCCTTCCTTGCATATCTGGAATTAAAAGCTCTATGCTAACCTTTGGATCTGCTTTTCTTATTTCCTCTACAACCCTTGCAAATTGATTGGCTCCTTGGTCTTCCAAGTCGTCTCTAGTAACGGATGTAATCACTGCATGCTTTAATCCAAGTTTGACTATAGCATTTGCCACATTTTTAGGCTCTTTAGGGTTTACCTTATCAGGTCTTTCTCTAGTTACATTACAAAAGGTACAGTTTCTAGTACAATTTCTACCCAATATCATAAAAGTAGCAGTTCCTCTTTCATAGCATTCCATTCTATTAGGACAATTTGCTTCATTACATACTGTGTTTAAAGAAAGATCTGATATTAAGGAATTTACCTTATTAGTTACAGTACCTCCTTGCATTTTTACTCTAATCCATTCTGGTTTTCTTAGACGCATTTTAGTCCCCCCACTTTTTTATTCTATGTCAAGTAATCCTTCGACAAACTCTTTAATTGATATACCACGAATATAATTATCTATATCTATCTTATTTAAACTGTCTTGTAAGTCTTTCATATTATGCTTGATTCCTACTAGTTTTTCTTCTAACTCCTTTATATTTCTTTCTCCAAAAAAATCACCAAAGATAGAGATATCTTTTATTTGTCCATTTTCAACATTTAAATGATATTCTATGACTCCACTAGGATATTTAACTGAGTTTGTATATCTATAATTTGGACTTTTCCCGTAGTTCCACTCCCATGTTTCAAACCTATTTTTTGCTATTTTGTCAATCTCTTTTAAATCCTTTTCATTAAATTCATATATTGTTTCTATATTATAAGTTTTTATTACATAATCTTTTAGATACTCTCTAAACTCTAATAGATCCATATTTTCTTCCATATATGAGGCAATATTGGTAACTCTAGAACCTACGGATTTAACCGATTTGTCAACAAATTTTATAGGTTTGCTTTTAAGTGCCAAAGAAAGCTTTGACATATTACAGTCATATAAAATAGTTCCATGATGAAGAAGTTTATTCTTTTGATAGTATTGGGCATTTCCCGAAAACTTCTTTCCCTCTATGATTATATCATTTCTACCTGTGAATTCTGCCTTTACTCCTAAAGATTGAAGTGCACCTACTACTGGTAATGCAAACCTCTCAAATCCATTTTTTACTTTAAAACCTGAAGAATCTCTATGTGTAATAAAAGTAAAATTCATATTGCCTAAATCGTTGTAAACAGTACCTCCACCTGAAAGTCTCCTAACTACTATAATATCATTTTCCTTAACATAATCTAGGTTGATTTCAGATATAGTATTTTGGTTTCTCCCAATCAATATAGATGGCTTGTTTATCCATAACATGAACACTTCATCATCAAAATTGTTCATTAAATATTCTTCCGCAGCATGATTAAAAAAAGGATCATTGCTATTGTTGATTACATAGATCATCCTATCCCCCCTTAATATAGTATATCCTTCTTCAATTCTTCAGCCTTTTCATCTCCAAGAAGGTGCCTTATTATCTCTATTGCAAAATCAACTGCTAAAGCCGGTCCTCTTGCTGTAATAATATTATCATCTCTCACAACCGATTTT
>JAAYRD010000098.1 GCA_012518955.1 Tissierellia bacterium | reverse complement strand
TTCTGCCATCTCGTCTACATAGGGATTTAAAAGCATTAGATTCACACCGAAGGGCTTTTTAGTTAATGATTTGCATACTCTAATTTCATTCCTTAACTCTTCACCGGTCATGCTACCAGAGCCTATTACTCCCAAAGCACCTGATTCTGACACTTTCGCCGCAAATTTCCCATCGGATATATGTGCCATACCTCCCTGAATTATTGGGTATTTAACCCCTAGTATTTTATCTAATTTCATCATTTCACCTACCATTCCATATATGCTAAAACCCAGGTCAAACCTGCTCCAAACCCTGTCATCAAGATTCTATCTCCAGGCTTTAATCCACCTTCCCTATTCATATCATCCAATAAGATGGGTATGCTAGCAGATGATGTATTTCCTACCTTATCTATATTAGCTGGAAACCTATCCATGGAAACCCCTAGGCCTTTTGCCATACTCTCAAGCATTCTAATATTAGCCTGATGGGATATGAAATAATCTATATCCTCTATTTCAATATCAATTTCCCGTAAAAACTTTGCTATAGACTTTTCTACAGTAGATACTGCAAATTTATAAACTTCCCTACCTTCCATATATAAACGATCAGAATCATGGCCATAGTTTAGAACTTTTTTATTTCCTCTAGTTCCAGAACTAAAGAAACTATCCTTTTCACTGCGCTCTAATAGGACTGCACCTGCCCCATCTCCAAACAATACTACCGTACTTCTATCCTCAAAATCCAATACTTTAGAAAATACCTCTGCTCCTATTAATAGGGCATATTCTCCATCTTTAAGCATTCCTTCTATAAGTTTTAATCCAGCTACAAATCCACTACATCCCATATTGATGTCTAAAGAATATATGTCTTCACCAAAGTTAAATTCTCCTTGGACTTGGCTAGCTAGATTTGGAATGGCATGAAAAGCCGTACAGGTGGCAACTACTATGGTTTTTACCCTAGTGATTTCATCTTGAGAAAGGTCTAATTTACCTATGGCTTTTTTGATTAAATCCATCATTCCTTCATCTTCTACAAAATGTCTTTGTCTTATTCCTGTTCTTGAACTTATCCAATCATCTGATGTGTCTAATATCTTTTCAAAGTAAAAATTATCCACTACTTTTTTAGGAAGATAACTGGATATTTTCCTTATTCTTATGCCCAATTAATATCCTCCTCCAATTTTTCTATATTTGTTTTGTCTCTCTTTTACCAATCTAGCTGGACTTTTTTTCCTAAGGCTCTCCAGCTCTTTTATGATTTCCTCTTTCAACCTTGCGAAATTTTCTTGGAAACCTTTCATAGAAAAGGATATATCTTCTTCTATAACCCTGTCTGCAATCTTATAGTCGTATAAATCTTTTGCAGTAAGCTTCATAACTTCTGTAGCTTTCTCATATAAAGTTCCATCTTTCCAAAGGATGGTTGCAAATCCTTCTGGAGATAGTATGGAAAATATGCTGTTTTCCATCATTATTATCTTATTGGCTACGGATAAGGCTAAGGCCCCTCCACTTCCTCCTTCTCCAGTAAATACGGATATTATAGGCACTTCTAATCTGCTCATCTCTAGAATGTTTATAGCTATGGCTTCTCCCTGACCTCTCTCCTCTGCATCTATGCCTGGATATGCACCTGGGGTATCTATAAAGGTTATTATTGGCCTGTTGAACTTCTCTGCCTGTTTCATCAATCTTAAGGCCTTCCTATATCCTTCTGGTTTAGGCATACCAAAATTGTATTCAACATTTTCCTCTAGAGTCTTACCTTTATTGGTGCCTATGAAGGTTATAGGTACATGGCCCAAATATCCTACTCCACCAACAATACTTCTATCATCTGAAAAAAGTTTATCTCCATGGAAAAACATTGGCTCTGATACTATGTTTTCTATAAAGTCCTTGGCCTTTGGTCTTTTCTCATGTCTAGCCAATTGTACCCTGTGGTAGGGTGTAAGTTTAGATTTATATTCTTCTATTATCTGCTTCCTTTTTATCTTAAAGGCTTCTTGGTTTTGTTTCTTCTCTTCCAGTTCTTTAAGCATTTCTTCCAATTCCTTTATCATCCTTTACAACTCCTATAGCCATGAAGCTTTAATAGTTTATAGATATATTCCTTCATATCTTTTCTATGGACTATTTCATCTAAAAAGCCTTTTTCCTTAAGGAACTCTGCTCTTTGAAAGTCTTCTGGCAATTCTCCCTTTATGGTTTCTTTAATCACCCTAGCTCCTGCAAAACCTATTAAGGCTCCTGGCTCTGCCAGCATTATATCCCCTAAAGAAGCAAAGCTGGCAGTTACACCACCTGTTGTAGGATTGGTCATACAGGATATATAAAGATTTTTGGTTTCTCCATATCTTTCAACAGCTATGGATGTTTTGGCCATCTGCATCAATGAGAAAATTCCTTCCTGCATTCTAGCGCCTCCACTAGTTGAAAAAATCAATATGGGAAGATCCCTTTTTCCTGCATATTCAAAGGCCCTAGTTATCTCCTCACCTATATAGGAACCCATACTGCCCATGAAAAATCTATTATCCAAGGCAACTGCTACTAGCTTTATCCCATTCAAATATCCCTCTACGGTCAAAATCCCTTCCCTTAAGCCGCTTTTCTTCCTATTTTCCTTGTATTTAGCTTTATAGCCCGGGAAATCTATTGGATTGATAAATTTATAAGTTCTATTAATGACCTTGTATTCATCTAATAGCATATTCATCCTATCCCCTGATGAGATATTGAAATGATAATCACACTCTGGGCAAGTGTAAAATCTTTCCCCTATCTTATTTTTAGGAACTAAGTCTCCACAGCCATTACATCTTTCAAACAATCCCTCAGGTGCGTTCATTCTCTTAAAGTCTTTTTTAAACCTTCTCAACTTTTTTATAATGGATATAATAGGTCTTCCATCTCTAATATTTTCTTCCATAATGACTCTCCATTTCTAAATAAAAATCTCTGAAATCTCCACTAAGTTTTTTCTCTAAGAAAGAAGTATTATAATTTCCTTTTACAAAATCAAAATCATGTAAAATTCCATAATGGAGTTCTATATTAGTTTCTATTCCTTCTATTCTCAGTTCTTCCAAGGCTGTTCTCATCTTTTTAATGGCTTCTAATCGATTTTCTCCTTTGACTATTAACTTTCCAATCATGGAGTCATAGTAGGGACTTATATAGCTATTATTTTCTATATAGGTATCAAACCTTATATTGAAACCTCCAGGTATATTGGTATTTTTAATTGTTCCTGTTGAAGGTAGAAAATCCTTAAAAATATCTTCACCATTTATTCTGCATTGAATAGAATGACCTTGTAAATCAATATCCTTCTGTTCATAACTAAGCTTCATGTTATTTGCTATCTTAATCTGTTCCTTGGCTATATCTATTCCTGTAACCATTTCCGTTATGGTATGTTCTACTTGTATCCTTGTGTTCATCTCTAGAAAGTAGAAACTTCCCTCTTCATCTATGATGAACTCCACAGTCCCTGCATTAATATAGCCAACAAGTCTAGCTATTTTAACGGCAGTCCTGCCCAATTCTTCTCTTAAAGATTGCTCTAATCTTGGTGAAGGAGCCTCTTCCAATATCTTCTGATTCCTTCTCTGGATAGAACAATCCCTCTCTCCTAGGTGTATTATATTTCCATGTCTATCCGCTAATATCTGAACCTCTATATGTCTTGGATTAACAATATATTTTTCCACATATACCTTATCATCTCCAAAGCAGGCCTTGGATTCTGATTTAGAGTTTAAAAACTCCTTCTCTAATTCCTTTTCCTCAAAGACAATACGCATACCCCTACCACCTCCACCAGAGGACGCTTTTATAATCACCGGATATCCTATTTCTCCGCAGATATCCTTTAATTCATTTATATTATCCACATTACCATTGGATCCTGACACTACAGGTATATTGTTTTCTAACATAAGCTCTCTAGCCCTAGATTTATTTCCCATGAGGGCTATGGTTTCCTTCTTAGGTCCAATAAATGTTAATCCACATTTGTTTACCAAGTCTACAAACTCTTCATTCTCAGATAAAAATCCATATCCAGGGTGGATTGCCTCAGCCTTAGTTAATATGGCTGCGTTTATTATTCTCGGCATATTTAAGTAACTTTCACTAGGTTTCCCTGGCCCTATACATATAGATTCCGTTGCTAATTTAATATGAAGGCTATCCTTATCTTCCGTAGAGTATATGGCTACAGTTTCTATGTCCATTTCATGACAAGCCCTTATTATTCTTACAGCTATTTCTCCTCTATTAGCTACAAGTATTCTTTTAAACATCTTCCTCAATCTCCATAATAACATCATCATATTGAACTAATTCTTCGTTTTTAAAATTGATCCTACTGATAACTCCAGAAATGGGAGCTTTTATCTCGTTTATCATCTTCATAGCCTCTATAATACAGACAACCTGACCTTTCTCCACAAAATCTCCTAGCTTTACAAAGGGCTCTGACTCTGGGGAAGGGGCTTCATAATAAACCCCTACTAAAGGTGATTTTACTTCATATCCTGCTGCCTTTTTAGGCTCGACTTCTTTCTGAGTCACCTTTTGCGCCTCTATATTTACCGCTTTAATGTTTTGGCTTTCTTTTTCGACCTCTAGATCAAATTCTCCTTTTTTAATACTAAGCTTTTTTAAATTCTTCTCTGAAAATAGATCTAATATTTCAATAATCTCTTTTTTATCCATTTTAATCTCTCTCTATATAATCTATAATTGCTCCTACAGTTTGAAGTTTTTCGAAATCTTCATCTGCCACAGTTATATTAAAGTTTTCTTCTAAGGCTAAAGATAACTCTACTATATCTAGAGAATCTGCTCCTAAATCTTCAACTAAATTGCTGCCTATATTTATATCTTCCTCAGAACATCCTAAGTTCTCCAATAAAATCTCTTTTACTCTTTCAAATGTATTCATAATTTTTACAACTCCTTTTAATTCAATTTATTTAACTAAAAATATTTAGTTAAAAATATTTAAGCTTATTATATCTATATGATGTACTTTTGTCAATATACTTTAAAAATTTTAAGTATTTCTCCCTTCTCTAATATACATTTGCCAAGAATATGGAGAAATAAAAAAGTTTTACCTTAGTCGCCTATATAGGCGACTAAGGTAAAACTTTTAATATGTAATAAATTGAATGTCAATTTTTCGAATTATAATTATAAAAGCTTTTTAATCTACATAATATCAAGAATGTTCAGCTATTATGACTTTTTTTAATTATAAATATTACTCTTTGTATTCTTTATATTCTTTGTAGTCTTGAATTGATTTTTTCAAATACGGTACAAATAAAGGTATGAAAATTCTAAGTAGAAGAAACATTGTTATCAGATTTACGATTGTTTTTAGAGGTTGTTGAAGAAACTGATATAAATTATGTTTTCCAGGATAAAATATGCCATACCAACTTAAAGCCCCAAACATTAAATATATATCCAATTTTGACTTTCTAAAAGAATAAAAACAATATATAGCTAAAGGTGTAAAAATTAATATACGACCAATATCCATAATAATCCCTCCTCCTCTAAAAAAT
>JAAYRD010000097.1 GCA_012518955.1 Tissierellia bacterium | reverse complement strand
TTTATCTTTGATATTGGTGGTGGGATTAACAGCTACTATTGCATATGCCCAAACGCCAAAAATAGTCGATGAGCAACCTAAAGTTGTATCTGAAGTAAATGCCGAATATGATGAATGGAAAGATTGGCATAATGAAAGAATGAGCTGGAAAAAAGCTCAGCTTAATCAAGCTGTAAAAGATAAAGAAATCACTGAAGAACAAGCTAAAGCTTGGGATAGACATTTTGATTATATGGAAGAGTTTCATAGAGAAAATGGACCTATGCCAGGTGGAGGGTGTTACGGTGGTGGATATCGCTGGAATAATAGAAATGGTTATGGTCTAGGAATGATGCGGGGCGGTAGATGGGGTAGATAAGAGAGATGAAAACCAGTGCAAAAACTTTGCACTGGTTTCATACTTTTTGGGCTTATACCAGTATGGGTTAAGTTGTTAGAATATTGTATATACGGGTATCTTTAGGGAAAGGAGGTAATTATGTCTAGGGAATTAGTTAATAAAAAAGAATCTTTATGGACCAAGGATTTTATATTACTATTGGCATCAAACTTACTATTATTCATAGGATTCTATATGCTTTTAACAACCCTTCCTGCGTATATTTTCGCAAAGGGGGGTAGTGCCTCAGATGTTGGGATGATAACAGCCGTTCTTATTATTTCGGCAATATTTATTCGTCCTTTTTCTGGAATTGCATTGGAATCGGTAGATAAGAAGTTGTTTTTAGCCGTAGGTGTTGCTATATGCCTTATATCTATCGGTAGTTTCAATTGGGCAACAGCAGTTTTCACTATTATGTTTATTCGATTTATTCATGGATTTGGTTGGGGAATATCTACTACAACCTATGGAACCATTGCTTCTGATTTGGTTCCTATATCCCGTAGAGGAGAGGGTATGGGATACTTTAGCTCTGCAGGTACAATTGCAATGTCATTGGGACCACCTCTTGGTATTATGCTTATGAATGATAAAGGCTTTCCAACTCTTTTCATGGGGGCAACGGTTAGCACATTATTGGCACTTATATTCATCTATTTTATTAGAGTACCTAAAGTAGAAAAGTCCCAACCAACGGAGGAAATGGGAAAAATTACTTCTAGGTTAATGGAAAAAAGTGCTCTATTTCCATCTTTTTTAGCTCTATTATTAGGCTTCACCTATGGCGGCATTACAAGTTTTATAACCTTGTTTGGTCAGGAAGTAGGCATAGAAAATGTAGGATGGTTCTTTACTGTAAACGCTGTTTTTATACTGATTACCCGATCTATTGCAGGTAGGATATTTGACGAGAGAGGGCATTTTTGGGTTGTGGTTCCTGGAGCTATTTTAAGTTTCCTAGGAGTGTTGATTTTATCCTATGTTAAATCATCGGGAATGCTTATTCTATCGGCTATAACTTATGGAATTGGGTTTGGAACGGTCCAGCCTTCATTATTAGCATGGTCAATAAACAGTGCCAAACCAGCCCGTAGAGGAGCAGCAAATGCCACCTTTTTTTCAGCTTTTGATATTGGAATTGGAGCTGGTTCAATAATATTAAGCCATATTGGTGAAAGCATGAGCTATAGTACAATGTATCGTATATCCAGTATCCCTATGATAGGACTTTTAGTAATTTACCTATTATTTGTACGCAATAGAAAGGAAGATGTTTAGGGGGATGTATAGAAAATATGAATAAGGCTGTTCTTATAGTACAAGTATTATGATTATAGTATTTGAAACCCTATTATATTTATAGAAATATCTTGAACAAAGCTTTGTTATATTATAGAATGTTATTACTTAGCGTTGCGAATGAAATAACAAATTGAGGTTGGCATATGATGGAGGCAATAAGTGATGGAGAACAGGAGACTTACAGAAGGGAATATAACAAGCACATTGGTTAGATTAGCCATACCTATTATGGCTACTTCTTTTGTTCAAATGGCATATAGTATGATGGATATGATATGGCTGGGTAGACTTAGTACCAATGCAGTTGCGGCAGCAGGAACAGCGGGATTTTTTACTTGGCTTGGCTCAGCTCTATTCATGATACCTAAAATAGGGGCAGAGGTAGGAATTGCTCAGTCCTATGGTAGAGACGATATGGAATCTGCTAGAAAATATGTATTCCATACTTTGCAGTTGGATATAATCATTGCGTTAATATATTCATTAATATTGATATTGTTTAGATATCCTATAATTGGATTTTTTAAATTAGGCGACCCAGAAGTAATAGGAATGGCCATAGATTACTTACTCATAGTCTCTATAGGAATGGTATTTTACTTTTTGAATCCGGTTTACTCTGGAATATTCAATGGTTCAGGTGATAGTACCACACCTTTCAAGATAAATGCCATAGGATTGATAATAAATATGGTACTTGATCCATTGATGATCATGGGTATAGGGCCTTTTCCTAAAATGGGAATAAAGGGAGCTGCATTGGCTACTGTAATAGCTCAATTCATAGTTACTATTATTTTTATAATAGTGAGTAAAAGCAAACCCAATTTGTTTTCCCATTTGAATATGTTTAAGATTCCGGAGAAGGCCTATATAAAAAATATATTTAAACTAGGGCTGCCATCCGCATTGCAGTCAGGATTATTCGCTAGTATAGCTATGATAATAACTAGGATTATATCTAGATGGGGTCCTGTGGCTATTGGGGTACAAAATGTAGGATCTCAAATAGAGTCTATATCCTGGATGACTGCTGGCGGATTTTCCACTGCCATATCTGTTTTTATAGGACAGAATCATGGAGCAGGTCATTGGGATAGGATAAAAGAAGGTTATCGTAGAGGATTGGTGATAGTAGGTACTATAGGTATATTTGCTATGATATTATTAATATTGGGAGCAGAGCCTATATTTAGGTTATTTATTCCAGAAGATAAAGAGGCTATTGAAATTGGCATAACATATCTTAAAATATTAGGTCTATCTCAATTTTT
>JAAYRD010000096.1 GCA_012518955.1 Tissierellia bacterium | reverse complement strand
GCTATTATTAAAACCTTACTAGATTGTTTTGCCTTAGGTACTAGCAATGCTGTAAACATCGCATATATACCTATTTCCATACTATTTCTCATGGTTATAGGCAATACTTCCCCAATCAAATATCCGCTCACAGTACCGGCTATCCAAGATATATAGGATATAAATTGTAATGCTACCATAAATTCATCATTAAAGTCCCCTCCCTTAAAAGAAGCTACAGAAAAGCTTTCATCGGTTATTCCAAAAGCAATAAAAGGGGTCCACTTACTGTTTTTCTCCATTTTAGCAGCAACGGATGCACTCATTAAAAAGTGACGAAAATTTACCAAGAATATAGTCAATACTATTTGAGCTATACCAACGCCCACACTTAATAGATTTAAAGCCATAAATTGAGCCGTTCCTGCATATACCATAGCTGAAAACAAAAAACTCTCAAGAAAAGATATTCCCATTGTCTTTGATAAAATGCCAAAAGTCATAGCTATTGGAAAGTAACCAATGACTATAGGAAATCCTGCTACAATTCCATCTTTTACACCTAATGTTTTGTTTTTCTCATCTCCCATAATATCACTCCAATACCTGAATATGTACCATTTTTTCAATATTCTAAAAATGGGTATTAGTGGATATTATATAAACTACTAATTTGCTTGTCAAGGAAAACTTTAATCCTTTAAACAAATAAAGAGTTGCCATCCAATATATGGCAACTCCTAGATTATACTTTGCTACAAATGTCTATTATTCTACCACTAGCTTTACCAGCTCCAAAGGTTCGATATATTTATTATCTTTATAAACTCTCATATTCCCACCAGAGAGTTCATCAATCAACGCTATTTCATTATCCTCTCCTATCCTCCCAAATTCTAGCTTAATATCATATAGTTCTAAACCCTTCTTGGCTAGTTCCTCTTTTACTATATTTGAAATTTTTATAGTAAGTTCTTTTAATTTGTCATATTCATCTGAAGATAATATGCCTAGCATATTGAGCCCATCCTTGGTAATAGGTGGATCCTTTCGTTCATCATCTTTAAGAGTGAACTCTACAAAGGCATCTAGAGGCTGGCCTTCCTTTGCATACATACCATATCGTCTCATAAAGCTTCCTACTGCCCTATAACGACATATTACCTCTAATCCATTGCCAAATACCTTTGCTGGCTTTACAGTCATAGTTCCATTCTCTATATTGGCATCTATATAGTGAGTAGGTATTCCTTTATCCTTTAATATATCAAAAAAGAATTTGCTCATTTTAAGATTTGATTTACCAGAGCCTTCTACGGTAAGTCCTACGGTATTGGCTCCTGGGTCAAATACACCATCTTCTCCTGTTACATCATCTTTAAATTTTAAAAGATAATCTCCATTATCTAGTTTATAAACATCCTTAGTCTTTCCCTTATTTATCAATTTCATTCTAATCAACTCCTTCAATCTGTTTTTTAATTTTCTTCTTCAGTATGAACCTCTTCTCCATCAGTTAATTTATTGCTAAATTTTTCTTTAATAAACTTTATATCATCATCTATAAATCTGTGTTGAACTTCCTTTACATCAAATTTAGCAATTTTAAAAGCAAACTGTGTTAGATATCCTCCAGCAATAGCCATAATCAACGTTCCAACCCCTATATAACCCCCAAGCATATATCCAACTATTACCGCCATCAGCTCCACAGAATTTTTAACAAATCTTACAGATTTACCAGTCTTCTTCACAAGAGCAATCATTAGCCCATCCCTTGGCCCCGACCCTAGCCCAACATCTATATATAGATAAGAGCCGACTCCTAAAGTAAATACTCCCAAAAGCATCATGACAAGATTTGGTATAAATCCATTAAATGTAGGCACCAATTTGTTTAACATTAAAAAATCAATAAACAATCCTACAAACAACATATTGGATAAAGTTCCCCAGCCTACTTTCTCCCCTATAAGGTGATCTGTTATCACAAGACTCAAACCCACTATAATATGGGCTTTTCCTATTGTTATACCCAATAAGTTTGCAAACCCTTGATGAAAAACATCCCAAGGAGATAGTCCTAGGTTAGCATTTATTGTCATCACTATTCCTAGAGCACAAGCAAAAAGTCCTACAAACAATTTTATTATGATTAGCCCAGTCTTTTTCATGTAACCTCTCCAATTTCTATACATCAATATTACATTGATTATATCATTATAGGAGGGCTAAAGGAATACTTTAATAAATTAAACCCCTATAATCTTATGGAAAAGGCTGCCCTAAATGGTATAATAAAATACAAACTATTTTATATCAATTATAAAAGAAGGTGGTTTTGTGAATATTTTAATAGTAGATGATGAAAAGCTTATTGTCAAAGGATTGAGACACAGCCTGGAGCAACAAGGATATAAGGTTTTTGCTGCATATGACGGTGCTCAGGCTTTAAATACTATAGCAAAGGAAAAAATAGATTTTATTATATTGGATTTAATGTTACCTGATATAGATGGAATGATCCTATGTAAAGAGATAAGAGAAAAACATTCCATGCCAATTTTAATGCTTACAGCCAAGGACGGCGATTATGATAAAATATTAGGTTTTGAATTCGGTGCTGATGATTATATGACAAAACCTTTCAACACCCTGGAACTTATAGCTAGGATCAAAGCTATAACTAGACGATTTGAAATAAAGAAAGATGATTCAATTATAGTCATAGAAAATCTGGTTATCAATAAAGATGAAAGAACCCTTTACATAGATGATAATAGAATAAAACTTACAGCTAAAGAGTTTGATATACTATATCTATTAGCTAAGAATCCTGGAAGAGTCTATACTCGAGAACAAATATTTCATCATATCTGGGAAGAGGAACCATTAGATGTGAGAACTATAGATGTTCATATTAGAAATCTAAGGGAAAAGATTGAGAAGGAAGTAAAAAATCCAGAATATATTATGACTAAATGGGGGGTGGGTTATTATTTCAATAAGAAATAAAATGCTCATCGTTTATAGTCTAATTATTATTTTGGGTTTTTCAGTATTTGGCATATTGATGGTTGACAACTATAAGGATACTCGGAAAAAAAGCATGGAAATCAGACTTTTTCAAACTGCCAATGTTGTAGCTGATACCTATAAAGCAAATATGGATGATATTATATACGCTAGATTTATGGTCAAAAGCTATGGACAACAAGCTGATAGCAGGATATTGGTTGTGGACAAAGATAAAAAAGTTTTAATAGATAACTATAATTCATTTATAGGTAAAACTTTAAACAATCAAGAGATTAGAACTAGCCTAAAAGGCGAATCCAAATCTGGAGTATATGAAATAGAGGATAAAACAGTACTCCATATATCCGTTCCCATAATCATGAACGATGGTCTGGAGTTTAAGGTTATAGGTGCAGTCCTTATTTCATCCTCTATGGATTCATTAGTCCAAGATGTTGAAGATTTAAAAAACACTATGTTTAAAATCGCCATCTCTGCATTGATCATATCCTTAATATTAACCATCATCTTTGCAAATCGAATAACCAAACCTTTAAGAAAATTAACCTATGGTGTTGAAAAATTATCTTCAGGGTACTTAGGGTTTCATATTGAAGAAGAAACAGATGATGAAATCGGTCAACTCATCCAAAACTTTAATAGTATGAGCCATACGCTTAATAATATAGAGCAAAATAGGAAGACATTTATAAATAGCATATCCCACGAACTAAAAACCCCTCTAACATCTATAAAGGCACTTATAGACTCTCTTTCAATAGGGGATAATCCACTAGATACCTATAAGGAATATTTAAAGGATATCTATAGTGAAACAGCGAGAATGGAAGATCTGGTCAATTATCTAATGACATCCATCAAATTAGAAGATATTGTGCTGGATATAAAAAAACATGATATAGGGTCTATACTTGAGGATACAGTTAAGATTATGACCCCCTATGCTGAAAAAAATGGAGTGGAAATAATCCTTGAAAACACTAAGAACACAATGGTTCTATGCGACAAAAATAGAGTAAAGGAAGTATTCTTCAACCTTATAGATAATGCAATAAAGTATAAAGATGAAAAAAAAGGTAATAATTATGTTTTAATAACCTTAAATAAATTTAAGGATACCATAGTAATAAGTGTTAAAGATAATGGATTGGGTATTGATAGGAATAACCTGTCCAATATTTTTCAAGGAGGTTTCAGAGTTCTAGGGAAGAATATTAATAAAGGAAAGAATGTTGAAGGTTACGGTATTGGCCTAGCCATTGTAAATAATATATTGACTAAACACAATTGGACCATATCCGCAGATAGTTCTTTAAAATTAGGTAGTGTATTTACCATTACAATACCTATCTAATTTGTTTGAAAATACTTTTTGTTTTCTTAACAACTTCTTAACACTTCTTCCTTCTATCTTAAAAAAGATATCATATAATAGAGTCAAATAGAGAAAGGAAGCGATATAATGAAAAAATATATTTTTACAACTTTAATTCTTGTTATTGCACTTAGCCTAGCCGCTTGCACAGAGACTCCAGCACCTAATAATGATACTTCTGTAGAAGAAAATCAAAGCAATGTAGTAGAGGAAGACAATGAACCAGATGAAATATTAGATGAAGATTTAAACGAAGAGTCCAATGAAGAAACAGATGATATAGTGGAGCCTACTCCTAAGACCGATGAAGAAAAGATTGATCTTTATTTTGCTAATCCAGAATATATAGAAACTGGAGATGAAGATTTAGAACATTTTGTAGTAGAAGAGAAGGTTCTTGAATATGGTGATATATCCATTGAGGAGGCTATCGTAAAAGAATTGATGAGGGCTCCAAATGATAGCTCAATGACTACAGGAATTCCCTCGACTACAAAACTATTGGGTGTTGAAGTAGCCGATGGTACGGCTTTTGTAAATTTTTCTCAAGAAGGTTTGTTTGGAAGTTCCCTACAGGAATATCTTACAATACATCAAATCACTAAAAGCCTATTAGAGCTGGATAACATTGACAAGGTACAGTTTCTGATAGATGGAGAAAAATCAGAGACATTAATGGGCCATTATGAAATATTGCATCCTTTTGAAGAATAATATATTATAAGGTGGGAATTAGAAATTTCCACCTTTTTTGCATATAACTTCTATATATAAGGGAAACTTAAATATGAACCTTCCTTAAACCTACATAGTTGTGGAACTGTGGCTATATTTGTCAAATTCTTGAAAAATCTTATAAAATCTAATAAATATATGTCATATAAGGTATTATATGATAAGATAGATAGGGAGACTCAAAACTTAATTTCCTGAAGAGAGGGATTTTTAATGAATAATAAAAACGAGCAAAACATAGAAACTAAAAAATCAATAATAATTAAATCGCTAATAACCAAGGGTCAAAAAGAGGAATTCCTTACCTATAGATATATAGAAGATAGCTTAGAAAAAATAGATTTAAGCCCTGATGAAATAGAAGAAATATACCAACGTTTAGAAAACATGGGAATCAAGATAAAAGAAATTGACGAAGAAAATCAAGATGACCATATAGATGAAAAGTCTATGCCTAAAACAACCATGACGGTAGAAGATCCTGTTAAAATGTATTTAAAAGAGATCGGAAAGGTACCTCTTCTTACTAGGGAAGAGGAAGTAGAATTAGCTAAAGCCATAGAGCAGGGAGATGAATTAGCTAAAAGGCATCTTGCAGAAGCCAATCTTAGATTGGTCGTCAGCATAGCTAAAAAACATATTGGAAGAGGACTATCTTTTTTAGATTTGATCCAAGAAGGAAATCTAGGTCTTATGAAGGCAGTAGAAAAATTTGACTATACAAAAGGTTATAAATTTAG
>JAAYRD010000095.1 GCA_012518955.1 Tissierellia bacterium | reverse complement strand
TTGTTTTCTATTTTGCTCAATGTCTCTCTGCTCATGTTTATATCTTGTTTAGCAAGCTTCTCTACTACTTCTGATTGGCTTAATTTCTTCTGTTCTCTAATATTTTTAATTTTTTTCCCGATCTCAGATTCTTTTACCATTGCAACACCTCCTCGTAACATAATATTACATAATGAAGTTTGCTTTGTCAATATCCCATAGTACTGTTGTTCTTTGTTACATTTTTGATATAGAAATCCTCCTATCTTTGATAGGAGGCAGTAAATAGGAGGATTTCTATATTTCTTTAATTTGTAGCATGAATTTTTAATATATTGGCTTTAGACAAAGGTATAGAATCACCTAATGTGGCTACCATAATAGCCTTTATAGTGTGCATTCTATTTTCAGCTTCATCAAATACTACCGAATACTCGCTTTCAAACACCTCATCTGTAACTTCCATAGCATCAAGTCCATACTTTTCAAATACTTTTTTGCCTATAGTCGTATCTATATCATGGAATGCTGGTAGACAATGCATGAACATTACATCCTTGCCTGCTTTTTTCAACATATCCATATTTACTTGATAGGGAATGAGTTGTTTTATTCGTTCTTCCATTTGCTCTTCTTCTCCCATGGATATCCATACATCTGTATATATGGCATCTACACCCTTTACTCCCTCATCAATGGATTCTGTTATGGTTATATTGCCACCAGTCTTTTTAATTATTTTCTCCGCTTCTTGTACTATTTCATCTTCTGGGAATAGTTGTTTTGGAGCTACTATCCTAATATCCATCCCTACTTTTGCAGCACCTATAAGAAGAGAATTGGCCATATTATTTCTTCCATCACCTACATAGGCTAGTTTTATACCTTTCAAATAACCCTTTTTCTCTTTTATAGTTAGAAGATCTGCCAATACTTGAGTTGGATGAAATTTATCTGTTAAGCCATTCCAAACTGGAACATTGGAGTATTTTGCTAATATCTCAACTGTATCATGGCTATATCCTCTAAACTGGATTCCGTCAAACATTCTACCGAGAACCTTAGCTGTATCCTTTGCAGACTCCTTTTCACCTAGTTGAATCTCATCCTTACCTAGATACTCTATATGGGCACCTTCATCTCTGGCCGCAACTACAAAAGCACTTCTAGTCCTGGTGGAAGGCTTCTCAAACAATAGGGCTATGTTTTTACCTTCCAAGCTTTTATGTTTTATCCCCTTGTATTTAAATCCTTTTAGCTTCTCTGCTAAGTCTATTAAATATTCTATTTCTTCTGATGTAAAGTCCAGCAATTTTAAATAACTTCTTCCTTTTAAATTAACCATAATTCAGCTTCACCCCTTTGATTCTACCATGTTTCCTAATAGCCCTGCATCTTCTTAATTTTTTGCCATTTGTTTGCTAGATTTATATTGTAATGAATAATTATACATTGATGTATGTTTATTCATTAGCCTGTTTGTGTATTGGTTTTCTAAATAGTATTCATGTTAATAGCTGTTATATTTCTTTCCCATAAGAATTTTTTCTATATATGAGATCATAAACTTACCGTCAAATTGATTAATTATAAGTTTATAGGTTTTTTTATTCATTGTCAAGGGGTTTTTGTCTTATTTTTTAAAAAATTTAAAAAAATAATAACTCCCCCGTTAAAATAGGGGGAGTTATACATAGATCTTAGAATCTATAAAATCTAAACTGAATTTACTATTTAATTATATTATATATTCTTATAACACAAATACCAATCAATACAGCAATAACCTTCTTCTCCACTTACTCTCCTTAATAACTCTTCGTAGGTTTGAGGTGCAGGTACTACTACTGGATCTCCTGGAAACCAGTCTGCTGGTGTTGCTACTTTTTCAATATATAATATGCAATATAGTGAACTTGGTGAATTATGGATGATTCATGTTATTTTTATAGTTTTGGATTTAAATATTCTTTTTTAAGTACCTCTTCCATATCCTGGCTATAAATAGGTTTACTAAATAAATAGCCTTGAATTTTGTCACAACCATATTCCTGCAATAACTCCAGTTGTTCTATAGTCTCAACTCCTTCTGCTGTAGTCTTTACATGGATTGCTTTTGACATATTGATAATGGTGGTTACAATAGATTTTGCACTTTTCTTCTCTAACATATCAACGATAAAGGATCTGTCTATCTTTAAGGTGTTTATTGGGAACTGTGCCAAATAGGCTAGAGAAGAATAGCCAGTTCCAAAATCATCTATAGAAATCCTAACTCCCATATTCCTTAATTCTTCCATCTTCTTTAATTTTTTATTAACTCCGCTCATAATATTTGTTTCAGTTATTTCAATCTCTAGATATTTTGGATCTAGTCCTACTTCATCTAGTATTTCTTTGACCATATCTACAAAGTCACTTTGCTCAAATTGAATAACCGATACATTAACAGATGTGATGATGGGAAGATATCCCTTATCCTGCCATTTTTTATTTTGTACTATAGCTTCTTCTAAAACACACCGTCCCATTTCTACTATCAAACCACTTTGTTCCGCTATTCTTATTATTGTTGGTGGGGATATATATCCAAGCTCTGGATGATTCCATCTCAACAAAGTCTCCACCCCCATAATTTTTCCCGATGATGCTTTAATTATAGGTTGGTATGCCAATTTTAATTTCCGATTTTCTATTGCATGAATAAGATCCTTTTCCAATCTTTGTTCTTGTTTAATTAGTTCATCTAGTTGTGCATTATAGGATATACAAATATTTCCTCCTTCTTTTTTAGCTATGTGCATAGCTACAGTGGCTTGATGTATAGCTTCATCAATGGACGTATTTTCATCTACTATGTCACTAGCCCCAAGGCTAGAAGTTAAAATGAATTTATTCTCTTTAACAATGATGTCTCCTCTATATAAGTTCCACAATTCTTGAATTCTTTTTTCTATGGCTTTTAAACTATCTCCATGTATAAGTAATATAAATTCATCTCCTAAAAACCTTGCCACAATTTCCTCTTCTGATAAAAAAGTTTTCAGCCTAGTTCCTAATATCTCAAGAACTCTATCTCCCATCTCATAGCCTACAATCCTATTCACTCGCTTAAAATCATCTATGGAGACCATCACTATTTTCATAAGTAGATTTTTTTCAGCCAATGCTTTCATTTTTTCAGGTAGCATTATTAAAAAACTATTGTAATTATACAATCCAGTAACCCTATCTATATAGGTTAGATCTTTAATCTGCTCTAACATCTTATTAAAACTTTTACCAGCATTCCCTAGTTCATGGGGTGCTTTTTCATCGGCTCGTACATCAAGATTACCATCGGCAGCTTTTTCAAATACTTCTTTAAGCCCTAATATTGGCTTTGATAAACTATTGGAAAAAATAAAAACGAATGTTAAAAGTAGTATTAATGTAATAACGCCGGATATTAAGATAGTATTTTGTATACTATTTATTTCTTTATATATTTCTTTTTCTGGTATGGATACAATGAAAGTCCAGTCAGGAGAACCTTCTATATCTTTGAAAAAGGCTAATATATTTTCTCCATCTTTATCTGTATATTTAAAGGTTCCAGATTGATTAGCAACAACTTCACCTATTACAGTTCTGTCCCCTATATGTCCTTCTATATTTTCTACTAAAGATATATTGGAATCTGGATGGGAAATGATCAATCCATCTTTATTGACTATCCAACCATAACCTGTATTTTTTAGATCCATACCTCTAAGGATTTCATCTAAAAAATATGTTTCTATTACTATATTGACCAGCCCAACTATTTTTCCGCTGTCATCTTTAACGCTATGGGCTACTATTATAATGGGTGTATCTGTTTCATATTTAAAGGAGCTAACGAATGGTTGGCATATTATGTATTCTTTTTTTTCCATGAAAATTTTTTGAAATTGTTCTTGTCCTGAGATGTTTATGTTACCAGATAGGGTAGACCAACTCTTACCATCGGGATATGCTATAGTCATATTTCTGTGTCTATCATCCAATGGCAAATAGGGTAAATAAGACTTGATTTTTTCTAAATCCATAGATCTGATTATTGGAGATTGAGATACTATTGCAACTTGTTGAACGAATCCTTGTAATTCATTTCCCACTTCTGCAGCTCTAGCCTCTGATATTTCCATATATTGATTTTTAATATGTTCTGGCAGATCATTTAACTTTAATTCAAACATGAAAAACATTATACTGAATAAAATCATGGTTCCTGCCATAAGGTATACTAACATTTGAGTTCTTATAGATTTCATATTAGACCACCTTGTCCAATCTATTGAAAATCCTTCTATTTCTTTATTACTACCCTTATTTCTCCATATTTTATCAATAATGCCCATTATTGTCTATGGGAGCATATGACTAGATAGTGTCCAAATCCAATTAAAAACCTCATAATGATCCTTCTATAAGAATCATTATGAGGGGTATTCAAAATAATGGTCATACCATAGCGCTATTTTTAAATAAACCTCTAATCTCTTTTCAAAATTTCTCCGGTTTCAGCATCTATATCTATGTCATATTCTTTATTTCCTTCTTTTATTTCAAATTCATAATATGCCCTTTCAGTATTGTCATCATGATCTTCTAATTCAACTTTAGTTATTAGGCTATTATCTTTGTCAATTTTATCTGATACAATCTTCCATGCTTTATCAAATCCAATATATTTATCATATTCATCTATTTTATGATTGTTTTGTTTTAATTGTTTCTTTATTATTTCACCTGTCTTTCCATCTACTTTCACTTCATGTCTTTCGTTATTTAATTGGATTTCAAATTCATGGTTCCCATACTTATCCCTATAATCTTCTAATTCATATTCCACTATAATTCCATTCATATCATTTATTTCCTGAAATGCTATATTTTTTGCTTCTTCTACACTTATT
>JAAYRD010000094.1 GCA_012518955.1 Tissierellia bacterium | reverse complement strand
TTTGCACCTTTAAGTGTTGTGCTAAGCTATACAATAAAAAATAGAAAAAAATCTTTTGATATAATATTAACTTCTACTTTGTTTTTATTCATTTCACTTCTATCCATAATAATTATAATGAAGGGTATGACTGGTGTAAGTGTTATAAATCAACTGGAAGATTTTTTTGCCCAAACCTTAGATATTCAAATGGGTGCGTTAAAGAATATGAACTTATCCTCCTATGAGATATCGAAGGTAGTAGATGTGCTGGAGAATTTTATGAAATATACTATTTTAATTCTACCATCTATAATAATGATATCTTCCTTGGTTATAGCTTATATAAACTATCTAGTATCTGCATTGATACTTAGAAGATTAGGCTATGGAATAGTATCTATACCTAAATTTTCAAGATTTCAATTGCCTAATAATATTTTATTAGGAACAGGAATCATGTTTCTTGGAGCCTTCATATTAAAGGTCCTAAAATTATTTTATTATGAAACCATACTTTTAAACATTACCGTTATTGTATCTTTTATGTTTTTTGCCCAAGGGTTGTCTGTGATAGATTATAAACTTATACAGAGAAAAACCCCAATGCTTTTAAGGGTGTTTATAATTATAGTATTTGCAATGTTATTACCTTTTGGTTGGATGATTTCAATTTTAGGAGTCCTAGATGTAATAATAGATTTTAGAAAACTTAGAAGGCCGATATAGATCCTAATAGGAGGATTATTATGGAAGATAAAAAGATATTAAAATGGAAAGAAGCAAAACTTTATTTAATAGTTATTGGATGCCTTATAGCTATAATAGCTTATTACCAACCAGTATTGGCTTTGATATGTGCCATAGCTTTAGCCTATTTAATATATCATTATATAAAAACTATAGATAATAAAGAAAAGGAATGGGCTAAGTATATTGAAGGATTGGTAGAAGAGTTTGACTCGGTTACAAAACATGCTGTATTCAATATGCCTTTTCCTTTAGTAATGCTAGAAGTAGATGGAACTATAAACTGGTATAATACTAGATTTTCAGAGATGATAGATGAAGAAGATATATTGAATATAAATATAGAAGAACTAATACCTAAATTAAATATAGGGGAGATACTGAAGGATAAGCAAAAAAACCCTTTGGAGATACAATATAAAGATAATTATTATGGTATATATTATAATATAGTAGATATTAAAAAAACTATTAGCACAAAAGGCAGTATTATTATGTTGTATTGGGTGGATAGAACAACGGAAGCAATTATAAGCAAGAAGTACGATGAAGAGCAGATGGTAGTGTGCTTAGCTTATGTGGATAATTATGATGAGGTAAAGAATACAACACCAGAGGTGTCTAGACCCCTAGTGTTGGCTGAAATAGATAAGACCATAAGTGCATATGCTGCAAATAATAATGGATTTGTAAGAAAATATGAAAATGATAAATATTTACTAATATTTGAAAGCAAAGATTTGGAATCTATGCAAAATAGAAAGTTTGATATATTAGATGAAATTAGAGAAATCGATAAAGGTAATACCATATCTATAACATTAAGTATGGGAATAGGAGGAAGTGGTCAAAATCCCAATAAGACCTATGAATATGCAAAAGCGGCTATGGATATTGCATTAGGTAGGGGAGGAGATCAGGCTGTTCTTAAGCAGAAGGATAATTTAAGTTTCTATGGAGGCAAGACTAAGGCAGTTGAAAAGAGAAACAAGGTTAGATCTAGGGTTATATCCCATGCATTGAGACAGCTTATAGACCAATCTAGTGAAGTATTTGTAATGGGACATAAAAATGCAGATATGGATTCCTTTGGTGCCAGTATAGGAATAATCAAAGCGGTTAAAAGTAGAGGTAAAAAAGGATATTTAGTATTACCGGGTCCTAATCCAGCTATTATCAACATATACAATAGAATTAAAGAAGAGGAACCGGAATATTTAAACCATATAATCACTCCAGATGATGCTATAGAAAAGATAGATAAAACCTCTCTACTGGTAGTGGTGGACAATCACAAGCCTAGCTTTACTGAAGAACCAGAATTGCTAAAATTGACGGACAAGGTAGTATTAATCGATCATCATAGAAGGGGCGCGGAATTTATAGAAGATCCTGTAATTACTTATTTAGAACCCTATGCCTCTTCAACTTGTGAGTTGGTTACAGAAATACTTTATTATATGCTAGACAACATGGAAATGTCCAGTTTTGAGGCAGATGCTCTGTTGGCAGGTATAACAGTAGATACCAAAAATTTTACTTTTCAAACAGGGGTACGAACTTTTGAAGCTGCATCCATACTGAAAAGGGCAGGAGCGGATACCACAAGTGTAAAGCAACTTTTTAAAGATGATTTCAATACATTTTTATATAAGGCAGAGGTGGTTAAAAGCTCCAGGATTGTATTTGAAAAGATTGCTATAGGCAAGTTGGAAAAGGATATGGAAGATTCTACTCTGATTGCAGCCCAGGCGGCTAATGATTTGCTAAATATAAATAATATAGAGGCCTCCTTTGTACTTGCTAAATTGAAAGAAAAAATTCATATAAGTGGCAGATCATTAGGAGGTATAAGTGTCCAATTGATATTGGAGAAAATTGGTGGTGGAGGACATTTAACTAGTGCTGGAGTTCAGCTAGAAAGGGTTTCAATGGAAGAAGCAGAAAAGATGTTGGTTAATTCTATAGATGAATATTTAAAGGAAGGTGAGGAAGAATGAAGGTAATTTTATTAAAAGATGTGAAAGGATTGGGCAAAGAAGGAGATTTAGTAAATGCCAAAGATGGCTATGCAAGAAACTTTTTATTTCCAAAGAACTTAGCTATTGAAGCTACACCAGGAAATAAGAAGAAATGGGAAGAAAAAAGAAAGCTTGAAGAGGCTAGGAAAAAGAAGGAATTCCAGGAGGCTATGAAGCTTAAAGAAAGAATAGAAAAATTAAATGTAGAATTAAAGGGTAAGGCTGGTGAAGGTGGAAGACTCTTTGGTTCTATAACATCTAGTGATATTTCCGATGCATTAATGGAACAACATAAGATAGAAATTGATAGAAGAAAAATAGAATTGAAGGATAATATAAAATCTCTTGGAATAACTGAAGTTGAAGTGAAAGTTTATCCAGAGGTATCGGCTAGATTAAAAGTAAAGGTAATAGAAGGATAATGGGGTGGTTTAAATGGAAGCCCATGCATTAGGTAGGATTCCACCTCATAGCTTAGAAGCGGAACAATCTGTACTAGGGGCTATGATACTCAATAAAGAAGCTATAAATACTGCTATAGAGCAACTTCATCCAGAGGATTTTTATAAGGAAGCTAATAAGGAAATATTTAAAACTATAATAGAATTATTTAATAAAAGTGAACCAGTAGATCTTATTACTTTGTCTGAAGAGTTAAAGAGAAGGGGAACCTTAGAAAATGTAGGAGGAGTTACTTATCTGGCTGATTTGTCAGGTGGTGTAGCGATTACATCCAACGTAAAATATTATTGTAATATAGTTGAAGAAAAGTCTATATTGAGACGATTAATAGATTCTTGTGATGAGATCATGGGCAAAAGCTATGAGGATAGCGAAGAGGTTAATAGTATAATAGAGCAAGCGGAAAAAAATATATTTGATATTACACAGGGAAGACATAGGGACGGTTTTGTTCCAATAAAAGAGGTATTGTTAGATAGTTTTTCAAAGATAGAAGAGATGGCAGCCAATCAAGGGGAATTAACAGGGCTTACTACTGGATTTATAGATATAGACAATAAACTATCTGGCATGCAAAAATCAGATCTTATATTGCTAGCTGCAAGGCCTTCTATGGGTAAAACAGCCTTAGGTATCAATATTGCTGTTAATAGTGCCCTTAAGGCAGATGCTAGTGTAGCAGTATTTTCCTTAGAGATGTCCAAGGAGCAACTGGTTCAAAGAATGATATCGTCATCAGCTCATGTGGATTTACAAAAAATAATTAGTGGTAGGCTAGATGAGGATGAATGGGTTAAGATAATAGATATAATGGCCCCATTGTCTCAAGCAAATATCTCTATTGATGATACGGCAGGTATATCTTTAATGGAGATGAAAGCCAAATGTAGAAGATTGAAGATGGAAAAGGGACTAGACTTAATAGTCATAGATTATCTACAATTGATGCAATCAGAGGGTAGACAGGAGAATAGGCAACAGGAAATATCAGCCATATCCAGAGGACTGAAGGCTTTGGCCAAGGAGATGGATTGTCCTATAATAGCTTTGTCTCAACTATCTCGTGCACCAGAGCTACGATCAGATCATAGACCTATACTTTCAGACTTGAGAGAGTCGGGAGCTATAGAGCAGGATGCTGACGTAGTAATGTTCCTATATAGAGATGACTATTATCATGAAGATTCTGATAAGATAAATATTGGGGAAGTAATAATAGCAAAGCATAGGAATGGACCAACAGGAACTGTAGAATTGGTATGGAAAAGAGAATTTACTAAGTTCTTAAATAAGGAAAATATAAGAGCTTAGCTAATATATGGAACTTCGAAGGGATATTCTCTTCGAAGTAATAATTTTATTCAATATCTGGGACAGAGGAATGAACTATTATGAAAATAAGAGGAGAGAGAGTTATAATAACCCCTATGAAGTTAAAAGATGTTTATTCCATGATGGATTGGGGGAAGCATGATAACCCTCTATTTTTTGACTATAATTTACCACCATTAACCCATGAGGAAATTAGGGAATGGTATAGTTATAAAACTGGTAGGAGCAATAAAAAATATTATAGTGTTTTTAATAAGGATCATAGGCTTATTGGGTATATGGGTATTAAGAGGATAAGGAGATTGTGGAAGGATGCTGTATTAGGGATAGTATTTGATCCTAATTATATAAACCAAGGCTATGGCACCGAAACCATTACCACTTATTTAGAATACTATTTTAATGAGATGAAAATGAGGACCATGTATTTAGAGGTAGCTAAGTTTAATAAAAGAGCTATCAAATGCTATAGTAAGAGTGGGTTTTATATAGTTGAAAAATATCTAGACTTATTCTTTGATCAAAAAATAGATAGAACAAATGAGTATTTTCTACAAGAGAATTCTTCTTTTGAAATAGTGGAGGGAAAGATATATAATTATATTTACAAAATGAAAATAGATAGGAAGGCATATAAAATATAAATTGTAATATTGATTGACATTTGGTTATAATCCTTTAGTGATATAGAATATTAATACAAATGGCTGAAGGATTTTGGACAAATAGTGAGTATAGAGGTGAAAATATGAACTTTACTATTGAAACGACGGATATGGATTTAGGGGATACGCCTATTGAGAATATATTTATAAATGATTATATGCCTATGGCCAATGGAACCTATGTTAAGGTTTATCTTTTAGGATATAAGAATGCTCGCGATAAGGATAACAATATTGAGGTAAGCAACAATACCATAGCCAAACATTTAGATATACCGCTAACAGATGTATTAAATGCATGGGATTTTTGGGAAGATAAGGGGATAATAGAAAAGATACCAGGGGATGCAGATAATAAATTTGATTATAAGGTGAAATTTTTAAACTTAAAGCAACTCTATATAAAGAATAATTATAAACCAATAAATATAGAAGAGGAAGCTAAAACCATATCCTATACATGTTCTGTAAAAGATCTAGTAGATGCGAATAATATCCCAGCTATAAATGAAATGTTCAATTCTATCGATTATATTATGAGAAGACAGCTAGTACCTAATGAAAAACAAAAGATATTAGAGTGGATACATAACTATAATATGAATCCAGATATAATAGTAAAAGCCTTTTTCTATTCTGTAGAGAAAAAAGGAAAAAGACATATTGGCTATATAGGCGGCATAATAAGAAATTGGTATGATAAAGGTATAACCAATATGGAAGCCTTACAAGAACATTTTAGATTGACGGATGAAAAATATTATAGATATGAACAGATAACAAAACATTTGGGCTATGGAAACAGACTTCCTACCAAGGGTGAAACCGATGTTATGGATAAATGGTTTGAAGAGTATAAATTCACAATGGATATGGTTCTTAAAGGATGTGAAAGTTCTAAAAAGACCTCCAATCCAAGCATAAATTATATAGATGGTGTTTTGACTTCTTGGTATAATAAAGGAATTAGAACTTTTGATGAAATAGAAGAAAAGGATAAAAAACCTGAAAGAAAGGGTTATACTAATAAAAATAAAACTGTGAAAAGGGCTAAGGCTGCTCAAACTAGGTTTCATAACTTTGAACAAAGAACTTCCAATTATACAGCTGAAGAGTTGGAGGGTATTGCACGGAGAAAACGGGAAGAATATTATTCAAAGATAAGAAGGGAAGTTAAATAATGTATGGTCAAGTATTAAAGGAAATTTTAATGGAATATGAGAAAAAAAGGGATAGGGCTAATCAGGAGCAGAATTTAAAAAAAGCACAGGTTTACAAGAAGGTCCCTAGAATACGAACTATAGATAAAGAGATATGGAAAACGGGATTATCTATGTCCAAAGCCATGATTGAAAATCCTGAGAACTATGAACAGAATTTAATTAAAGTTAAAAAAGAAATTGAAAAGTTAAATATGGAAAAGGCTTATTTGCTTACAGAAAATAATATTCCATTAGACTATTTAGACATTAAATATGAATGCGATATATGTGAAGATAATGGTTATTTAGAAGATGGAACAAAATGTAACTGTTTAAAACAAGCGTTGATTATGAGAGCTTATAAGATGTCTAATATAGAAAATGTTTTAGACAGGGAAAATTTCCAAACCTTTAATATAAAAGTATTTCCCGATGAACCCTATGAAGGAGAAAGCATAACTCCTAGGGATAATATGAAAACTATCTCAGGTATATGTGTAGATTTTATAAATAATTTCAATGAGGAAAACGATGAAAATCTATTGTTTTATGGAAGTACAGGTCTAGGAAAAACATTTATGTGCAATTGTATAGCGAAGTCTTTATTGGATATGAATAAAATAGTAATATATCAAACAGCCTTTACAATACTAGATATTATAGAAAAACGTAGATTTGGGAAAGATACTAGCCGTTTCAAGGATTTTGAATACGATATATTGTTTGATGCAGATCTTTTGATAATAGATGACCTAGGTACAGAACTATCCAATGCATTTACCAATGCAGAGATTTTTAATATAGTCAATACCAGATTAATCAATGGTACTAAAACCATAATATCTACTAATTTAACACCGAAAGAAATATCTGAAATCTATACGGATAGGGTTTTTTCAAGGATATTGGAAAAGTTTATTCCCTTAAAATTTTATGGACCAGATCTAAGATATTATAAATGGGAAGCTAAATAAAAAGTCCAAGACAGTTGTCTTGGACACTTTTATTTGGTGACCCCACGGGGACTCGAACCCCGGATACCGCCGTGAAAGGGCGATGTCTTAACCGCTTGACCATGGGGCCATATGTAAACTATATTCTAATAAAAACGAAACCACAATTTATATTATTATATAAACTAAGGCTTGTCAAGTGTAAGTTAAGGAAAAGAGAAAAAGTTTTAGAATAAAGAGTTTTTTTGAGGAAACCATACTTGATAGAATAGTATTGAGATGATATATTTATATGGACATTATAACAATGTATATGGGGATATAGGATATCTAAATACAAAAGAGGTGTAAAAGTGGAAACTAAAAGAGGAAATATAAGGAACTACTTTGTCAAGATACTCAATGGAATGGCCTTAGGGCTTTTTTCTTCGTTATTAATAGGTCTTATCATTAAGCAATTGGGAACTTTTTTTAATATGGATACAATGATTAATTTTGGTCAAATAGCTCAAATGCTTATGGGGCCTGCAATAGGTGCAGGAGTTGCCTATAGTATAGGAGCTCCACCATTAGCCATATTTGCTTCTGTAATAACTGGAGCAATTGGAGCAGGAACAATTATAAGTGATGGTGGAAATGTATCCATTCAGGTAGGAGAACCGGTAGGAGCTTTCATTGCTGCTTTATTAGGAGCAGAGTTTTCCAAAAGAATAAGTGGTAAGACTAAAGTGGATATTGTGCTGGTTCCTTTAGCCACTATTTTAATAGGAGGTTTAGCAGGAAAATACATAGGGCCTGTTATGAGCTCTTTTATGACGGTAGTGGGAAATGTCATAAATAAAGCTACAGAGTTACAGCCTATCCCTATGGGTATAATAGTATCTGTATTGATGGGGATAATACTGACTTTACCAATTAGCAGTGCTGCCCTAGCCATATCCTTGGGGCTCAGCGGTTTAGCTGCAGGGGCTAGTACTGTAGGTTGTGCTGCTCAGATGATAGGTTTTGCCGTATCATCTTATAGAGAAAATGGAATTGGAGGTTTTATAGCTCAGGGAGTAGGTACTTCCATGTTGCAAATTCCAAATATAATAAAGAATCCTAGAATATGGATACCACCTACAATTGCATCTGCCATTTTAGGACCTATTTCTACTACAATGCTTAAAATGGAAAGTAATATGGTGGGAGCGGGTATGGGTACTAGTGGATTTGTAGGACAATTTGCAGTAATTGAAACCATGGGTTCTACACCAAAGACATTTATTAGCATATTATTAATGCATTTCATATTACCAGGAGTTATTTCCTTTGTAATATCCGAATGGATGAGGAATAGAGGATATATAAAATTTGGCGATATGGAGCTTTAGTTTATACAGCAAAAAATAAAAAATTGATATTTTCTTAGAAATATGATATACTATCTATCAAAATTTACATATTAGCGAAGAAAGGAAATAGTAGATAGCTAAGTCTTTTAAGAGAGCCAATGGTTGGTGGAAATTGGTAAGACTCGTTATTGAATCCAGCCTGGAGCTATTAATAATCTAAGGGAACCGAAAGGTTAACTAGGGTGGCAACGCGGGAATACTCTCGTCCCTAATGTTTTAGGGATTGAGAGTTTTTTTATCAGGAAATTCAAGATATAGGAGGTATAAAGATGTTAGATATTAGACGAATAAGAAAAGAACCAGAAAAGGTGAAGAAAGCTTTAGATAAACGTCATGGCAATTTTCCTATTGACAAAGTATTAGAGTTAGATAAGAAAAGAAGAAATATACTAACCCAAGTAGAAGAGATGAAGGCCAAACAAAATTCGGTATCCAAAGAGATTCCAAAGTTGAAAAAGGAAGGGAAGGATACAGAATCTTTGTTAGCGGAATTGAAGGAGTTATCCGCCAAGATTAAGGATTTAGATGTGGATGTTAAGGAAATAGATATTGAATTAAAAGATCATTTACTTAATATTCCTAATACTCCTCATGAATCTGTAGTAGAGGGTGAGACAGATGAGGATAATGTAGAAGTAAGAAGATGGAAAGAACCTACCCAATTCGACTTTGAACCGAAAGCTCATTGGGATATAGGAGCGGATTTAGATATATTGGATTTTGAAAGGGCTTCCAAACTTACTGGAGCAAGGTTTACCCTATTTAAGGGAGCTGGGGCATTACTTGAAAGGGCTTTGATCAACTTCATGATAGATCTCCATGTAGTAGATCATGGATATGTAGAAATGGGCACTCCATTTATGGTGAATAGGGATAGTATGATTGGTACAGGACAGCTACCTAAATTTGAAGAGGATATGTTCCATATACCTAGCAAGGACTATTTCTTAGTTCCTACGGCAGAAGTACCTCTTACAAATATTTATAGAAATGAAATACTGGACGAAGATATGTTACCAGCATATTATACTGCATATACCCCATGTTTTAGACAAGAAGCAGGATCTGCTGGTAGAGATACTAGAGGGCTTATTAGAAATCATCAATTTGATAAAGTAGAATTGGTTAAATTCTCATTGCCAGAAGATTCCTATGATGAATTGGAAAAGCTTACAAACAACGCAGAGGAGATATTAAAAAGATTGGGATTGCCCTATAGGGTGGCAATGCTAAGCACAGGAGACTTAGGATTTTCTTCAGCTAAGACTTATGATTTAGAGGTTTGGATGCCAAGCTATGGAAGGTATGTAGAGATATCCTCCTGTAGTAATTTTGAGGATTATCAAGCTAGGAGAGCTAATATCAGATTTAGAAGAAAGGCTAATAAAAAAGTTGAATTTGCTCATACATTAAATGGCTCAGGGTTAGCAGTTGGTAGAACTTTGGCCGCTATTTTAGAAAATTGTCAACAAGAAGATGGATCTGTTCTGATTCCTGAGGCTCTACGTCCATATACTAGAGGACTTGAAAGGATAACGAAATAAGTGGACAATATTATCAATATTGAATTTAAGACTAGGATTAACTTGAAGGTTGATTCTAGTCTTTTTTATAGGCAAGAAAGAAATAACTATAATATTTTAATCCCAATATAGATATGAATATAGTATGAACAAAAATTTAGGAGGTATAAAAATTTTGAGAAGACATAAAGGTCTATATATTATATTAATATTTATTTTGATACTTAGCATAACCGGCTGTAGGGGAAAAATAAAACAATCACCTACCCTTATAGTCGATGATTACAATGGTGTAAACTTGGATGAAATCGATCATTATAAAATTGAGGTAGATTTTGATCCTATAAGTAAATCCTATACAGCTAATCAAAGAGTTACCTATGTAAATAATACAGGAGAAGAGTTAGAAGATGTCTACTTCCACATATATCCCAATGCATATAGATCTATAGAAACAGCCCCTATCTTATTCGATATGACAACGGTATCCAAAGAAGAATATGAAGCTGGGGATATGGAAATAGAAGAAGTGAAAATAGATAAGAGGGAAATGGATTTTAAAATAGAAGGTGTAGGGGGTACTATTTTGAAATTAGAACTAGAGACTCCATTACAACCAAGTGAAAAAACAGAAATAGATTTTAAATACGATGTAAAACTTCCTTTAAACATAGATAGATTTGGATATGGAGAAGATGTATTTAATTTTGGTAATTGGTATCCAATAGCCTGTGTATATGATGACACCGGTTGGAACTTGGACCCTTATTATAGTATAGGGGATCCCTTTTATAGCAATGTAAGCAACTATGATATAACTATTAAGACTACAAAAGATATGGAAATTGCATCTACGGGTAATATTATTTCTAAAAAAACTAAGGGCAAGAAAAGGATATATAATATTGAAAGCAGGTTAACTAGAGATTTTGCTTGGGTAGCCAGTCCTAAATTTTCGGTTAAAGAGCTGGAGATAGATGGGACTATGGTTAAGCTATATTTTATGGAAGATAAGCCAAATATGGTGGATTTTGCTATTGGAGTGGGGATAGATAGTATGGAAATATTTAATAGAATATTTGGAAAATATCCTTATGGCCAATATTCTATAGTAATGACGGAATTTCCAACTGGCATGGAATATCCAGGAATAGTATTTATAAATAAGGATTATTTTAGCTCACATTATAGGGAAGCTTTGGAACAGGTAATTGTCCATGAAACGGCACATCAATGGTGGTATGGGATAGTGGGTAACGATCAGATAGATGAAGCTTGGTTGGATGAGGCTCTTGCTAGTTATTCGGAAGTAATATATATGGCTAATAGATATGGAGAGAAAAGAGGAGAGGATTATTATGATTATAATTTTCAAACACCCTATGACTACGGGAAGGAATACTTAGCTACCAATAGTATAGTAAATAAACCATTAGATCAATTTGAAGGCTGGGAAGATTATGGACTTTTAGTATATGTAAAGGGTGCTGTATTCCTAAACGAAATAAAAGAAGAATTTGGGATGGAGACATTATACGATATATTAAATAAATATTATAGTATG